>CAZYPO010000045.1:0-24485 GCA_964649225.1 uncultured Gemmatimonas sp. | reverse complement strand
ACGAATCCTTCGATCGAGCCGGCGACCGCGAGCAGCACGATCACCGCGCCGATCAAGCGCATCGCCGTTCGTCCCGCAAGCACCAGCGCGTCACGACGCGGCAACTCGCCGGGAGCGATCAGGGCTCGGCCGAGCAGAAAGCCGGCGGCCCCCGCAACCCAGATGGAGAACAGCTCCAGCACGCCGTGGCCGATCACGAAGGTCCACAGGTAACGCAGCAGTCCGACGTTGGCGAAATGTCCCGAGATGGCGCCCAGCTCAAGCCCGTTGAACGCCAGCAGCACCAGAGAGCCGACGCCGAAGAAGATTCCTCCCGCAAAGCAGCTGAAGGCCACGCGGACGTTGTTCGCGATGATCGAGGACGCGACCAGGGGACGCTCCTCCGCCACGGTTTCCACGTACCCCTTTCCGGCGGATTGTCGTGCGGCTCCCGCCTCGGCCCGTTCGATCATGACGTCGGGAAGTAGCTCGGGAGCGAGGGCGGGCCGCTCTCGTAAAAGAAAGAATCCGGCCAGGGCCGGCAGCATGAAGGTCAGGAAGGCCAGCGTCACGTAGCGCCACGAGGCGACGACGGCCCCGGGGCATTCGCGGGCGATGAAGTGCAGGATCCGGCGCCAGGTATGCCGTTCTTCCCGGTAGAGCGCGTTGTGTCCGGCAGCGACCAGCCGCTCCAGGCGCATCCGAACCCCGGCGTCGGCGCCGTAGGTGCGAGCCCGCGCGAGATCCGCGGCGACCTCCCGATAGCGCGCCGCGAAGTCCGGCAGCTCCGGGGCACGCAAGGAGTCCAGGCCCGCGCGTGCCACTCGCTCGGCGAGTTGCTGGAACTCGTTCCAGCGGCCCTCTTTTCGCGCGACCAGTCGCTCGACCACCGATCCTCCGGTCGTCGCGGCGGCGCGCGCTCCGAATTTTCCTTTCCGCCGCGTGCGCTCTTCCTCGAGCAATCGACTCAGGAAAACAAGGTCAGCCTCGGGCCGCTCCGGGAAGCGTGCCGCCAAGCGGGATACCAGGTCGTGGGCCAGCCGCTCCCGCACGGGCGGGGGAAGCTGGGGCGCGCGGTGGGCAAACTCGCGCAGCAGCCGGAACTCGGGGTCGGACAGCAGAGGAGCACCCAGCGCGGTGTCGTCGAGTGAAGGCCCGGCTGCCGTGCGCTGCTCCGCCGTGACCGCCGCGGCCGGCTGGTCGCGCACCACGACCGTACCGGCAACCAGGTCACCCAGTCGTTTGGCCCGCGGGTGAATCGCGATCAGGAAGACACCGATCATGCAGAAGAGGTCGACCGGCAGCAGCAGGTTGCGCGCGGCGGCGTCGGAGAACGTGACGGCGTGTCCGGTCTCACGGATGACCCGGATACCCATCCATCGCTTCCCCGGTGTCTGTCCGCGGCGCAGCCCTTCGAATCCGGTGAAGTACCCCCAGACCACCGCGTAGAGCAGCAGCAGCTGGAGGGCGAACACCCAGGTCGAAACGCCGCGCCACAAGCCCAGGCTCAGCGAGCCGACCAGAGTGAGCAGCGCGATGAGCAGCCAATCCGTCAGCGCGGCAAGCGCTCGGCTACCCAGACCTGCCACCTCATAATCGAGAACCACGTGTTCCGGCGTCTCGACTTCGAGGTGCTGGCGATAATCAAGACCGCGGTACTTCGGCATGGTGCGCCCGGGCAGGGGGTGGCGAGTCGGGCCGATCGGGGTAAATCTACGGGCGCCGGCCGTCCCCTGAATGTCCGCCCGAGGAGAGTCCGATGGCGCCACCCCTGCTGCAGCCGCTGTCCCTGGGTGAGGTGCTCGATGTCTCCTTCGGGCTCTACCGGGCCCGTTTTGTGGCGCTGCTGCTCATCGCCGTAGTGTGCCGGCTGCTGCCGATTCTGCTCGCGGTGTACTTCGAGGTTGCGGAGCCAACGCCGCTGCAGCTGTGGCTTCGCCTGCTCACGTCGCTGCTTTCGCTCGTCCTCGTGGCGATCGCGGTCGCGGCGTCGACCTTCGTCGTCTCCGATGCCTACCTTGGTCGCGATACGACCGCCGGCTACGCGCTTTCGCGAGCCATGCCGCTGATCTGGAACCTGGTGGGGATTTCGATCCTGACCTCGCTGGTCGTCTTCCTGGGAGCACTGCTGCTGATCGTGCCGGGCCTCATTTTCCTGGCCGGATTCCTGCTGAGCCCCGTGGTTGCGGTGATCGAAGGACCCCCGAGGAGCCGGGATGCGATGAGCCGCTCCTGGGAACTCAGCAAGGGATACAAGGGCAAGATTCTGCTCACCATGCTGGTGGCGCTGCTGCTGCTGCTGGTTCCGACCATCGCGCTGGGCGGTTTCGGGGGCCTCCTCGGCGGGGGTCTTGGCAGGCCACTCGCGCTGATGCTGATCGTGATTCCGCTGATCCTGCAGGTCTTCGTGTATCCGTTCGTCTATGTGGTGCAAACGGTGCTCTATTACGACCTCCGGGTGCGTAAGGAGGGCTTCGACCTCGAAGTCCTTGCCACGGCCATGACGCCGGACTGATCCGCTCATGCAGCAGGATTCGCTGCGGGCCGTGCTCGACAGTGTCTTCGCGGCGCCCGACTATCGCTGGGTCGAACGGCCGCGGCCGCTCGCGTTCCTCACCCACTGGCTGGAAGCGCTCCAGCGCTGGCTGCAGGTCCTGCGCGAAGTCCATCCCCTCGGGTACCGGCTGTTCCTGGCCGCGCTTCTCGTCGTCTTCGTGGCCATTCTCGTGCACGCCGGCTGGGTGTTGCTGGGCACGCTGCGCCGCGGCGCCTCCACCCGCGTCGGCCTTCCTGGTACGGCGGCGCCGCGGCGAGACGAGGCGTGGTACCGCCGCGAAGCCGACCGGCTCGCGGCCGGGGGGCGCTACGTGGAAGCAATGCAGGCCGATTTCCTGGCCCTGGTGCTGGCGCTGGACGCTGCTGGGCTGCTCCGCTTCCATCCCGGCAAGACGCCGGCCGAGTACAACGCGGACTCCCGGCTCGGGCCGGAAGCGCGCGCGGAATTCCGCGAGCTGGTCGGCGCCCTGTACGGCTTCGCGTTTGCCCGCTGGCCCTGCGGCCCCGCCGACTTCGCGAGCTGGCGGGCGCGAACGGCGCCGGAGCGTTATGCGCCCGCGTAATGAGGCCGCCATCGCGGTCACCACGCTCACCGCGCTCGCCTTTCTCGTGGCGGTGCTGGCCTGGCCACGGGGCGGGGTGACCTCGACCGACGAGCGACCCTCCACCTTTCTGGCGGGTCCCGGCGGCTCCCGCGCGCTGCTCGAAGCCACTCGTGGGCTGGGCATAGAGGTCCGGCGCTTCCGGGAGCGGCCGCGTGAGCTGCACACCCGGTTGGCCGACGGCGCCCGACAGGCATTCGCGATCATCGGGCCGAGCTACCCCTTCAGCCCTCCCGAGCGCAGCCTCGTCATCGCCTTCAACCACCAGGCGGACCTGGTGCTCGCCGGCGAGAGTGCCGGCTCCCTGATGCGGTGCTTCGGGTATCGGGTCAGGCGCAAGCCCTTCGACTCGGTCCAGGCCATCCTGCCGGGAGGCCCGTCCGAAACGGCGCCGCCCTGGGTGCACGCGACGCTCGAGCCCACTCGCGAACGGGTGTACGAGGATTCGACTCGCGCCTTCGACGTCGGGCGAAGCGCCTGCACGGTGCCTCCCATGCGCTTCGTCGACACGCTGCTGCTCGCTTCCCAGCGGCGTCCGGTGGCGCTGCTGCTGCAGCGGGCCGATCTGGACCGGAGGGTGATCCTGCTTGCCGACGAGGAATTGCTGCGCAATCGCACGCTGCGAAGCAGCGATGCCGGATCCTTCGCCCTGCGCCTCTTCCTGGGCCGCTACGACCGAGTGGTCTTCGAGGAGTACCATCACGGCTTTGGCGCGCAGGGCTCGCTGGCCGGGGCGGCGCTGGCGTGGAGCCGGCGCTCTCCCTGGGGTTGGGCGGTCTGGCAAGTAGCGCTCGTGGGACTGCTCGCGCTGCTCTTCGCCGGAATTCGTTTCGGGCCGGTGCGGCCGGGGATTCCGCGCGCCCGTCGCTCGCCGCTCGAGCACGTGCGCGCGCTGGCCACGGCGCTCGCGGCGGCGCGGGGCCACGACGAGGCGATCGCCGCCATCGTGCGCGGGCTGCGCCGCCGCCTGATTCCCGCGGCGTTGCGTGGTCGCTCGCGGGGCGATTGGCGGCTGTGGCTGGCGCAGCTCGACCGCCCTGCGGCCAATCCGCGTGTGAAAGCGTCGCTCGCCGTGCTCAGCGAACTCACCAGGCCCGGACAACCGTCGTCCAGCGTGCTCCGGGCCGCGAATGCCGTGGAGGATCTGTGGCAGGATCTGCGACCCTGACATCCGAGGAAGTGCGCGCGCATGCCGAATCGGCCCGACGCGTGCTGGCCGAGCTGGGCCGGGTGGTGCTGGGCCAGGACGCCGTGTTGCGCGAAGCGCTGCTGGCGCTGCTGGCGCGGGGCCACGTACTGCTGGAGGGGCCGCCCGGCACCGCCAAGACCCTGCTGGTGCGCGCGCTCAACGAGGCGCTCGGCCTCGAGTTCCGGCGGGTGCAATTCACGCCCGACCTGATGCCATCGGACATTACCGGCGTCAGCATGCTGACGGGGCAGGGCGAATTCCGCTTTCGCCCGGGTCCGCTCTTTGCCGATCTGGTGCTGGCGGACGAGATCAATCGAGCGCCAGCCAAGACGCAGGCCGCGCTGCTCGAGGCCATGGAGGAGCGGGGCGTAACGGTCGACGGGGTGCGACACCCGATGAGCCCGAGCTTCACGGTGTTCGCCACCCAGAACCCCATCGAATTCGAGGGTACCTATCCGCTGCCCGAGGCGGAGCTCGATCGCTTCCTTTTGAAGAGCACGCTGGGCTATCCCGACGCGGGCACCGAAAGCGGCGTGCTGGAGCGCGTGCTGGGCGGCTTCGAGGCTTCCGAAGCGGCAAGCTTCGGCATTACGCGGGTGCTCGACGCGGAAGGCCTGGCGACGCTCCGCGGCGCCGCACGACGGGTGCGAGTCCAGCCCAGCCTGGTCGCTTACATCACGGCGCTGGTCCGCGCGACCCGCGACGCTCCCGCGCTGACCCTGGGAGCCTCCCCGCGAGCCAGCGTCGCGCTGCTCAAGCTGGCTCAGGCAGCGGCCTTGCTCGACGGACGCGACTACGTGGTGCCGGATGATGCCAAGACGCTGGCGACCGCGGTGCTACGTCACCGGGTGATCGTGGCGCCGGAGCTCGAGCTCGAGGGAGTGACGGCGGACGCCGCTCTCAAGAGCGTGATCGAGCGGGTCGAGGCGCCGCGCGGATGATCCTGCCGTCCAGGCGATGGTATCTCGTTGCCGCGGCGCTCGCCCTGCTCGCGCCGCTGGTCTTGCTGGCGCCTGAGCTCGCCGGCCTGCTCCTGATCGCGGACGTGGCGTGGGTGGCGGCGTTCCTGCTGGACTTCTGGAGGATCTCCGGTCTGGATCTGACGCAATTCCCGGTCACCCGGGAGGCACCCGCCGCCTTTTCGGTGGGGCGGCCGCTTCCGGTAGGGTACCTCTGGCGCAACCCGGTGGGCCGCGCGCTTACGCTCCGGGTGCGCGAGGCCGTCCCGGCTCCGCTCGAAGCGCGGCCGGGCCAAGACCGGCGGCTGGTCCTGCCGCCCGCCGGGACTCGGTGCGAAGAGCTGGTCTACCTCCCGCAGCGGCGGGGCAAGGCGCTCGCCGGACGGCTCCATATTCGCGTGCTGGGTCCCCTGGGATTGGCATGGCGCCAGGGGAAACGAGAGCTCCCCTGGCGGGTGATCGTGTATCCGAGTCTCCGCTCCGCGGCGCTGCACGCGCTGCCCGCCCAGGCACAACGGCGACGCGAGGCGGGGTTCCGCAACATCCGGCGCATCGGGGAAGGCCGCAGCTTCGAGAGCCTGCGCGAATGGGTGCCGGGCGAGGAGACCCGTTCGATCGACTGGAAAGCCACGGCCCGGCGCGGCAAGCTGATGGCGCGGCAGTACGAGGACGAGCGGCGCCAGCACGTCATGATCGTGCTGGACGCCGGGCGGTTGCTCACCGCGGAAATCGAGGGGCGGGCGCGGCTGGAGTCGGCCATCGACGCGGCGCTCGAGCTGGCCCACAGCGCGGTGAGCCACGACGACAACGTGGGGCTCATGGTGTTTGCCGACGAGGTGCTCCACTACCTGCCGCCCGCGCGGGGCCGCCGCGCCCTCCGGCTGGTGCTCGACGCGCTCGCGGCGGTGGAAGGCCGGCTGGTGGAGCCCAACTACCCCGCGGTCTTCGGCTACCTGGCGGCACGAAGCCGCAAGCGCGCGCTCACCGTGCTGTTCACGGATGTCATCGATCGCACGGCCAGCGAGGCATTCGTCGCCCAAGTGGCCTCGCTCCGCCCGCGACATCTCCCGCTCGCGGTGACCCTCCGGGATCCGTCTCTGGAGCGGCTGGCGTCCGCGCGCCCGGGCCACCTGAACGCCGCCTATGAGCGCGCCGCAGCCGAGGAGCTGCTCGAAGTCCGCGAGGGAGCGCTGGTCGAGCTTCGCTCACGGGGGGTGATTGTGCTGGACGTGCTGCCCGAGGGGGCGGCGCGAGCGGTGGTGCAGCAGTACGATCGGCTGAAGCGGCGAGCGTTGATTTAAGGAGCGCTGACCCATGCCCGTGACCCCATCCTATCGTCAGTTTATTCTCGACCAGCTGGGCCGAGTGACGCGGAACATTCGCGCGAAGAACATGTTCGGCGGCGTCGGTCTCTACGCGGGCGATTTCTTTTTCGCGCTGATTGATGACGACACGCTCTACTTCAAGGTCGACGACAGCAATCGGGCCGAGTTCGAGGCGCGCGGCATGGGTCCGTTCCGGCCCTTCGGGGAAGGCGGCGAGGTGATGCGGTATTACGAAGTGCCCGCCGAGCTGCTCGAGGATGCCGAGGCCCTGCGACCCTGGCTCGAGCAGGCCGTGGAGGTGGCGCGCCGAGCCCGGAAGTCCTCTTCCCGCGGGTTGAAGCCGTAGCGGGCGAGCGGGATCCGGCCGCCCGCTGCAAACCTCACGCCCTCCTGTTCCAGCAACATCCGCTGCGTCAGCTCCGCTCCCGGTACCCGACGGCGGCTGACCTTGCCTTGCGCATTCACCACGCGATGCCACGGCACCCGCGTGCCGGCAGGCAGCGCGTGCATCGCGTAGCCGACCTGGCGGGCGCGGCCGGGAAGGCCGGCCAGCCGCGCGACCTGGCCATAGCTCGCGACCTTGCCGCGCGGGATGCGGCGCACGACGGCATAGATGCGAACATAGGTCCCGGATTGGTTGACCGGTCTTCCGCGGAACCGTAGCTTCACGCAGCGTCTCCGAGTTCGGGTTATTCCCCTAAACCTATCGAGCATGAGCAACGACAAGGAACAATGGGGCACCCGCCTCGGCGTGATTCTCGCCGTCGCAGGATCCGCGGTCGGGTTGGGGAACTTTCTCCGGTTCCCGGGCCAGGCGGCTCAAAATGGCGGCGGCGCCTTTCTGATTCCCTACTTCTGCGCGTTGATCTTCCTGGGCATTCCCATCGGCTGGGCCGAATGGACCATGGGGCGGTACGGCGGGAAGAAGGGTTTCCACTCCGCCCCCAGCGTCTTCGGGGTGTTTGGACGGGGCAGCTGGGCGCGCTATCTCGGCGTGCTCGTCGCGATCATCCCGCTGGCGGTCTCCTTCTACTATGTGTTCATCGAGTCGTGGACCCTCGGCTACTTCTTCCGATTCCTCACCGGGGGGATCGGGATTGACCGCGCCGCCCCGATCGCGGAGCAGGCCGCCACGGCGGCGAACTTCTACAACCGCTTCACCGGCGCCGCCCAGGACGGCGTTCTCTTCACCGGCGGCTCGCATTTCACGCTGCTGTGCTGGGTGATCACCTTCGCCGTCAATATCTATCTGATCTATCGCGGCATCTCGAAGGGCATCGAGAAGTTCTGCAGCTGGGCCATGCCGGCGATGGCCATTTGTGCGCTGGTGGTGCTGATCAGGGTGCTCACGCTCGGCACGCCCGACCCGGCGCATCCGGAGCAAAGTGTGCTGAACGGGCTGGGCTACATGTGGAACCCGGACTTCTCGAAACTCGGCAGTTTTCAGACGTGGCTGGCGGCGGCGGGCCAGATCTTCTTCAGCCTCGGGGTGGGCTTCGGCATCATCATCAACTACTCGTCTTATATGAAGCGACGGGACGACGTGGTCCTCTCCAGCCTGACCGCGTCGGCCACCAACGAGTTGTTCGAGGTGGGGTTCGGCGGGATGATCACCCTCACCGCCTCGGTGGTCTTTCTGGGGCTGTCCGGCACCGCCGCGGCAGTGGCGACCGGCTCTTTCGGGCTGGGGTTCAACACGCTACCGGTGGTCTTCGCGCACATGGGCCCGCTCGGAAACCTCATCGGGGCGATCTGGTTCTTCATGCTGTTTCTCGCGGCGATCACCAGCTCGATCTCGATGTATCAGCCGGCCGTGGCGTTCCTCAAGGAGGCGACCGGCTTCGGGCACGGCAAGGCAACGACGCTGCTGGTGATTCTGGGCGTGGTGGGATCGGGGCTCACGATCTGGTTCACCAAGGACGGCACCTTCTGGAGCACGCTGGATTTCTGGGTCGGGACGTTCCTGATTTTCGTGACCGCCGCGATCATGATCATCCTTTTCAGCTGGGTCTTCGGGATCGAGCGCGGCTGGCGCGAGGCCCACGACGGATCGGTGCTCCGGATCCCGGGTTTTTTCAAGTTCGTGATGAAATGGGTCGCACCGGCCTACCTGGTCGTCGTCTTTGTCGGGTTCTGCATTCAGAACCTGCCCGGGGCAGTGCGCCAGGTGCTGAGCAGCGTTCCTGCCAAGCTCGCCATCGGACTTATTGCCGGCACCCTGGTGTTCATGGCGCTGGCAACCCGGGCGGGCGAGCAGCGCTGGCGCGCCGCGGGATTGGATCTCGACGACCGGCAGCCGGCGGATGGCGCGGGCGAGCCGATCGCACTCCCGGAGGGCCTCCCATGACCGTCGGAGGATGGCTGCTGATGATCGTTTCGCTGGCGTTCGTTTGGGGACTCACCGGCTGGTGTTTTTATCGGGTGTTGACCGCGCCCCCCGAAGACCACGTGGTGAAGCCACCGGATCAGCTGGGTGGTTGAGGGGTTTACTCCTGACGGAGCGCGACCAGGGCATCGACCCGGGTCGCGCGGCGCGCCGGTAGCCAGCAGGAAACCAGCGCGACCGCAAACAGGAGGGCAGGTACCCCCAGGTACACGGGCAGATCGAAGTGCATCGCCGGGGCCACCTGCCGGCCGACGAGGTAGGCAACCAGCCAGCCCGCCAGCGTCCCGAATCCGATCATGCCCAGACTTTCTCCCACGATCTGGGTCACCACGCGCCGGCCGGTCGCGCCCAAGGCCAGCCGCACCCCGATCTCCCTGGTGCGCTGAGCCACGGTATAGGCGACGACCGCGTAGATGCCGATCGCGGCGAGCAGCAGCAGCAACGGTCCCAGGACAATGAACATGCGTGCGGGTATGCGGCGGAAGAACAGGTTCTTCTCGACGTGCTCGGTCAGCGTGCGGACGTCATAGACGGGCAGAGTCGGATCGAGCTCACGCACCACCCGTCGCACCTCGGCGGTGAGCGCATTCTCGGCACCCGGTCGGGTGCGCAGATGCAGCTCGCCGCGGGGGATGAGCCGGTCCCGGTAGGAGAAGTAGATGATGGGCGTCGGCGGCTCGCCGAAAGAATCGTAGAGAGAATTGGCCACGACCCCCGCAATGAGGTAGCTCCGTCCGCCGGATTCGAGCCGGCGTCCCAGCGGCTGAGCGGCTCCCAGGTAGCGCTGCACAAATGCTTCGTTCACAATGGCCTGGGGCGCTGTCCGGGCGTCATCGAAATCCACAAAATCCGTTCCGGCGCGCAGCGGGATGTTCATCGTGCGGAAATAGCCGGGGGTGACGGTGTTGCTGAGCGCCGCATCGTCGGTGGCGTCCACGCGAGCCCGGCCCTCGAGCGTGAAGGCGCGCGAGGGCAAACCGTGAATGTCCAAGGGAACCGACGAAGCGATCGCCGCGGCTTCCACACCCGGCAGCGCCTGAAGGCGCTTTAGCAGGCTCCCCGTGAAGACACGGGTCAGGGTGGAATCGACCTCCTTGCCAGTGAGGTCATAGGCGGTCAGCAGCACCCCTTCGCGCCGGAAGCCGGGATCCGTCTGGCGGGTATCCCGGAAGCTCTTGAGAAACAGGGCCGCGGCCACCAGCACGACGGTGGCGAGCGCGACTTCGGCGCCCATCAGGGCGTTGCGCATCCCGCTGCGGGGAGTCGCATTCGCCCCGGCGCGAAGCACCCGCTGCGGGTCCAGGCGCGCCAGCTGCAGCGCGGGCGCCACTCCGAAGAGCAGGCCGCAGAGGATTCCCAGCAGCATGGCGAAGCCGAGGCCGGCCAAGTCGACGCTGGTCTGGAAGCGGACGGGAAGCGCGCCGATGAGCGGAACGGCGCGCAACGCTTGGGTACCCCACACGGCGATCGCGGCTCCCACCCCCGCGCCCAGTACTCCGAGAACGAGGTTTTCGGTGAGCAGAAGGCTCACCACGCGCCAGGGACCGCCGCCCAGGGCAAGGCGCACTCCGATTTCGCGTTGTCGCGCGCTGGCGCGTGCCAGCACGAGGTTGGCCGTGTTGCCACACACGGCCAGCAGCAGGAGCAGCATGACTCCCTGCAGCAGCGTGAGCGCCCGCACCAGAAAGCGGATCGGGCCGCGGGGAGCGTCGGAGATGGCAAGCATCTCGCCCCCCAGGGTCGCGTTGGTGGCGGGATAGTCGCGCGCCAGCTGGGCCATCGCCACGTCGAGCTCCGCTTGCGCCGAGGTGTGACTCGCATGCGGCGCGAGCCGGCCCATTACCGCGTAGCCGCGCGCGCCGCGATCGTCCAGCTCGCGTGATCCGTTGAGCAGTACCGGCGCGAGCGTCGCGGGCACCCACACGTCGAAGCTCAACCCGACGATGGTGCCCTGAAATTCGCGCGGGGCTACACCGACGATCGCGAGCTCGCGGTCGTTGAGGCGCAAGCGCTGGCCCAGCACGTCGCGACGCCCGGCAAAGCGGGTTTGCCAGAAGTCGTAGGAAATGACTGCGACCGGCTCTCCCCCAGAGCGAGAGGCCTCCTCAGCCGAGATGAAACGACCCAGGACCGGGGTCAGGCCGAGCGCGGAGAAATAGTTGCCGGAGACGAGGAGCCCGTAGACGCGCTCCGTGCTGCCCGATTCGCCGAGGTTGAGCGCAGTCATCCGCGAGGCGAGCAGGGCGCGAAAGGAAGGCAGACGCCGCTGGAGATCCTGGAATTCCTGCCAGGAGAGCCCAGGATGAGAACCGGATTCCGAGCGGGTCTCGATCAGCCGGTAGTCACCCACGGCGCGCACGCCCGGCAAAGGCGCCAGGGCCATGGCCTGAATCCAGGAGAAAATCGTGGTGTTCACTCCGATCCCGACGCCGAGCGATCCGACCACGACCGCGGCCAGCAGGGGCATGCGCATGATCATGCGCCACGCCTGGCGCAGGTCACGGCTCAGGTGCGACGCCCAGCTCAGCTTGCGCGGCATGACTCTCTAGTGACCGCCGTGGAGTCGGCCCAGCGCGTGCATGATGCGGCCGCCGCCAAAGTGCGCCACCAGCGCCAGGGCCAGCAGCACGACGGCCGCGATGAGGAGGCGCGTACCGAGGGAGCGTCTGGGCATCGCAGTCTCCTATGGTTTGAGCAGCAGGAACGTGATCCGCACCGCCGTCCCCCCGTGATCACAGGAAATCTCCCCTTTCAAGGCACCGCCTTCGAGCTCCGCCGCTGCCGCGCAGGTCGCGCCCATGAGGGACTGGGTCCAGGAGATGCCGGTGCCCTCGACCTCGAAGTCAGCGGATCACCGCTGGCCCTCACTCGTCACCGCCTTCCCCTTGAGCCGCGCCTTCTCCTGTTCCACGTACCCCTCCGCCTCGCGCAAGAGCGCCTGCGCGTCGAAAAGAATCCCGTCCTTGATGGTCCAGGCCACGCCCCCGTGCTTCCACTGCTCTTCCCGCGGCACCAGCCCGTAGAAGCCGTAACCGCGCCCGTACATCACCTTGAAATTGTCGATCGGATTGCCGTTCACCACGGCCAGGTCCGCCTTGCAGCCGACCCGCACCCCGCAGAAGTCCTTGAGGCCCAGGGCCTGATACGCGTTGGTGGTCGCCACCTTGATGACGTCGATGGGATGGATGCCGGCCTCCTGCATCAGCTCCAACTCGCGAATGAGCCCGATGCCACCCATGCCGCCGTCATCGCTGCCGGCGGTGAGAATCCCTCCGCGTTCATGGAAGGTCTTCACCCAGCGCATCCAGATCGCGAAATTCCGCCTCCAGGTGATTTCATCGCTGGTCTTCCATTCCGTCTTGAACGCGCCATGGCTGTTGGAGTCCGGGCCCGCCGCCACCTGGTTCGGATGCAGCAGGGTTTCCTTGACCGGCAATCCGGCGCGGCGCCACCAGTCGCGATTGTCCTCGTACACCGACATGGTCGGGTCCCAGTTGGTGCCGTTCTTGATCATCAGGTCGAGCACGTCGCTCAACTTGTCCGGATTCTTGTCCGCTTCGCTCCAGAGCATCCCGGCGTAACGGAAGCGGTCCAGCTCGTTCCAGTAGTTGTACTCGGTGGGGAAGTTCTGGGAGCCGCCGAGGGCGGCGTCCGGAATCCCGTACCAGTGCTCGATGCTCTTCACTCCGGCGTTCGAAGCGACGCGGGCGTCGGTCTCGGACACCTTGAGGTCCACCATGGTGAACATGCCAAGCTTCTTGCCCTCGTCGACCGCGGCCTCCATGACATCGGGATAGTGACCGGGACTCTTGCTGATCTTGATGCAGTCGGCGCCCATCGCCTTGAATTTCTGGACCATCGCGCGTGCCTTCGCGGGGGTATTGCCCTCGTCCCAGTGGCGCAACGGCTGGGGCCAGCGCAGGCAGAGCACCACTCGCGGCCCGGGGATCTGGTTCGCGTCGGCCAGCTTGCGCTGGGCCAGGAGCAGCTCGATGCCCGCGTCGCTCCCCGCATCGCGGACGGTCGTGATCCCGTGGCCCAGATACAACCGGAAGGCGTAATCGAGCGAGCGCGGGCCGTAGCGCAGGTCAGGCCGAGGGAGGTGGGCGTGCATCTCCACCAGTCCGGGCATGACGTACATCCCCCGCGCATCGATGATCTTGTCGCCGGTGGCGCGCCGGAAGGCGCGGCCGTATCCCGCCGCATTGACCGGATCCATCGGGATCATGTCCACGATGGTGCCGCTCTCGATCACGATGTCCACCGGGCCCTCGGGCGGCATGCCGCGATTGGTTCCGGGCGTGCCGCGTCCGGAGAGCACGGTGACCCCGCGAATGATGAGCCGGGTGTAGCGCTCTCCTTTGGTCGAGCCCATGGCCAGCGGCGCAGGACCGTTGTTCGCCACGGCGATGGATTCCCCAGGGGATTGAGCCCGGGACGGGGTGGGGTGAAGCGCGATGAGGGCCCCTGCGGCCAGTGCAAGCGAGCGAAGCTGCGACATGACACCTCCCTGACGCTGCAGATCCGGAAGCGGCCTTCCGGGTCTCGCAGTATAACGCGTGGCTGGATGCCCGGGAGGGGAGCGAAGGCCGAGGGACTCGCGCGGTTCGCTTCGTCGACCGAAGCTATCAGCCGGCCACCCAGGCCGCCAATGGCGGCGGTTTGCTATTGGGCGGGCTTGGCCGCGGGTGCCGGCTTGGCGACCGGGCTCTTGGCCAGGCGCCGGAGGACCCCCTTGTCGACGGTCTTGCCGGTGCGGCTGATGGTCTGGAAGTACAGCTCGTTGCCGCTGATCTCCACCAGCATGAAGCTGCGATCGGTATCGAAGGTGGCCTCAGTCAACGGCCCCTTGCGGGTATCGCCGCTGCGCAGCTTCGCCGACCCGCCCGCCGTGAAGTAGTAGATGCCCTTCTGTGCCTTGATCCGCTCATAGACATGCTCGTGCCCGGAGAAGACCGCGTTGACTCCGTACTTCACGAACAGCGGCTCGAGGATGCCGCGGAGCTCCACCTCGGGACCCCTCGCGGCGGTGGTATAGAGCGGATGGTGAAAGTAGGGAATCTTCCAGTCGGAGCCCGAGGCCTGCAGCTCTTTCTCCAGCCACTTGACTTGGTCGGGATCGAGGTAGTTGCTGTCGATTACGAAAAAGCGGACGTTGCCCTTCTTGAACGTATGGTAGCGGACTCCCCCCATGTTAAAGGGCTTGTAGAAGCGCTGGTTGGGATCGTCGTGGTTGCCGAGCGTGGCATCGAACTCCACTTTCGCGTCGAGCAGGGCCTTGTAGGGCTTGAGGAACTTCTTGTCGAAGTCCTGGGGGCGCTCGGAGCCGTAGATATTGTCGCCCAGCATGATGGTGAAGGTGAACGGGAACTTCTGATGGTAGAGCGCCAGCTGCTGGCCGACGGCGTATTGCAGCTGATCACCGGTGCCGGTGTCGCCGATCACCGCGAAGCGGACCGAGCCGGTCTTGAGCGGCAGCGCCAGCGCCTGCGCCGCAAGCGGGACGGCCCAGCAGCCGCCCAGAACCGCCGCGAGAACCCGGAAGCGCGCTTTCACGAGATCTTCTCTTGCGGAACGGCATGAGGCATGAAGTCGACGATGAGATTGGCTTCGACGTCACGCAGGATCAGATAGTGCTGCACGATGCGATACTCGACCTGCTCGGGCAGCTTGGGCAGGAGTGGCAACAGCTTGGGGGGGAAGGTCGCCAGCGGATAGGTCGTGGGGTAAATTTCATTGACCTGCGGTATGAAATCCGGTAGCTCTTCCTGCTGGTCCCCGCGGGTCTCGCGCACCGAGTCGGGACGGCGGCTGTCTTCCTGGTGAATCAGGGTGGCCAGGATCGTCGCCACTTCGGGCGTGAAAATATCCCCCTGCTTGGCCTGCGCTCGCTCCAGCTTGACGTTGCTGGCAAGCGTCGCAGCGCGGAGGGTGATTTCCGCCTGGCTCTTGGTCTCATCGATCGGGCCGATCGCATCGGCCAGCCGGTTGCGCAGGGCGACGTACTCATCAACCCGCTTCAGGAAATCCGCCATGGGAGCAGCGGTAGAGTCCACGCGCTCAGGCTTACCGCATCCCAGCGCCAGGCCGGCCAGGAGTCCCCAGCCGGCCAGTCGAATGCGATTGCTGCTGCGCTCGGTGACTAGCACGGTCGCCTCCTGCGAAGCCGCCCTTGGCCGGATCTGCGTTCCATTGTCACCACTGAGACGACCGGGCCGAGGCTGTCGCACACGCAAGGGGGGGGCGGGTCCTGTCGGGACGTCCAATCGAGTGGTCGCCTCCTGCACGGAGGATCGTGCATGAAACTCACGCGCGTGCGCCGCTGGCTTCTGCTGATCTTTGGCCCTCTTCTTGTCGGCGCGGTGTTCCTCCTGTTTCCCATCCATCGGCCGATCGAGTTAACCCGGATTCCGGCGCGGCCCGACCAGGACAGCGTCCTCGTCACCGCGGGCGCCCGCTATCGGGCCAACGCGGCGCACCGGTTCCTCTTCGGCACGCATTACCGGGAGCTGTGGACCCTGCCGGTCATGGTCGAAGTGCTCAAGCTGGGTGAGTTCGACGGAGGACTCCGGCCGCAGCGGGAGGGCGGAGGCATGGAGACGCGGAGCCTGCACCTCCTCGCCCCCACGGGCCGCCACTACATCTTTCGCTCGGTCGACAAGGAGATCACCCGGCTGCTCAATTACGGGCTCAGCCGCAGCCTGCTCGCATCGATCCTCCAGGACCAGACGAGCTCCGCCCATCCCGCCGGCGTGCTGGTCGCGGCGCGGCTGCAAGCGGCGGCCGGGCTGCCCGCCCCCCCTCCCCGCCTCGTCGTGCTCCCGGACGATCCCGGGCTCGGCGGATTCCGGCCCCGTTTTGCGGGGTTGCTTGGCATCCTGCAGGAGGCGCCCGGCGAGGCACCGGGCGTGCCACGCGATTCCGCGGGGGAGCCGGAGGTCAAGCACACCGATGAACTGGTGGCCGTGCTCAATGCCGGCCCAAGCAATCAGGCCGATGCGCGGGGCTATCTGACCGCGCGGCTGCTGGATTTTTTCCTGAACGATTGGGACCGGCACGGAGGTCAGTGGCGCTGGATACCCCGGGCGGAGGGCTGGGGAACTCTCTGGCAGCCCGCGCCGATCGACCGGGATCAGGCCTTCGCGTGGTACGACGGAGTGTTGTTGGATGTGGCGCGCCTGCGCACGGCCAAGCTCTCCGAGTTCGGTCCGGCGTACCCGCATCTCGGGGGCCTGATCCGCAACAGCGGCCCGCTCGATCGCCGGCTGCTGGCCGGCCTGGAGCGAGCCGCGTGGGATTCCGTCGCCGGGTTTCTCGAGTCGAGGCTCAGCGACTCCGTCATCGACGCCGCGGTGCACGCCATGCCGATGCCCTACTGGCAGTCGTCGGGACAGGAGCTCGCAGCCACCCTGAAGCAGCGGCGGAAAGGCATCCGCGGCATCGCGACGGAGTTTTATCTTCTGCTGGCGCGTCGACCCGAGGTGCACGCGACCGCCGCCGATGCGGTCGCCCACCTGACGCGCTACCCCGATGGCTCCGTCGACTTGCGGCTTTCCTCCTGGTTTGCGCGGCGGTTCAGCCCGCGGGAGACCGATCGGATTGACCTCTATCTTCACGGGGCGGGTGAGCGCGTCGTGGTGACGGGAGACTATCCGGGCGGGATCGAGATCCACGTCTTCGACGCCAACGGCCGGGAGGTGTCGCTGCCCAGTCCGTTGAAGACCCTCTAGAGCTCGCCGAAGCGAATCCCCTTTTTCTCACGCCCCAACCACGCGGCCAAGGCTGCCAGCGAGAATACCGTCACCGCCGTCAACGACATGGCGACCGCGTAACTGGTGCGCTCGGCGAAGATGGCCTCGATGACCGCCACCGACCCCGCCATCGCCACGCCGCACTGGTAGGCGAAGCCCGGGAGGAAGCCGCGCACGCCGTCGGGCGCGAGTTCGGTGATATGCGCCGGAATCACACCCCAGGCGCCCTGCACCATGAACTGCATCACGAAGGCCCCGAGCACCAGGAACGGCAGCGACGGCGCATAGGCCCAGAGGGGAATCGTGAGGATCGCCCCGAAGAGCGCGCTGACGATGGCTCGGCGACGCCCGATCCGATCCGACAGATGGCCGAACAGCAGCCCGCCCAGGATGGCCCCCACCATCGAGAACGCCGTGAGCGCCGCGCGCTTCCCCGGGGTGAAGCCCCAGTCGCGCTGCAGGAACGTCGGATACATGTCCTGGGTGCCGTGCGAGACGAAATTCATCATCGTCATCAGCACCACGAGATAGAGAAACAGCCGCCAGTGCGAGACGATGTTCCGGCCCAGCGAGTTCCAGTCGGCGTGCCGGGTTTTGAGCCAGACCTCCGATTCCGTCACCCCCCAGCGCACGTACAAGGCGAGCAATGCGGGCAGCCCGCCGATGAAGAAGAGGGGGCGCCAGCCGAACTTCGGGAAGACCAGGAAATACACGATGGCCGCGAGCAGATACCCGCAGGCGTAGCCTTCCTGCAGGAACCCCGAGAGCAGGCCCCTCCGCTGGTGCGGGGCCTTCTCCATCGCGAGCGACGCGCCCACCCCCCATTCGCCGCCCATGCCGATGCCGAAGAGCGCCCGCAACACGAAGAAGGTGATGTAGTCGGGGGCGAGCCCCGAGAGCACTTCCATGACCGAGAAGAACACCAGGCTCAGCATCAACGGCAGGCGGCGGCCGTAGCGGTCCGCCATCAGCCCGAAGATCAGGGCGCCGACCGGCCGGAACGCCAGTGTGATGGCGATCGTCGCCGCCATCTTCGCGTCGGTCACCCCGAATTCCTTGCCGATGGCCGTCAGGGTAAAGACGACCAGGAAGAAATCGAAGGCGTCGAGGGTCCAGCCGAGGAAACTGGCCAGCACGGCGGACTGCGGGGAGCCGCGGCGCATTAGGGTAGGGGCTAGGGGTTGGGGAAGTTACTCTTCGGGCTCCTCAGCGGTCCAGTCGACTTTTAGGAGGTCTGCTCTGCATGTCCCGCTGCTCCGCTTCCGTCGCCCTGGGGGCGCTCGTCGTCCTCACGGCCTGCACCCGCCAATCCGCCCCGTCCGGCCACGAGCCAGTGCCGCCCGAAGCCCTCGCCGCGCTCGATACCGCGACGCTCATGGGTCACATCCGGGTGCTCGCCCACGATTCGCTCCAGGGCCGCGCGCCCGGCTCTCCCGGCGAAGAAAAGTCCGTGGCCTATCTCGAGGGGCAATTCCGAAAGTTCGGCCTCAAACCCGGCAACAGCGACGGGACCTACATCCAGAATGTGCCGCTGGTCGGCATCACGCCGCAGGACGTGCCCACGCTGGTCCTCGCCAGGGGAAACCGGAAGCAGGTCCTCAAATGGCGGGATGACTTCGTCGCCTGGACCAAACACGTGGCGCCCGACGCGAAGCTGGAGAACTCCGGGCTCGTCTTCGTGGGTTACGGGATCGAGGCGCCAGAATTCAGGTGGGACGATTACAAGGGAATGGACGTCGCGGGAAAGACTCTCGTGATGCTGGTGAACGATCCGCCGCTGGCCGACAGCACCCAATTCGGCGGCAGGGCGATGACCTACTATGGTCGCTGGACCTACAAGTACGAGCAGGGCATGAAGCACCAGGCGGCCGGTGTGCTCATCGTGCACGAGACTGGTCCGGCGGGGTATCCGTTTGCCGTGGTGCAGGGAAAGACCGGCGAGCAGTTTGACCTGGTCACGCCCGACAAGAATCTGAGCCGCTCCAGCATCGAGGGCTGGATTACGCTCGACCAGGCCAAGGCGCTCTTTACCCTGGCGGGACAGAGCTTCGACTCACTCAAGGCACGCGCGGCGACGCGGGAATTCCAGCCCGTGGCCCTCGGCGTCACCGCATCGCTCACCATCAGCAACGGCCTGCGCACTGTGGCCTCACGCAATGTGGTGGCCAAGCTCGAAGGCAGCGACCCGGTGCTCAAGGACGAATACGTCATCTATACCGCGCACTGGGACCACTTTGGCATCGGGGCCAAGCTCAATGGAGACTCGATCTACAACGGTGCGCTCGACAACGCGAGCGGTACCGCGGGCCTGCTCGATCTCGCGAAGGCCTATGGGGCGATGAAAACACCCCCCAGGCGCTCGATTCTGTTCCTGGCGGTGACCGCCGAGGAGCAGGGCCTGCTGGGGTCGCAGTACTACTCCGTGACGCCGATCTACGGGCTGGCCAAGACCCTCGCCAACATCAACATGGACGGTCTCAACACCCTGGGGCGGACCAAGGATCTGACGGTGGTCGGCTACGGGGCGTCGGAGCTCGACGATTACGCGCAAACCGCAGCGGCCGAGCAGGGCAGGACCTTACGCCCGGATCCCGAGCCGGAAAAGGGCTACTACTATCGCTCGGATCACTTCAACTTTGCCAAGCAGGGCGTGCCGGCGTTCTACCCGGAAGCGGGGATCGACGTCACCGGGAAGGCGGCAGGCTACGCGATGAAGCGGCGGGAGGAGTACACCGCCAACGATTATCACAAGCCATCGGACGAGATCAAGCCGGACTGGGACCTGAGCGGTGCGGTGGAAGACCTGCAGCTGCTGCTGACGATCGGCTATCGGGTGGCCCAGGCCGCGAAATTCCCGGAATGGCGTCCTGGCAATGAGTTCCGGGCGCTCCGGGAAGCGCAGCTCAGGAAGTGACTTCCCCGATCTGCTTGACCGCGGAGCGATTGACGAGAATCCGGATGTTGTTGCTCTCCGGGTCGACCGGCAGCATGTAGAAGTACGGGGTGATAGGCGGGAAGCGATTCATGAGGCCCACGATTTCCTCGCGGTCGGCGAAGACCACGCGCACCCGCTTCGCGCCGACCAGGCGGGAGTCGCCGGGCACGATCTTCTTGGATTCCTGGTAGGTCGATCGGCCGGTGGCCGACTTGACGAAGAAGAGGGCTTTCACGTCGGCCAGCGCCACTTCGACCATGCCCCCGGTCTCGGTCTTCAGGTGACAGAGGGGCTTCCGGGGGTCGACATCGAGACTCAGCCCCTTCTGCACCGTGCCGCCGATGAAGTGCGCGACGATCAGATGTCCGAGCATGGCCCTCTCCTATTCGACCTCGTCGAGTGATCGCGGCCAGTCGCCCTTGAGCAGGCGCGACAGGGCCCGATCCGCCAGCAGGCGCCCCCCGGTCTGACAGCGCGCACAATAATTGGTTTCGTTCTCGGCGTAGCGGATCCGCTGCACCGGACTGCCGCAGACCGGACACGGTTTGCCGAACCGACCGTGCACCGCCATCCCCTCGCGGAAGGCGGTGACTCCCTCCGGGAATCCCTGACCGGCTTCCTGGCGCAGACGCTCCGTCCACTGCGTGAGCGTATCCCTGCAAGCAACGTGCAGCCGGGTCACCTCTTGCTCGGTGAGCTTTGCCGTAAGCGCCAGGGGGGAAAGCCTCGCCGCGTGCAGGATTTCGTCGGAATAAGCATTTCCGATGCCACTGAACAGCCGGGGGTCGGTAAGCGCGCGTTTGAGCGTGTGACTCTCGGAGCGGAGCCGCCGGGCAAAATCGGGGAGCTCGTTGTCCAGCACGTCGAGGCCGCCGCGGTCGAGCGCCTGGAGCGCTGCCTCGCCCTGGAGGAGGTGCAGCGAGGCCCTCCGCTTGGTCCCCGCTTCGGTCAGAATCAGGCTTCCGTGAGGAAAGGCGAACACGGCAAGCGAGACCCGGCCCGGTCCTTTGCTCCCGCGGGCCATCCAGCGCAGCCGCCCGGCGATCATGAGATGAATGGCGAGGTAGAGCTCGTCGCCCAACTCGAAGACGATGCGCTTGCCCACCCGGCGGAACCCGGCGACGCTGCGGCCCACCGCGCTCGCCAGGGGGGGCTCGACGCTGCGCAGCAGGAAGGGACTCTTGAGGGTGATCTGCTCGATGGGACGGCCCAGCGTCAGGCGCTCGAGCGCCTCGAGATAGACCGTGATATCGGGGAGTTCGGGCAAGACGGTGAGGTTATCTCCGGATACCCGCGAGGCGCAGCATCAGCAGCGCCGCGCGCTCGGTTTGCATGATGAGCGATGGCAAGTGCACCGATTCCTGGGGTGAGTGGGCGCCTTGGCCGAGGGCGCCGAGCCCGTCGATGCCCGGAAGGTACGGGGCAACGAACGAGAGATCGCCGGCGCCGCGGTGGGTCGCGTCGAGGGCCTTGACCGCGGGATAGCCGAGCCGGCGGCTCACGCTGTCGAGTTGGGCCAGCAGCGCCTCTCCCGCCGGGGTGATGGGCATCGCGGGATAGCTGTCGTCGAAGCTGATCTCGGCGCTCGCTCCCGGGAGACTCTTCGCCACGATCCCGCGCATCACCGCGCGGGCGGAATCCTTCTGCCCTTCGGTGAGAAAGCGCAGATCGCCGCGCGCGATCGCGGTGGGTGCGATGATGTTGGTCTTGCCCGACACGCTGTAGGAGTAACCCGAGGTATCCACGCCCAGCTCGGCGCCCCCCGCGATGATCCCGGGGTTGAAGGTGAGGCCGGGCCGGCCGGCGAGGGTTTCCCGGAAGGCGTTGAGAATCCGCGCGAGCTCATAGACGGCGCCATAACCCGCGCTGGCTCCGAAGACCCCGGCGGAGTGGGCCTGCCGGGCGGTGACCTTGAGCAGCCAGCCGCTGGCGCCTCGCCGCGAGATGCTCGCATTCTCCCGGTTGCCGCCCTCGAAGGAGAGCGCGATGTCGCTCTGCCTGGCGGCGTCGAGCAGGGGACGGCGGGTGACTTCGAGCGGCCGGCCGGTGGCCTCCTCATCGCCCGTGATCACCACCCGCACATCCATCCGGTCGAGCTGGCCGGTCGCGGCAAGCGCCTTGAGCGCGTAGAGCAGCACGACGTCGCCACCCTTCATGTCGCTGGTGCCCGCGCCCCTGGCCATGGAGTCGGTGCGAACGAATCTCTGGCCGGCCCCTTCGAAGACCGTGTCGAAGTGTCCCAGGAGCAGCAGCCGTTTGCCGTCCTTGGGCTTCCGGGGCCCGGCTCGCATCGCTACCAGGTGGCCGCTGCGGTGCATCTCCGGCGGCAGCTCGACCCAGCGGGTCTGGAAGCCCAGCGCGTCCAGCTCGGCGCGATAGAGCGCACCCACGGCCCGCACCCCCGTGACGTTGAGCGTGCCGCTCGGTATGTCCACCATACGTTGCAGCAGCGCGATCTGCTCCTCGCGATGGGCCGTGATCCAGCGGTCGACGGCCTGCTCGGATTTGCTGAGGGACCGGGCGGGGAGAGAGTGGGCAAGCAGCAGCGAAACCAGCGTGGCGGCACGCACGCGCGGGAACAAGCTTGGCATGCGGGGAATCTATTACGTTCCTGCGCCCATGGCCTATCTCCTGATCGAGCTTGGTGGGCAGGGGCCGCCGGCGGTTCTGCTTCCCGCCAACGGCTTTCCGCCGGACACCTATGTCCCTGCGCTCGAGCCGCTGCTGCGACGGCACCGCGTGGTGAGTCTGCCGCCGCGCGCTCTGTGGGAGGACGTGGGCGCGCCACCCGAGGGGGCCGGCAGCTGGGCAACCCTCGCGGAGGATCTCCTGGAGGGCATGCGCCGTCATGCGCTCCCGCCGGCGGTCGCCATTGGACACTCGTTCGGCGCCGTCGCGGCCCTCCTGGCCGCGGTGCGGGAGCCCACGCGCTTCCGCGCGCTCGTGCTGCTCGATCCCACGATTCTGCCCCAGGCGGTGCTGGCCGAGCTCGAGCAGGAACGGTTGCGAGGGGAGGCCGCGTCGCGCCCGCTGGTACAGGGCGCCCTAACCCGGCGCAACCGGTTTGTGAGCGAGCAGGAAGGGTTCGAATACTGGCGCCGGCGTTCGCTCTTCGCCGACTGGTCCGATGCCGCGCTCTGGCGCTACACTCGAGCCATGTTACGGCCGGTGGAAGACGGCCTGGTGCTCACCTGGCCGCCCGCCTGGGAAGCGCATTACTACGAATCGATCTACACCGAGACATGGAGCGAGGTAGCCCGGCTCGATCCGGGGCTCCCGGTGCTCGTGGTCGGGGGGGAGCGCTCCGACACCTTCCTCCCGGAGGCGGCGGCGCGGCTGGCGGCCCAGGTTCCCTGGGCCACCCAGCGCACCATCCCCGGGCACGGCCACCTCTTCCCACAATCCGCGCCCGGGGAAACTGGCCGGATCCTGGCCGGATGGCTGGAGGCGCTGCCAGCAGCAGCCTCTAATTCTCTCCCTGGAGTTTGAAACAAAGCGCCGCGACGACCGCGCCGGCGAAGGGTCCCACCAGGTAGAGCCAGAGATCCTTGAAGGCCCCGTCGCCAAATACGGCGTTGATGATGATCGACCCGGTCCCGACCGCGGGGTTGAAGGCGCCCCCCGAGATGGGACCACCCGCATACACCGCGATCAGGATCGTGAATCCGATCGCCAGCCCGAAATAGGAATTGCCCTTGGTGGCCTCGCGCGCCGCGCAGTTGAGCACCACCAGCGCGAGCAGGCAGGTGTACAGCGCCTCCACCAGCAGCACCGCTCCAGGGCCCACTCCGGCCGCCGGGGCCGGCGCGAAGCCGTGGTCCATAAAGACGTAGGAGAGATAGGCGCCCGCCATCGCTCCGAGCAGCTGCGCCAGCATGTAAGGAATCACGTCCGCCCGCTGCATTTTGCCGCGCAAGGCGAGCGCGAGGGTGACGGCGGGGTTGTAGTGCGCGCCGGAGACGTGCGCGCCCATGTAAACCACGACCATCAGGGCCGACCCGATGATCAGGGGGGCGGCGGGATTCTGCTGGGTGGCCACCAGCGCGATGGTCATGACGAAGAAGAACGTGCCGACAAATTCGGTGAGGTATCTGCGCATGCGTCAGGGCTCCCGGTGGGGGACGGTCCGGCTCAGCGCTCGAGCTCTCGAAGCCAGATATTCCGGTACCGCACCGGATGTTCATGATCCTGCAGCGAGAGCGGCAGGCGGTCCGGATGCGCTTGGTACGGCGGCCGCCGCTGATGGGCGGTGGGGCCGGTCAGGGTCACGCCGTCCTGCACCAGCACCCCGTTGTGCAGCACCGTGATCGTGGCCGGCCGCTGCAGGGCGCCGTCCGCTCCGAAGCGCGGGCGGTGAAAGACGATGTCATAGCTCTGCCACTCGCCGGGCGGACGGCTGGCGTTCACCAGGGGCGGATACTGGCCGTACACTGCGGCGGCTTGGCCGTCAGGATAGGTCACGTTCCCGTAGGAGTCCAGCACCTGGACCTCGTAGCGTCCCATCAAGAACACCCCGCTGTTGCCGCGGTCCTGATCGCTCCCTCGGGGCGGGTTTGGCGCCGACCATTCGAGGTGCAGCTGCACATCGCCGAAGCCCTGGGCGGTGTGGATGGCGCCGCTTCCGGGTGCCACCTCCAGGTAGCCGTCGCGGACGATCCACTTGGCGGTGCTGCCGTCGCTCGCGAGCCACTTCGCGAGGTCGTGCCCGTCGAACAGCACGATGGCGTCGGAGGGCGGCGGCACCGGCACTCCGGCCGCTGGGACGCGGACGACGGGCGGCGCGGGGCAGTCCCTGGCGTGCTG
>CAZYPO010000044.1:22336-25107 GCA_964649225.1 uncultured Gemmatimonas sp. | reverse complement strand
GGGCGCACCACGGGCCAGCATCGAGAAGGCGGAAAAATTTCGCGCCGCCCTTCCGATGCTACCGATGCCACCCCTGTGAACAACCTGAGGGGTTGAGTTGTAAGACGACGCGCCAAGATAACTAGCGGCCAAACCAGGGTCAAGAGAACCGCTTCGCGTCGGCCCCAATCGGGGCTCTCGGGTCTTGAGAAATGGCAATCCGCGTGCCGCATCCCTTGGTGCCGAGTTTAACCCACGTGGCAGCAACAGCTTCCAGCAAGTGCAGGAGATCGCACGGGCGCTGCAACTGCAAGAAACCTCCGCGATGGTATGGCACCCTTAACCTCCGGGAGGCAATCCACGGCACCCTTCAGGGGCGGCCGAGCGCCTTGCGAACCGCCGCTACCAGGTCCTGCTGCTCCCCGGAGCCGGTATACACCACTTTGCCGGAAGGATCGATGACCACGATGAAGGAGGTGGCCGGCACGTCATAGGCCCGGGCGCCAACGCCTTTCTCGTCATAGAGCACGCGGAAGGGCGGCTTGTGTTCCTTCAGATAGCGCCGGATCCGCGGCTTCGAGTCGTTCACGGTGACGTTGACGCCGAGCAGCGCCACGCGATCGCCGAAGGTGTTTTTCACCGCCTCGAGCTGCGGCAGCAACGCTTTGCAGAGGGAACACCAGGTGGCCCAGAACTCCAGCAGCACGGGCTTGCTTCCGATCAGCTTGCCCAGGTCGACCGGTTGTCCCTCGAGGTCGTTGATGATGACGGCGGGGGCCCTGGATCCCAGCGGGATGCCCGCGTCGAGCTGGGCGTGCACCGGAGTGCTCACGAAGATCAGGAGCGCCACCACCAAGCCCGTCCGTCCTACCATACCTGGCCCGCTTTCACGAAGTAGTACTCCGCCATCGCCAGAATAAGCACGCCCGCGGCCCGCTTCACCCAACTCATCCAGCGGCCCGCTTTGGGAAGGGCCGCCAGCGTTCCCGCCGAAAGACCCACGCCGATCAGGAGCGCCGTCATGCCGAGGGAGAAGACGAAAAGATACAAGAAACCCAGTACGGCGCTCCGGGTGTTGCCGACGAAGGTGAGCACCGCGGCAAAAGCCGGCGCTCCACAGGGTGCGGCCACCAGGCCCGAGGTGGCTCCCATGAGAAAAACCGAGCCGGCGGAGCGGGCCCCAAACCGCCCCGCCCACGCCACCAGCCGCGCAGGCGCCGACACGGGGAACACGTCGAGCATGGCGAGCGCGGCAAGCAACAACAGGCTTCCCATGACCAGATAGGCCCAGCGGTTGGAGCTCACTGTACCGAAGAGCGTCCCACTCAGGCCGGCCAGCAGACCGAGTGAGGCGTAGACCAGCGCCAGCCCGAGAGCGTAGAGCAGCGCGTACGCCACGGTGCGCCTGCGGCTGCGCGCCTCGGCCCCGGCGCCCCCCAGGATCCCGATGGTGATCGGGATCATGGGATACACGCAGGGCGTCACACTGGTTACCACGCCGGCCAGAAAGAGCACCGGCAGCGCGCGGAGGGGCTGCTGCAAGAGATCGCCCGCGGCGGCGATCACGCGGGGTACCGGCGCGCCACGTACTCGTCCAGGATCGCGAGGAAATCCGCGACGATGGTCTCGCCCTTGAGCGTGGTGAGCAGCCGGCCGTCCACGTAGACCGGCGCCTTGGGATCTTCGAAGCTGCCCGGCAGTGAGATGCCCAGGTCGGCATGCTTCGATTCTCCGGGTCCGTTCACCACGCAACCCATCACCGCGACGCGCAGAGCTTCAACACCGGGCCGGGTGGTGCGCCACTCGCTCATCCGCTCCCGCAGGTAGCTCTGGATGTCCTGGGCCATCTGCTGGAAAAACGTGCTGGTGGTCCGGCCGCAGCCGGGACAGCTGGTGACCTGCGGGGTGAAGCTCCGCAAGCCGAGCGATTGCAGAATCTGCTGCGCCACTCGGACCTCTTCGCTGCGGTCGCCACCGGGCGCGGGCGTGAGCGAAACGCGAATGGTGTCGCCGAGCCCTTCCTGCAAGAGGATCGCGAGCCCCGCGGAGCTGGCCACGGTCCCTTTCATCCCCATACCCGCCTCCGTGAGGCCGAGATGGAGCGGGTAGTCGCAGCGCAGGGCGAGCGTGCGGTAGACGTCGACCAGATCCTGCACGCCGGAGACCTTGGCGGAAAGGATGATGCGATCGTGGGGCAGGCCGGTCGCCTCGGCGAGTTGCGCGGAACGCAGCGCGCTTTCGACCATGGCTTCCAGGGTGACCTCGCGCGCGTCGGCGGGCTCGGGGAGCGCGGCGTTCGCATCCATCAGCTCGGTGAGCAGGTCCTGGTCGAGCGAGCCCCAGTTGACCCCGATGCGCACCGGCTTCCCGTTGGCGATGGCCACCTCGATGATGGCGCGGAAGTGCTCGTCGCGCCGCTTGCCGCCGACGTTCCCCGGATTGATCCGGTACTTGGCCAGGGCGCGGGCGCACTCGGGGAATTTGCTGAGCAGCAGGTGCCCGTTGTAATGGAAGTCACCGATCAGCGGGACCGCCACACCGTCCCGCTCGAGCCGCTCGGCGATGCGCGGCACGGCCGCCGCGGCCGCCTCGTTGTTCACCGTCACCCGCACCAGCTCGCTCCCGGCCCCCGCCAGCTCGGCGGCCTGTCGCGCGGTGCCCTCGACGTCGGCCGTGTCCGTGTTGGTCATGGACTGCACCACGATCGGATGGGCGGAGCCGATGCGCACCGCGCCGACTGCGACGCTGGGCGTGGCGCGGCGTGAGGGGGTTGGCATGGGGGAAATCTAGCC
>CAZYPO010000044.1:5693-22236 GCA_964649225.1 uncultured Gemmatimonas sp. | reverse complement strand
CTGCGACGCTGGGCGTGGCGCGGCGTGAGGGGGTTGGCATGGGGGAAATCTAGCCGACTTATCGTCTATCGAATTCCGCTCGATCGATCGCCGCCAGATCCTCCCGCGTGAGCACCAGGTCCGCCGCGCCGGCCGCGTCCCTGGCGTGGGCCAGGTTGCGCGCCCCGGGAATCGCGAAGACTGTGGGTCCCTGGGCCAGCACCCACGCCGTGACGATGGCGTGCGGGCTCCGCCGCAGCCGTTCCGAGAGCCGCCGCAACACTGGGTGGTCGGGCAGCTTCTGGTTGAGCCGCCCACCACCCATGGGGCTGTAGGCGAGAAACCCGACCTGACGCTCGCCGCAGTAGGCGACTACGCCTTCGCTGAGTGCTTCGCGAAAGAACGGATTGAGGCGGTTCTGGACCGTGGCGATGGGAACGATGGCTTCGGCGGCCTTGATCTGGGCCACGCTCACGTTGGAAAGACCGACCCAGCGAATCTTGCCGTGCCGCCGGAGCTCCGCGAGCGCAGCGACGCTCGCTTCGAAGGGAACCGCGGGGTCGGGCGCGTGCAGCTGATAGAGCGCGATCTGTTCCTGCCCCAGCGCCCTGAGCGAACCTTCGCACGCCCGCCGCAAGTGTGCGGGGCTGCCATCGCGCTCCCACGCGCCCCGCGGGCGGGTGAGTCCGCCCTTGGTGGCAACGAGAATCCGCTCGCGGGGACCTGACCACTCTCTGAGCGCCGCGGCGATGAGACGCTCGTTGTGCCCGATCTCGCGCTCATCGAGACAGTAGACATCGGCGGTGTCAATGAGGGTGACGCCGGCATCGAGCGCGGCATGGATCACCGCCAGCGCGGTGGACGCATCGGGACGACCCTGAATGGAAAGCGGCATCCCGCCGAAACCGACGATCGAGACGGAGGGCAGACCGGGAGCCAGCGGGCGGGAGCGCATCAGGTGCTGTTATGCGGGGCGGGTCCGGCCTCACCGACCCCACCGACCTCACCGACCGTCCTAGGAAAGACCCAGCGACCGCGTCAAGCGCTCCCAGGCCACGGGATCGAGCGTGCCGTCCGTCCGCAGGGGGGTGAGCGCCGCCATGATCTCGGCGCGATTGCCATCGATGCTCCTATCGCGCAGCTCGCCCACCATGCGGGCAAAGCGGTGCTCGTACTCATCGGCATCGTAGCGGCCACTCTTGCGGCCCTCGCTCAATTGCTTGAGCTCCGTGACCACCCTGGCGGGGGTGATGGGCTTGAGTTTTTCGTCGGCCATCGCAACCTCGGGCTGAAGGAGAACGAGTTCAACAATACCGTCGGCCGCGGGCAATCGGGAGTGGGAATGAGGAACGGCGCGAGGCGGACGCGCATCAGCGTCCTCCCCGCCCCACTGCGCCGGGCGTGAGGAGGAGCGCGATCAGGAAGACGGCCAGGGCGAGGCCGAAACAGACGACCAGCCAGCGGCGTGGGGTCACCAGGAAAAGATATCCTGGCAAACGCACGGCGCCCCCGGATGTCGGGTCCGGGGGCGCGTGGGAGCAGAGATCACCCACCTCTCAGGCACTGACCTCTGCTCAGCTCATCCGCATTCGGAATAACCGCAGACGTGGCACTTGACGCACCCCTCGGAAAACTCCAGCTGCGAATTGCAATCGGGACAGGAGCCGGCCAAGGTCTCGGCCATGCCGCTCAGCATGATCTGCTCGTTGCTTCTAACCACGGTCTGGACGACCGGCACGGGTTCCGCTTGCGTCGGATCGGAGGACGGCAGCAGCTCCTGCTGAATGCCCTGCTTGTCGGCCATGTAGCGCTCGAGCGCGATGCCGACCGCATCGGGCACCGACATCACCTTGGCGGGACCCAGTCCGAGCACCTTGTCGGAGCTGATGCCGCGGAGCTGGCGGTGGACCTCGCGGATCGGAATCCCGGAGCGCAGCGCGAGCGAGATCAGCCGACCCATGGCCTCGACATCCGCCATGATGGCGCCGCCCGCCTTGCCGAGGGACATGAACACCTCGAACGGCTGCCCCTTGTCGTCTTCGGTGATGGTGACGTAGAGCGTACCGAGCGGGGTCTCCAGCCGACGGACCGCGCCCTTCAGGAGCTCGGGCCGGCTGCGCTTCTGGCGGCGCTGCATATTCTCCGACTCGAGCTCGTGCAGCACCCGGCGCAAGCGCTCGTTCTCGGCGTGCAGGACCGCGAGCTCACCCGCCAGATCGGCGGCCAGCGCCCGTCGCTCATCGGTGCTGGCGCTGTCGAGCACATCTCCGAGGTCGGCGCGCGCTTCGGACCTTCCGCTCCGCATGGCTTCCTCGTGCACCTTCTTGGCGGTCGAGCCGGTCGAGAGCACCTGCATCTCGCGGCTGCCGTCCCGATACACAGTCACGCCCTTGCAGTTGAGCGAATAGGCGAGGCGGTAAATGACCTCGACGTCGCTCTCCGTGGCCTCGCGGGCGAAATTGACCGTCTTCGAGATGGCGGAGTCGTTGTGCTCCTGGAAGGCCGCCTGCATCCGGACGTGCCATTCCGGCCTGATCTCATTGGCGGTGATGAAGACGCGCTGCCAGATGTCCGGCACCTGCTCGAAGCGAACATGCCCCGCCTCGGCGATGTCCCGCATCAGCTCCTCGGAGTGCCAGCCTTCCCGCTTGGCGATCGCGACGAAGTCCTCGTTCACGTCGGGCATCAGCACGCCGGCCTGGTTGCGCATGAACGCCACCGCGAACAGCGGCTCGATTCCCGAGCTGCAGCCGGCGATGATCGAAATGGTGCCGGTCGGCGCGACGGTGGTGACGTTACAGTTGCGCAGCCGCTGCATCGGGCGAATCCGCTTGCCCTCGACATCGCGCGCGCAGCTCGCGTCGGGACCCCAGATGCTCCGCTCCCATTCCGGAAAGGTGCCGCGGATGCCGGCCAGCCGCTCGGACTCGACCTTGGATTCATGGTCGACGAAACGCTGGATCTTGCGGCCCAGCTCGACCGCCGCATCGGAGTCGTAGGCGATTCCGAGCCGGACGAAGACGTCGGCCAGCCCCATCACGCCGAGTCCGATCCGGCGGATCCGCTGCGCGAGCGAGGTGATCTCGGGCAGCGGGTAGCTGTTGGCGTCGATCACGTTCTCGAGGAAATGGGTCGAGAGGTGGACCGTTCGCCGCAACGCCGCCCAGTCCAGGTCTTCGTCGCGCACGAACACGCCGAGGTTGATGGAGCCGAGATTGCAGACGTCGTAGGGAAGCAGCGGCTGCTCGCCACAGGGGTTGGTGGCCTCGTAGCCGCCGAGGTGCGGGACCGGGTTGGCGTAGTTGGCGCGGTCGATGAAGAAGACGCCAGGCTCACCCGTCTTCCAGGCGCCGTGGATGATCTTCTGCCAGACCTCGCGGGCGCGGAGCTTGCCCACGACCTTGCGGGTGTTGGGATGGAGCAGAGCGTACTCGCCGTCCGCCTCGGCGGCGGCCATGAACGCGTCGGTGACGGCGACCGAGATGTTGAAGTTGGTGATCTTGGTCGTGTCGTCCTTGCAGCCGATGAAATCGAGAATGTCGGGGTGATCGACCCGCAGAATCCCCATGTTGGCGCCGCGCCGGGTGCCGCCCTGCTTCACGACGTCGGTCGAGGCGTCGAAGAGGGACATGAAGGACACCGGGCCCGAGGCCACACCCATGGTGGAGCGCACGATGTCGTTCCGGGGACGCAGCTTCGAGAAGCTGAACCCGGTCCCGCCGCCCGACTGATGCACCAGAGCCATGGCGGTGAGGGTGTCGTAGATGCCGCTGCGGCCGTTGGAAAGCGCGTCATCCACCGGCAGCACAAAGCAGGCGGAGAGCTGCCCCAGCGGCCGCCCCGCGTTCATCAGCGTTGGGCTGTTGGGCATGAAAAACCGCTTGGCCATCAGCTCGAAGAACGCCTCGGTCAGAGCATCGACCGCGCCTTCGGAGGCGCCGTACTGGCGATCCGGCTCCGCGATCGTGCGCGCCACCCGGGTGAACAATTCGGCCGGCGACTCGACCGGCATGCCGGTCTCATCCCGAACGAGATAGCGCTTTTCCAGGACAGTTATCGCATTGGGCGACAGCTGTAGCGGAACCCGAGGCGTAGCAGTTCCCATGAGGACTCCCGTGACCGTTGTCTGAAATTTAATAGGAAGAGAGACCCTTCATCCTCGGTCGCTCGGGGGCTCGCTCCCGCGGCGACCGGCGGGGAGGATCAAGGTAGGGAAACGGGGGGTCAGGGACAATACGTGGAGAATCCGAGGAACGGCGCGGAAAACGGCTTTTCACATCACAAATCTGTCACAGCCGGGTCACGCTATGGCGTCTCGACCAGGATCCGGGTCTCCCGGCGAGCCATCCGGCCACCCGCGTCGGTCACTTCGACCGCAAGAATCCATGAACCCGCTTTGAGATTCCTGAGCGGCAGCACGACGTGCCAGGGCACGATGGGACCCGCGCCGAACGGGCGGAGCAGCTCCGCAGTCCCGCGGCGGTCGGGGAAGGCGCGCCAGCGCAGCGGCGGCAGCGGTTCGGCGCGCACCGTGTCCGCCGGCGCGAGCGAGACCCGGAGCAGCGCCCGACCGCCCGGCTGCAGCCCGAACACTTCGACGCCGAGTTCGGCGCCATCACTCCTGCGCACCACGCCGCCTGGCGAGAGAGCCGTCTGCACTGTCTCAGCCAGCGGCACGCGCAGCCGTGCGCGGGGGGCGCCGACCAGAAGGTCGCCCAGCGCGAGCTCGCCTCCCCCCGGCGAGGGCACCACGACGCTATCGATCGCGAACGCGCTACCCGCATGGTCGCCGTACTGCACTGCGGCATGCGCCAGCAGCCGTCCCGGCCGCACCGGTACGGCGACCCGCCCCAGCAGGCTCCGATTGGGGGGGACCGGTTCGCTCAGCTCGATCCGGGCCACGGTGTCGACCGCCGCCACTACAGCACCCACTTCATCCACGGCGACAAAACGGAGCCGCACCGGGTAGACGACGCCGGCCACGCCGGTGGCGGGCTCGATGGCGTAGCCGGGAATCGCGAAGACCACCTGAATGGCGGGTTGCGCGCCCGAGCCTCCGGCCACCAGCAGCGATCCCCAGGCGTCGAGCTCGCGCTCGAAGCGCAGGGTGTAACTGTCGGAGCGGGTCCCCAGCTGAATGCCCCGCCGGCCAAGCGCGCGCTCCTGGGCCAGATACGCGGCCACCTGACTGGGCGCGGTCGAGCGGACCCGGCCATACAACGGCGCGAGCGCCGAACGGGAGCGCAACAACTGCTCCGTGCTTCCCCCGCTCCAGCCCGGCTCCGGTGCGCCGGCGGAAGCGAGCAGCTCGTGGCGCACATCGGACAGGTCGAGGACGCTTTCGACCATGCGAAAATCCGTCGGCGCCTGCCGGGCGACGAAGTGAAGCACCAGATCGGAGCCGCCCCTGCGATAGCGCCACGATTCATTGGGCTCCACCCCGGGGAGCGCGAAACTGGCGCGGTCGTCCGGCTCGCCGTGTCGGATGTAGATCCGCCCGCGGTCGTCCAGGCGCTCGCCGCCGTCGTCAGCCACGGTGACGAATTCGCGCCGCGCGACGATCAGGCGCCGGAGATGCTCGGCGAGCCGCTCGCCCTCCTGGCGCAGCTCCAGGCGGTCGCGCTGGGTCCAGAAGCGGCGCAGGGTTTCCGCTCGCGCGGCGCCACGCCTGAGCTCGAAGTCGGCCAGCTCCGCCTCTCCGGCGATGGGCTGCAGATCAGCCCGGTACTCGGCGAGCGCGGGCGGATCTTCTTCGGCAGCACCGGCGAGATAGGTGGTCATGCCGCGCAGCTCGCCGCGCATGAGTTGGGTGCGGCCCAGCTCCACCAGGGCCAGCGCGCGATCGTCGCCCGTGGCGAGATAGGCCTCGAACGAATGCAGGGCCCCAGTGTCCCCGGTCTCGCGCTGAATCCGGCCCAGCGCGAGCAGCAGCCGGGCACCCCGCAAGCCCCGGGGCTCCGCCGCAGCCTTGCGCAGCGCCTCGCGCACCACCGCGGCTTTCTCGGGCGCGCGCTCGCGCAGCGCTCGGCGCGCCAACTCCTCGAGCCGCGGGGCCAGCCCGGGCTCCAGCACGCTGGCCCGCGCGAAGGCCTGGATGGCCCGAGCCCACGCCATCCGCGCCGGGCTGCCGGGATGATCGCTGACACCGCCCAAGCGGCTTCCGAGGGCGTACTCCGAAAGACCGAGGCCAAACCAGGCGTAGGGCCACTGTGGCGCGAGATCGGCCGCCCAGTTGAATTCAGACGCGGCGTCGTCGTAGTGGGAGTGGCCACCGAGATCGCCCTGGCGCAAAGCGAGCTGGCCGAGCCGCAGGTGCAGGAACGCGTCGTTGCGTTCCCGCCGGGCCGCGAGCAACAGCCGGGCTTCCCGGCCTTGCAGCAGGGTGGAGTCGGTGATGGCCTGCAGCGAGTCCCGAAACGCGTCGCTGGCGCGACGCTGCTCGGGAGTCTGAGCGTGCAGCGCCGTGGCGAGCAAGCCGAGCACGAGAAGCGAAGTGATCGTCCGCGAGTCCGAAGGCACTCGTTCCACTCCGATGTGGCGAGGTCTTACGTGCAGGAGACGTCGCAGCCGAAGCACCGCCTCACAGTGACCAAGAACCAGTGACCAGTAACCAATGTATGTTCCTTCACGCTTCCCTCGCTGAGGACGTCCATTGAAGGTTTGCCCCGTCTGCGGCACCGAGTACGGCGAGGAGGCCGCGTTCTGTTCACGCGACCGCTCGCCGCTCCGGGCTGCGGGGGGCCAGGAGTTGCCGGGACTGATCGGACAGCTCGTCGGGGAGCGCTACCAGGTTGAGCGGCGGCTGGGAGAGGGCGGAATGGGCGAGGTGTATCTCGCGCGGCACCTGCTGATCGGCCGGGCCTGTGCCCTCAAGGTGATGAGCCAGTCGCTCAGCAAGGATCCCGACGCGGTCACACGCTTCAATCGCGAGGCCACCAGCGCCAGCCGCATTTCCCATCCCAACGTCTGCGCCGTCTATGACTTCGGCCTCACCGCCGAAGGGCTGGTCTATCTGGCGATGGAGTACGTCGACGGGCTGACGCTGCGCGCCGTGCTCGAGGCGAACGGGCCGTTGCCGATCGGGCGGGCCGCGGGGCTGCTGTCCCAGTGCGCCGCCGGGCTCTCCGCCGCCCACGAGCTCGGGATCGTGCATCGCGACCTCAAGCCCGACAACATCATGGTGCTCTCCACGCGGGAGGGCGAAACCGCCAAGCTGGTGGACTTCGGGATCGCCAAGGCGGTGGAGACTCCCGCGGGAGAGCGCGTCACCAAGTCGGGCTTCGTGGTCGGGACGCCGGAATACATGAGCCCGGAACAGCTCGCGGGCGATCCGGTCGAGGCGCGCTCGGACGAGTACTCCCTGGCCCTCGTGTTCTACCGGATGCTGACGGGCCGGCTCCCGTTCGAAGGCAATTCGCTCCAGGAGACCTTGGCCAAGCGGCTCACCGACCCGCCGCGCCCTCTGGCGGAAAGCCGCCCCGACGCCAACTTCCCTGCCGGCTTGCAAGGGATCATGGACCGGGCGCTCTCACGGTACGCCGGGGAGCGCTATGGCTCGGTGCTCGAATTCGCCGACGCGGTCAACGCCGTGGTCCACGGAGAGCAGGCGCCGACGCGCAGACTGGGGGTGGCCGCACGGGGCGCGGAGGTTCCGCCGACGCGGCGCTTGCCGGCCCCGGGCTCGCACGGCTCGAAGGTCGCCGCGGGCGCGGTCGGAGTGCTGCTGCTGGCAGGCGCGGCCTGGGGGGTACTCAAGCTGAGCGGGGGGCGGACTCCGGCCGGCCGGGAAGACACCGCGCAGGCAACCCCGCCGACCGGCGCCGCCATCGATGCGGGCGGGCGCACCACCCCGGCACGTCAGGCGGCACCGAGCCCGGCCCCCGTGCGGCCCGAAGCCGCCGCGCCGGTCGACACCGGAGAACTCGATCTCAAGGCGCTCGATTCGCTGCCGCCGCTCCGCTCGCGGGAGCTGCAGCGCGCCGAGCGACAGCTCCAGTTAAGCTGGTTGGCGCCGCAACGGAGGGCCGCTGCGGCCGAGTTCCTGGGCCTGGCAGCGCTGGACGACAGAAACCGCGACTCGGCCCGGGTGTTGTACCGGCTGGCCTACAGCCTGGATCGGAATCCGCGCTACCTGAAGACCATCCGTCAATTGGGCGATACTATTCAGCCATGACATCCGCCCGCGGCCCCGTGTATCTCACCGTCCGCGCGCGGACCGACCTTGGCCGCACCCGCGACCACAACGAGGATGCCTTTCTCGTTGCCGATCTCAGCGCGCGGACCACCGACCTCACCCACGGGGGCCCGCATCGCGTGGGCGAGCGAGGGACGGTGTTCCTCGTCGCCGACGGCATGGGTGGAGCCGCGGCGGGTGAGCTGGCCAGCTCGATGGCGGCCGACCTCATCTTCCGCCACCTGATCGAGAGTTCCAGCGCCGCGCCCGACGCCAGCGGGGAGCAGTTTGCCCTGCACCTCCGCGCCGCGGTCGAGCAGGCCAACGAGCACATCCACCGCTACTCCAAGGAGCACCCCGACGTCCGCGGCATGGGGACCACCGCGACCGTCGCCGGGGTGCTCGGTGACACGCTGTACCTGGCGCAAGTGGGGGACAGCCGGGGCTACCTGGTGCGGGCCGGCGTCGCGACGCAAATCACCAAGGACCAGTCGCTGATGCAGCGGCTGGTCGATGCCGGCGAGCTCACCGAGGAAGAAGCGGAGCAGAGCGAGCGGCGCAACATCATCCTCCAGGCCCTCGGGCCCGACGCCAAGATCCGGGTGGATCTGACCTGGCAGGAGCTCCGCCGGGGAGACACGCTGGTGATCTGCAGCGACGGGCTCTCCGGGCAGATCAAGCGCGAGGAGATCGCCGTGCTGCTGCACCAGCAGGGGGATCTCGACGCCGTCTGCGATCAGCTCATCGCCATCGCCAACGAGCGCGGCGGGCCGGACAACATCACCGTGGTGCTGGTCCGCTTCGACGGTGAGGGCCTTCCTCCCGCCGGAGAAAGCGGCGAGGTGGGCTATCACACCATGCTCAACGAGCCGGACAGCGACGAGATCCTCGCTGTCGCTCCTCCACCCGCGCCGGTGGCGCCGCCCCCCCCGCCGGTCAGCGCCGCCCCCGAGCAACCCGCACCGCCGCCGCAACCACAGCCCCCGGTCCGCAGCGGTTCGCCGGCCACCGTGGCCGCGATCACCGGAGGTCTGCTGCTCATTCTCGTGGTGCTGTACTTCCTGCTCCGCCGCTGACCCAGCCCTCGATGTACGCCGAGCTCCGGCATCTCGATGGTGCCTGCGCCGGACAAACCCGGATCGTGCGGAAGGACTTCGCCACGATCGGGCGGCATCCGTCGGCCGACGTGCAATTCGATCCCGAGCGGGATCTGGAAGTCTCCGGCCGTCACGCGGCGCTCTTCCGCCAGGGTGACGGCTGGCTGCTGCGCGACCTTGGCAGCAGCAACGGGACCTGGCTCAACGGCGTGCGGATCAAGGGTGACAGTCCGCTCGGCCCGAATGATGTGATCCGCTTCGGCGCCCAAGGGCCCCGGCTGGTGTTCGTGCCCCGCGCGGAGGAGCCCACGATTCCGGAAACCCGAAGGGAATCGGCGGCAGCTCCCGAGGCCGCGCCGCGCGTGATCATTCCGCTCGGCTCCACCACGCAACGCATCAAGGTGGCCGCCCAGCGGCAAGTGGCGCCGTGGCGGCGAGCCACGCTGGCTCTGGCGGCGCTCGCCATCCTCGGTGTGCTCGGTGTCGCCTGGGTCATGCGACAGCGCGGCCGTGCTCTCGAAGCGGAACGCGAGGCGCTGCTGGAGCAAACCGACAGCCTGATCCGGCGGCTGGGATCCGCCTCGACGAGCGTGACCGCGCTGGAGAGCGCCTTGCAACAGGCCGAGCAGGAGACCCAGCGCTTGCGGGCGTCCATCGCGAGGAAAGCCACCAGTCCGCAGCGGCTCGATTCGCTGTCGCGCGCCCTTGCGAACAGCACCAGGCAGCACGAGGCGGTGCTTCGGGCCGCGAGCCTCGACGCGGCCGCGATCGCCCGCGGCAACAGCGACGCGATCGGCATGGTCCTGAGCGAGTTTCCCGACGGGCACCGGGTAGCCGGCACCGGATTCTCCGTGCGGGTTCGCGGCGACACCGGATGGATCGTCACCAGCCGGCATCTCGTCTCCGACCCCAACGGCACCCGCGCCACCAGGCTCGGCGTGATCTTCAACGGGTCGAATCAAAACTTCCGGGCGGTGCTCCTGGCCGTCGCCGACTCGGCGGATCTGGCGGTGCTCAGCGTCCGGATCCGCGGCGGCGTCCCGGTGGTGCATAGCATCGGTGTGGTGGGCCGAATCGGTGACCCCGTGGCGGTACTGGGGTTTCCCTACGGGTTTGATTTTCCGGGTAGCAGCGACTGGCGCCGAACCGGCGTGAGCGTGAGCAGCTTTGCCGGCACGGTGAGAGCCATCCGGGAGGAAGCCATCGAGGTTGACGCCTACGGGGCGGGTGGCTCGAGCGGCAGCCCGCTCTTCAACGCCGCGGGCGAAGTCATCGGGGTGATCTTCGGCGGCGACCCGCGCAGCAGCGGCCGAATCGTGTACGCGGTTCCGGCGCGGGCACTGCAGGCGTTGCTGAAGCAGGTGACCGGCGAAGGTGGGTAGGTACCCACCTACCCACTCAGCAGCACCCACCCGAGCCCCAGCGTCCCTCCCAGAATGACGACCACCCAGAGCAGCCAGCGGCGCGCGTCACGCGCCAGACTGTCGAGCGGAGCCAGCCCGACCCGGGCCGCAACCGGTCCCCAGGCACCACCGGGTCGCACCCGGGTGTAGAATCGGTCGAGCGTGGCCGGCGTCTCGGGAGCGGTCAGCAACATCACCGGGAGCCAGACCGCAAGCGAGCCGAATCCGGTCAAGAGCAGCCGCTGGCCAAAGGTGAGCCCGGCCAGCGCGGGGTGGAAGGTCGCCAGGGCCAGCAGCAGCCCCGCGCTCATCGCGGCAATCTCCGCCCACGCATTGACGCGCCACCAGAACCAGCGCAACAGCAGCACCAGACCGGGACCGTTTCCGATCAGGATGAGAAAGCGGAAGACGGTACCCACGTTCTGCATGAAGAAGGAGAGCGTGGCCGCCAGCAGCGTGATGCCGATGGTTGCCCAGCGGGCGGCGCGAAGCAGCACGCGGTCGTCGTTCACGCCGCGGAAGCGCGCATAGAGATCGTGCACCAGATAGCTCGCACCCCAGTTGACCTGGGTCGAGACGGTGGACATGAACGCGGCCAGCAGACTGGCGAAGACCAGGCCCAGGAGGCCGGCCGGAAGGTATTTCAGCATGAGGAGCGGATAGGCGAGCTCTGGATCGGCGAGCCCGGGCAGCACGATCAGCGCCGCCAGACCCACCATGACCCAGGGCCAGGTGCGCACCACATAGTTGAGGATGTTGAACGCGTGGGCCGCCTTCTCGGCCTCGCGCTCGTTGGCGGTGGAGGAGAGCCGCTGCACGAACATGCCGCCGCCATCGCTGTTGCGGAACGCCCACCACTGGATGCCCACGTAACCGAGGAAGGTCGAGAGCGGGACCAGGGCGTCGGGGCCGAGCGGCAGCAGGTGCAGGCGGGGGCCCTGCCCCGCCGCCCGCAGCTTGTCGAGCATGGGGCCTAACCCGCCCAGGTCGTGCACGGCGTAGAGCATCACGGTCACCGCGCCCACCATGGCGAGGATGTACTGCAGGAAGTCGGTGGCCACCACACCCCAGAGCCCCGAGGCCGCGGTGTACACCAGCACGATGAGCACGATCGGCAGGATGGCCCAGAGCCGCGGATCACCGGGTAATCCGTGCAGTCCCTCCAGCAGGCCGAGCCCGACCACGACCTTGCGCATGCCGAGCATGCCGTAGCCGATCCCGATGCAATTGACCGGAACGGCGAACAGAAAGGCCCGCGTGGCGCGGAGCGCCGCGGCGGGACGCCCGCCGTAGCGCAGCTCGGTGAGCTCCATGTCGGTCACGATCCCCGCGCGGCGCCACAGCTTGGCGAGCAGCACCGCGAGCAGCACATGTGCGAAGGCGAAGCTCCACCACTCCCAGTTTCCCGCGACGCCCGCCTGCGCCACCCGGCCCGCGACGTAGAGCGGGGTGTCCACGTTGAACGTCGTGGCGGCCATCGAGGTCGCGGCGAGCCACCAGGGGATGGCCCGGCCGCCCACGAAGAATTCCGCCAGGTTGCGCGCGCCGCGCCGCGCCACGAAGAGCCCGAGTGCGAGCGAACCCGCCAAGTAGAGCCCGACGACCGTCCAGTCGAGCGGCGTCATCCCACCCGCCCGGCCAGCCAGCGCGCCACTGCCTCCTGCATCAGCCGCTGACGGTGCCACGCGAGCAGCACCGGCGCGCTCCCGGGCAGCTCCGCCAGGAGGCGAGGGTGGGCGAACAGGGCGAGCAGCGCGGCCCCCGGCGCTTCGCGGTCCAGCGTCGCGCGGCTCGCCGGGCCGAACCCTGCCCTGCCCTTCGAAGCTCTCGGCTCGGCGAAGGCCAGCACAACCTTGCTTCCACCCGGACCCAGCGCGATCCCGCGGGCGCTGAGCGCCTCGGCGACCCAGTGATTGGGCGAAGCGGGCCAGACTCCGCCCTGATCGTCGTCCACGATCACCAGGTCCAGCGGCGCAGGGAGCCGCGGCGCCTCACCCCGCAATAGTGGCGCGGATAAGAGCCAGTCCGCGGCCGCGAGCGAAGATCCCGCGGAGGGCAGCCGCTCCGGCTGCTCATCGAGCGGTGCGGCTTGGACCGCGGCTTCGTAGCGCGCCAGCGCCTGTTCCACCCTGGCCCGCGTGCCGGCGTCCGCGCTTGCCTCGCGCTCGAGCGCCGCGGCGACCCCGCGCGGATCATCGGGATAGAGCAGCAGATCGACTCCGGCCCGTAACGCGGCGAGCGCCGCGCCCGCTGCACTCCCGCCCGCCCGCGCCCCGCCCATTATGAGGGCGTCGGAGACGATGAGGCCACCGAAGCCGAGCTCTTCACGCAGCAGCGAGAGGATCGGAGGGGAGAAGGTGGCCGGGGTGCCCGACGGATCCAGCGCGGGGTAGGCCACATGAGCGGTCATGATCGAGCTCACGCCCGTCGCGATCGCGGCACGGAACGGCTCGAAGTCGGTGCTCTTGAGCAGCTTGGCATCGGCATGGACCACGGGCACCGTGTCATGCGAGTCGTCGCGGGTCCGCCCGTGCCCCGGAAAATGCTTGGCGCAGGCGAGCGCGCCCGACGCCTCGCATCCCACGATCCAGGCCGCGGCGGCCTCCGCCACTTCGGCCGGATCAGCGCCGAACGCGCGGGTCTGGACGATCGGGTTGGCCGGCTCAACGTCCAGATCGACCACCGGGGCAAGCACCCAGTTGATCCCCACCGAGAGCGCCTCGAGGGCGGTGAGCACGCCCGCCCCGCGCAGCACGGCGGGATCGCCCAGGGAAGCGAGCGCTCGCGGCGGCGGGAGCTCGTCGAGTCCGGCAATCTGCTGGCCGGGTCCGCGCTCCAGGTCCGCCGCGATCAGCAGCGGCCGCCCCGCCTCCCGCCGCAGCCGCTGGGTGAGCTCGAACACCGCAGCCGCGGTGCCGCCGAACAGGATGAAGCCCCCGGCGCCGAACTCCAGCGCCTCGGCGATGGGACCGGCTTCGTGCGCAAAGCCGGTCTCGGGGCGCCAGCGCAGCGCGGGAAAGACCAGCCGGCCCGCGCTCATGCCGGGGTGATCATCCCTAACACGCGGCGCCCCCGGGCGCCGGTCGCCGCCGGCAGATTCCCCGGCTGGCCGTGCAGGGTCAGATACCCGAGCAGCGCGAAGGCCACCGCTTCCTTGGCGTCACCGGAAAAGAAGAGCGCGTCGAACCGGCGGAGCGACCTCCCGTCCTGGACCAGCCGCTGCTCGAGCGAGCTCCAGAGCACGGGGTGGTGACACCCACCGCCGGAAGCGACCACCTCGGTTCCGGCCGCCGTCCAGCGGCGCACCGCGCCGGCGACGCTCCGCGCGGTGAGCTCGACCGCCGTGGCGACCGCATCCGCCCCGGAGACCCTCGCACCGATCCGATTGGCAAAGCCGCTCCCGAATCGCTCGCGTCCCGTGCTCTTGGGAGGCGGCTCGGCGAAGTACGGATCGTCCAACAGCTCGCCGAGTAGCGCCTCATCGACGCGGCCGCGCGCCGCGAGTGCCCCATCCTTGTCGTAGGGCAGCGCGGGATCGGCCAGGCGCGCCAGGGCGTCGATCAGAGCCATGCCGGGTCCGGTGTCGAAGGCGAAGGCGCCCTCTTCCACCGCCCGGCGGGGCACGAAGGTCAGGTTGGCCATCCCGCCGAGGTTGAGCAGGATGCGGGGCTGCTGCTCGGCGCCGAAAAGCAGCACGTCGGCAATCGGAACCAGCGGCGCGCCCTCGCCGCCGGCGGCGAGGTCGCGCCCGCGGAACCCCGAAACCACCCGAATCCCGAAGCGCTCGGCGAGCAACGCCGGCTCGCCAAGTTGCAGGGTGACCAGCGGAGGCTCGTGCCAGATAGTCTGACCATGAAACGCGATGAAATCGAGGGCGGCAGCGGGAGTGCGCGTCCGGGCCAGAACCTCGTCCACCGCCTCCGCGGCCCACTCGGCCAGCCGGGCATGGAGGTGCGCCAGCCGCCGAGCGCCGCCGGCCTGGCGCTCGATGGCCTGCTCCAGCTCGTGGCGCTCCTCGGGATGGTAGGGCCGGTGGGCGAATCCCAGCAGCTCGGCGCGGGTCGGGCCCTGGAAGCGGACCAGGGCGGCATCCATGCCGTCCAGTGACGTGCCCGACATCAGCCCCACGCCGAGCCAGGCCCGCTCGCTCATCCGTCCGTCACGGGGGGAGGGTCGCCAAGAATGCGGCGCAGGTGGTTGTCATGCTGTTCGAGCAAATCCTCGGCCTCCGCGCGGGAACAGCGTCGCCACGCCATCACGATCGCGGTACGCACCCTGCCGCCCGCGGCCTCGATGGCCTTCCGAGCCGCCGTCCGATCGACTCCCGCTACCGCCATCACGATGCGCTCGCCGCGGTCAACCAGCTTCTGGTTCACGGCCTGCAGGTCGACCATCAGATTGCCGTAGGTCTTGCCCAGCCGGACCAGCGCCCCGGTGGTGAGCGTGTTGAGCACCAGCTTGGTCGCGGTTCCCGCCTTCATGCGCGTCGACCCGGTGACTACCTCGGGACCGGTAAGCACCGCGATCGTCGCATCGCAGGTGTCGCGCAGCACCGCGGGCGCCTCGGAGCAGGTGAGGAACACGGTGCTCGCGCCGAGGGCCTGGGCCCGGCCCAGCGCCGCACCCACGAAGGGCGTCGTGCCGCTCGCGGCGATTCCCACCACGGTGTCCTTGGGGCCGACTTGCCGCGAGTCCATCTCGGCGATGCCGGCGGTGGGATCGTCCTCGGCGCCCTCCACCGATTTGAGCAATGCGGGGGTGCCGCCGGCGATGATACCCACAACCAGCTCGGGAGGAGTGCCGAAGGTGGGTGGGCACTCCGCGGCGTCCAGCATGCCGAGCCGGCCGCTGGTCCCCGCACCGACGTAGAGCAGCCGGCCCCCAGCGCGGAAAGAGGCTTCGATCAGCTCCATGGCCCGGGCAATCTCGAGCCGGGCCCGCGCGACGGCGGCGGGGACTTCGGCATCTTCGGCCGCGATGAGATCCACCAGCTCGAGCGGTGTCGCGTTGTCGATTGCGGCCGTGCGTGGATTGCGGCGTTCGGTCAGCCGGAGCTCGGGGTCGGTCACGCGAATCGGGCGGGGCGGCTGTGCGAGGACATAGGTAGGGGTAAATTACGCCCGCCATGATTCCTAGTCGACTCCGCTTCCGCGCGGCCATGTTCTTCGGCCTGCTGTTGCCCGCCGCCGCCCTGGCCCAGGTTGGTTCGCAGGGGATCAATCCCGAGTGGAAACACGCGGGAAAGTCCCGGAGCAGCGAGGCCGCACACGCCATGGTGGTTTCGGCCAGCCCGATCGCCAGCGAGGTGGGACGGACCATCCTGCAACAGGGGGGCAACGCGGTCGATGCCGCGGTCGCGGTGGGCTTCGCGCTCGCGGTCGTGCACCCGACAGCCGGCAACATCGGCGGCGGCGGATTCATGATCATCCGCACCACGGACGGCCAGGTCCAGGCCCTGGATTACCGGGAGACTGCCCCGGGGCGCGCAACGCGCGACATGTTCGTCAATCGGCGCGGCAATCCCACCGATCTGAGCCTCACCGGGGCGCTCGCGGCCGGGGTGCCGGGGTCGGTGGCTGGACTGGTGGAGGCACAGCGGCGCTACGGCAAACTCCCGCTTCGCGCCGTCATCGAGCCCGCCGTCGCGCTCGCGCGGGACGGCTTCGTGGTCGACTCGTCGCGCAGCCATTCCCTCGATGAGGAACGGGGACGGCTTTACCTGTTCCCCGCCTCGCGCGCGCAATTCCTGCCTGGCGGTCATGCGCCCGCCGTGGGTGCCCGCCTCCGGCAACCGGCTCTTGCCCGCACCCTCGCGGCCATTCGGGATCGCGGGGCTGCCGGGTTCTACCGCGGCCGGACGGCCGATCTCATCGTGGCGGAAATGGCGCGGA
>CAZYPO010000044.1:0-5593 GCA_964649225.1 uncultured Gemmatimonas sp. | reverse complement strand
GCCGGGTTCTACCGCGGCCGGACGGCCGATCTCATCGTGGCGGAAATGGCGCGGAGCGGTGGCATAATCAGCCGCCGGGACCTGGCGAGCTACCGGCCGATCTGGCGGGAGCCCGTCACGATTCAGTATCGCGGCTACACCATCTACTCGATGCCGCCCGCAAGCTCCGGCGGTGTCACCATGGCCGAGATCCTGAACATCATGGAAGGCTTCGGCCCGCTGCCGCCGTTCGGCTCCACCGCCCTGCTGCACCGCGAAGCCGAGGCAATGCGGCGGGCCTTCATGGACCGCAACGTCCTGCTCGGCGACCCCGCCTTCGTGCAGATTCCGCTCGCCCGGTTGCTCTCCCGGGAACACGCCGACAGTCTGCGGGGCCAGATCGATTCGCTGCGCGCCACGCCCACGCCGAAATTCGAGACCGCCGCCCGGCAGGGGGCGTCGACCACCCACTATTCAGTGGTGGACGCCGAGGGCAACGCGGTGAGCTGCACCACCACCTTGAACAACGGATACGGCTCCGCGCTCACCGTTTCGGGTGCGGGATTCCTCCTCAATGATGAGATGGACGACTTCGCCACTGCCCCTGGCAAGCCGAACAGTTATGGTTTGGTCCAAGGGGAGGCCAACGCGGTTCAGCCCGGCAAACGGATGCTGTCGGCGATGACGCCGAGCGTGGTCCTCGATCCCGACGGCAGGCTGTTCATGGTGGTCGGCACGCCCGGAGGCCCTCGGATCATCACGATGGTCTACCACATCATCTCCAACGTGATCGATCATCACATGTCGCTCGCGGACGCAGTGGCTGCGCCGCGGCTGCATCACCAGGCGCTGCCGGACACGATCCGGGTCGAGCGGGACGGCTTTTCCGCGGCGTCGCTCGACGCGCTACGCAAGCTGGGTCACGGCGTGGTGGAGGGAACGCCCTGGGGAGCCGTCGACGCCATCATCCGCACCGCGCGCGGGTGGCAGGGGGTGAGCGACCCCCGCGCCGCCGGCGGCGCCGCCGGGTACTAGGCCCCGACGGCGAAAGCCGAGCGCAGCACCAGCCGGATCTTCGCTCCAACCGGTACGATCACGTCGCGATTGGCTGTTTCCACCGCCACCGCGGTTCCCGCCGCCGCCCCAGCCGCGGCGCCCACGGCAGCACCGGTCCCGCCTCCAATCACCTTGCCGAGGATGGCGCCGGCAGCGGCACCCACACCGACTTTCACGACTTCCGAAGTTCCCACCCCCCGGCCCTTCAAGGTGTGCTCGACGTAAGTGACCTCGGCATCAATCGGCACCGATTGCCCGTTCACCATGACCGCAACCGCACGCAACTCCAGCGTGCCATCCTTGGCGCTCTTGTTGAGCGCGGGCTTGAGCGCCACGATGCTCATGGTGACTTCCGAACCCGCCGGGATGATGACCCGGCCGTTGGAAGCCGTGACGGCTTCGGCGATCCGCGCGGTGAACAGCTCTCCGGGCGTATTGACCTTCGAGCTGATTTCCCGGGTGGCGCTGGCTTCGATGGTCGTTCCCACATCGAGGCTCGCTGTCGAGGCCGGCGGCGGAGCGGGCGCCGGTACGGGAGCAGGTGCCGGAGCAGGCGCGGGTGCCGGCGCCGGTGGCCGGGGTGTGGTGCGCCGCGGGGGAGGAACCGGCGCGGGTGGCGGAGTGGGCGCGGGCCGATCGTTCAACGCGGCCGTCGAATCGGCGGGCGGCAACTGGATACTGCGTGCCGTACTGTCGGCGGCCGCGTAGCTCTCCGGCTTGCGCGCGCAGCTCGCGAGCGCGGCGGCGCCGACCAGTACGATCAGGACCTGTCTCATGATTCCCTCCCAGGGCTCATTCAAGCTATCACGAAAGACGAGCACTAAATGGGGAGACGAGGGGCGGTGGGCACTTTCGCACCGGCTAGAGCCACTTGCGCAAAAACGCCGGGGTGAGGCTCTGTAGCCAGCCGGCCAGACGCGTGAACCCGCCGCTGGCCAGCAGTAACCCGACGGCTATGAGCAGCACTCCGCTCACCCGCTGCACCCAGCGCATGTAGCGGCGGAAGCGCTGGAACCAATCGAGAAAGGTCTCCACCGCGAAGGCCGCGAACAGAAACGGAACGGCCAGGCCGAGCGAGTAGGCGCCCAGCAGGACCATCCCCCGCCCCAGACTCGCTTCGGTCGCGGCCAGCCCCAGGATCCCGCCCAGAATCGGACCGATGCAGGGGGTCCAGCCCGCCGCGAACGCCATTCCGACCAGCACCGAGCCGAGGAATCCCACCGGCTTGCGATCGAGGTGCAGCCGGGCTTCCTGATCGAGGAAGCGGAGCTTCAGCGCGCCGAGACAATACAAGCCGAACAGGATGATCAGCACACCACCGATGCGCTGGAACCAGACCTCGTAGTACTTGAGCACCCGGCCCAGCGCAGTGGCGCTCGCCCCGAACAGCATGAAAACCAGAGTGAATCCCAGCACGAAGAGGGCAGCGTGCAGCATCGCCATCCGGCGCCGGTCCGCCATCTCGTTGAAGGTGAAGCCGGTGACGAAACCAAGATAGGACGGGACCAGCGGGAGTACACAGGGCGAGAGGAAGCTCAGCAGTCCACCGGCGAACGCCACCAGGATGCCTAGGCTGGGCGAATCGTTCATGCCGGCGGGAACCAGGCGGCGGGCGCCACTTCGACCGGCGGCTCCTCGTCATCCGACCGCTTGGGAACCAGCGCGAGCAGCTCATCCAGCGCCTCCAGCGGGCCGCTGCCCACCTCGTCGAGCAACCACTCGAAGGCTCCCCGCTTTTTCCCTTTCACGGTGAGTACGAAGCGAGCGGTATAGATCCGGCGCCGGTCGCCTTCGATCCGGGAAAGAATTGCGGTGCCGAAGTTCTGGCCTTCGCGCCGGACCACCCGGAACGCCCAGATCCGATCGAGCTCGGCGACCGGGAGCACTGGACGCAGCGCCTCGGCCAGGCGCTCCCAGCCGGGACCCGACCCGGGGTCGCTCGAGGGGATGCTGATGGAGGCGGACATTGAAGCGGGGGAAGCTACTATGTTTTCCCCCATGAATGCACTCGCGCTGCTCCTGCTGGTGGTTACGCCGCAGGGGGACAGCTTGACCCGCCGCGACACGACTCGGCTGCCCGAGCTCGAGGTACGGGTGACCCGCGCCGGCGAGGCCCGGTCTCGCATCCCGATGGCGGTCGCCGTGCTCGACGGAGCCGTGGTACGGCGCGCACAGCTCAGCAGCGGCCTGGATGAATCGCTGAGCCGACTGCCCGGCGTCGTGGTGCTCAACCGCTACAACTTCTCCCTCGATCAGCGCGTCTCGCTCCGCGGCGCGGGGAGCCGGGCCAACTTCGGTCTGCGCGGAATCAAGGTGCTGATCGACGGCGTTCCCCAGACGCTTCCCGACGGACAGACCCAACTCAGTAATCTCGAGCTGGGCCTGGTCGAGCGCGTGGAGGTCCTGACCGGATCGGCGGGAGCGCTCTACGGCAACGCGTCCGGCGGGGTGTTCGCGTTTGCCACGGAGACACCCAGCGCCCCGTGGGAAGCGCGGGTGCGGGTGAGCGGGGGAAGCTTCGGAACCCGGAAGTGGCAGTCTGTGGCGGGCGTGGCGCGCGGCCGCACGCGCGCACTCGTCTCACTCTCCCGTTTCACCACTGATGGCTTCCGGCAACACAGCGGCGCGACCGCGTGGCAATTCGCGGGGAAGGCGGACTTCGTCCTGGACCAGCGCTCCAGCCTCGGGGTCCGCTTCGCCGCCTCCGATGCTCCCAGCGCGGAGAATCCCGGGGCGCTCACTGTCGCGGAGTACACCCAGACCCGGGACAGCGCGGCGGGAAGCAACATTCTGCGTGGAGCCGACAAGCAGGTGTCCCAGCAGCAGCTCGCGCTGCGGTACCACTGGGGCAACGGCCTCGGAGCCGAGCTCGACGCGACCGCGTTTGGACTGCTCCGCAATCTGGACAACCCGCTCGCGACCCCTCCGCCGACACCGCCGAATTCCGCCACCACCGGCACCTACAACGCCATCGATCGCAGGGTCGGGGGGATTCGGCTGAGCGGCACCGTGCCCCTGGCGGGCAAGGGGCCCGCCTTGCGACTCACCGCCGGGCTCGACGCCCAGACCATGCGGGACGACCGTCAGAATCAGCGCAGCGACGCGGGTGCTCCGACCGGCCAGCTGCTGTCCGATCAGCGGGAAACCGTGAGCGAAGTCGGACCCTTTGCCCAGCTGCACTGGGATGCGAGCGAGCGAGTGTCACTGCTCGGCGCCGTGCGCTACGACCGCCTCGCGTTCCGCGTGAAGGACCACCTGCTGAGCGACGGAGTCGACAACAGCGGCGAACGCATCATGAAGAACGCCAGCGGCAGCATCGGCGCCAGCGTCAGAGCGGGGTCCGCGGCCACGTTCTACTCGAATCTCTCGACCAGCTTCGAGTCGCCCACCACGACCGAGCTGGTCAACACCTCGAACGGTACCGCCGGATTCAACACCACACTCCGGCCGCAGCGCACGGTATCGGTCGAGCTGGGCAGCCGCGGGCAGCTCGGCACGGCCGTCGACTACAGCATCGCGGCCTTCACCAGCCGGATCCGGGACGCGATCATCCAGGTGCGCGAACTGGACGGCCGCGCCTTTTTCCAGAACGCGGGCAGGGTCAGGAATCGTGGGATCGAGGCCGGGCTCGGCGCATCACCCTGGAGCTGGCTGCGATTCCGCGGCGCGTACAGCTTCGCGAACTACACCTTTTCGGAGTACCGCATCCCGAACGGCGCGACCACCGACACTCTGGACGGCAAGCGGCTCGCCGGCGTGCCGAAGCACTTTTTCCGAGCGACGCTCACGGTCCAGCGCGGCCCGGTCGTGGCCGAGCTGGATCAGCTCACCGCGGGATCGGTGTTCGCCGACGATCGTAACACGCAGCGGGTGGACGGGTGGGGCGTGGGCGTCACCTCGCTGCGGCTGAGTGCCACGACACGGTGGGGAGGGCTGCGCCTGGAGCCGTTCGGGGCGGTCAACAATCTGTTCGCCAAGAAGTACGTCGGGTCGGTCAACCTCAACGGCGCGTTCGGCAGGATCCTGGAGCCCGCGCCGGGTCGCAACGGCTACCTCGGCATGGAAGTCAGCTGGGCGGCGTCGCGATAACCTGAGAAGAGAACATGCCGAAACTGGTCGTTTTCAATAGCGTGACGCTGGACGGCTATTTCACCGGCGAGCACGGCGACCTCAGCTGGGCCTACACCAGGGGCAGCCAGGATGCGGAGTGGCAGTCCTTCGTCGCGGAGAACGCGAAGGGCGAAGGGGTCCTGGTGTTCGGCAGGATTACCTATGATATGATGGTCAGCTACTGGCCGACGCAGGCCGCGCTCAACAACGATCCCATTGTGGCCGAGCGGATGAATGCGCTGCCGAAGGTCGTGTTTTCGCGGACCCTGAGCCAGGCGGCGTGGAACAATACGACGCTGGTGAAGGGCGACCCCGCGGCGGAAATGCGCAAGCTGAAACAGGCGCCCGGACCGGACATGGTGATCCTGGGCAGCGGCAGCATCGTCTCGCAATTGGCGCAGGAAGGTTTGATCGACGAATTCCAGCTCGTGGTGAAGCCCGTCGTCCT
>CAZYPO010000043.1:0-25237 GCA_964649225.1 uncultured Gemmatimonas sp. | reverse complement strand
GACTTAGGGCTGGGCCAGACGACCCAGGCCACCGCCACGCTCCGAAGCGCCACCAGTCAGATCCTGACCGGCCGAACCGTGTCCTGGTCCCGCGCACCAATTTCTTCGCGACGAAGTCTTCCCAGCGGCCGAACGCCGCCGAGTTCACGTAGAACGATCTGCCGAAGCTGTTGTCGGCCTGGGGCATGACCACGAGGTACTCCGACCGGCCTGCTCCGGCCAGGGAATCCATCGCGAGACGCAGATTCAATCCCTGGTAGGTGCCGTCCAGCCACTCGCGCGGGTCCGACGTCGCGCCGTGGAGCAGATAGAGCACCGGATAGCGCCGGGTCGAATCGCGCTGGTAGCTCGGTGGGAGATAGATCGTGATCGCGCGGTCCGGCGTGTCGCCGATCAGGTTACCGCGGAGTGCCTGCGAGTGGAGCGTGTCGGTGATGACGTGCCCCTGCGCCTGGGCAGCAGGCGAGCGTGCCACCGCCACGCAGAGGGCGAGTGATGCAAAGCCTAATTCTTTGCCCACGCCCATCCGGTGATACGCCAACCGGCCGCGCCCTTGTGCAGCGCAACCGTGAACATCGAGCCGGTCTCCTTCACCGCCTTCCCCTTCAGCTTGAATGCGTAGTCCGAAGGAATGACGACATAGGCACGGTCGGCCGAGATATCGAGGTGCCGAGGAGTGCCGAGGGTGACGAATCCATCGGTGATTCCATTCTTCCTGGCGTCGGCGTCGTAGTCGTTCATCCACTGCAAGCAAGCCCCGGCCCCGTGCCATTCGTGGGGCGGAAACTCGTCGAGGATGGACGTCTGATCGGCGCAAGCCGCCGCGGCCGTCTTGGTGTCGCCCTTGTTGAAGGCGTCCGCGAATTGACGCACGGGCACCATCACCGCCGCCTTTTCAGCGGCGGTCGGTCCCTGTGCGAGGATGGCCACGACAAGTGCGACAAAGATCTCGTGCATGAGTCCTTGCTCCGGGCGACAGACATGATGTTGGGTCGGGATCGGGAACTGAATATGAGGCACCCGGCGGGGGGCGCGCCAGTCAACTACTTCGCACGCTGCAGCTTTGCGGGCCGCGTCGATCACATCCGTGCCCGCACGGATCTGAACGCGGTGGCCCAGGCAGCGGTACAGACGGTGGAGGCAGCTCAAGGCCCTCAACCGCTACCGCCTCCGCAAGGATCCCGACCTCCTCGCGGCCTGGGAGGCCGTACGGATCATCGGTCCGCGGACCCGGACCGAGCCTGAAGCACAGCCCACCGAAGGTGGGGAGATTCCGCCCTCCGGCGGGGTCACCCCGACCGCATGAGCCGCGGCGGGTGACGGGGGGGCGGCATTCCAGCCGCGCCCTCCGCCATCCTCGCTTCTGGCCCTCCCCCCGCTCCCCCACAACTGCTCGCGGTCTTCAGGGCCAGCCCTGCGCTGCTTGGATGGCAGCAGGGCCGAGTGTAGCTTCAAGTTGGGTGCATGCCGGTTACCGCGAGATTGCTCCAGAGGCTCCATGAGGCCCTGGGAGACGAAGCTACCAACGATCTGTTCTCCTGGTGGGAAGAGGCCGCCACCGTGAATCGTGCCGCAGTCCGCGAAGTCGCGGATCTCTACTTCGAGCGGCTCAGCGCCCGTCTGGAGAAGGGCTTGGCCGAGGTCAGGTCGGAGATGGCCAACCAGCGCGCCGATCTCATCAAGTGGATGTTCATCTTCTGGGTCGGCACAGTGGTCCCGCTAGCCGGTCTGGTGATCGCGCTGACCAAGCTCTAGGCCCCACGCAGTACAGAATGTTGCCGGTAGTAAGGCCGCAGGTATGGGAGGCACAGCTTCCCGTTGCAGGGAAGGTGAACGTGGGGCCGAGCGAGACCGGCACGGGAGCGAATGCGTCATCCCACGGTCCGGCGTGTCCGAATATGTGCCTACCTGCGCACGCGTCTCCTTCATCAAGACCTCGGTAATTCCCATCGCGCCAGCCTAGTTCGTCTCGCTGACCTGCGCAGTCCGAATGTTCGCCCCTTCAGAGCAGAACAGCCCGCCAGCGAGATTCGACCCGGTAGCCCTGAACGACCAGTCCACCGTGGCGCTTACTGGCGGCACCCAGTCGTTGTTCCACCCGCTCACCGCCGTGAAGTCGGGGATGGCGAGCGTCGCCGATGCGCCGCCGAGCCATCCGTACGTCGCCGAGATCTCCGCCGAGGAATAGCTGAACGTCGCCGAGGTTTGATAATCCGACGGAATCGTAACCGTTGCCTGCAGGCGCTTGAACGGCGCTGCGAGCGACGTGACCTCGCCCCCCGCCATCCAACCGGATAGATTCGGCGCTCGCTCCTCTCCCGGAGTCCGCATGCGCCGCCTCCTGCTCACCCTCGCTGCCGTCGGCACCCTCGCCGGCTCCGCCACCGCCCAGCGCACCGCCAAGCCGCCGCTGCACGGCCGCCACTGGATGGCCATCACCGGGAAGCCCCTGGGCGCCACCGCCGGCTCCATGATCTTCCAGCAGGGTGGCAACGCGGTCGACGCCGCCTGCGCGATGCTCGCCGCCGTCACCACCATGTGGGACGTGCTGTCCTGGGGCGGGGAAACCCAGGCGCTGATCTATCACCCCGGCCTCAAGAAAGTCATCGGCATCAACGCGCTCGGCGTGGCGCCGACCGGCGCGACCCCCGCCTTCTATCGCGCCAAAGGGATGAGCCATCCGCCGGAGTACGGACCGCTGGCCGCGGTCACCCCGGGAACCGCCGGCGGCCTGCTCACCATGCTCGCCGAGTACGGGAGGCTTTCGCTCAAGCAGGTGCTGGCGCCGGCGATTCAGATGGCCGACGGCTACGCCATCGAGGCCCAGACCGCGAATTCCATGGAGAACAACAAGGTCCGCATCAAGCAGTGGAAATACTCGACCGCTGTCTTCCTGCCTCACCTGGGCGAGGGGCGCGAGGCGCCAGCGGCGGGAGAGGTGTTCAAGCAGGCCGATCTGGCGGCCACGCTGCGCAAGCTGGTCGAGGCCGAACAGCGGGCGCTCAAGGCCGGGAAGAGCCGCAAGGAAGCGATCTACGCGGCCTACGATCGCTTCTACAAGGGCGACATCGCGCAAGAGCTGGTGCGCGGGGTGCAGGAGGAAGGCGGGCTCTTCACGCTGCAGGACCTGGCCAACTGGAAGGTCAAGATCGAGGAGCCGCTCTCGACCAACTATCGTGGCATCGAGGTCTACAAGCTCCCTCTCTGGCAGCAGGGGCCGGTGCTGCTCCAGGCGCTCAACATTCTCGAGAACGCCGACGTCAAGGCGATGGACCACAACAGCGCGCGCTACGTCCACGCGCTCTATCAGACCATGAATCTGGCATATGCCGATCGTGATTTTTATTACGGTGATCCCGCCTTTGCCCCCGAGGAGCCGGTGAAGGGGCTGCTCTCCAAGGAATACGCCAAGCAGCGCTTCGGGCAGATTAACTGGGAGAAGAATGACCCGAACGTGAAGCCCGGCGATCCCTATCCGTTCCAGGGGGGGACCAACCCGTTCGCGGATCTGCTTGCCAAGTGGAGCATCACCAAGCCCACCACGTCACCTGTTGCAGGTGGCGAGCCAATACCGTCGGACTTCAAGGAAACCTTCAACCGCGGCACCACCTCGATCGAAGCCGCCGACGAGGAGGGCTGGGTGGTGTCGGTGACGCCGAGCGGCGGCTGGGTCCCGGCGGTGATCGCGGGACACACGGGAGTAGGCCTGAGCCAGCGGATGCAGAGCTTCGTGCTCGACGCCGCGGACGGGCCCTACAACGTACTGGAGCCGGGCAAACGGCCGCGGGTTACTCTGACGCCGACAATGGCCCTCAAGGATGGCCAACCCTATTTGGCGTTCGCGGTGCAGGGCGGGGACAGCCAGGACCAGAACCTGCTGCAGTTCTTTCTCAACCTGGTGGAATTCGGCATGACGCCGCAGCAGGCGGTGGAGGCGCCCAACATGAACTCCTACCAGATGCGCTCCTCATTCGGGGCGCACGAGGCGCGACCCGGGCGGATGCTGCTCGCCGACGCCATGCCCGGCTGGGTGCGTGCCGAGCTGCGGCGCATGGGCTACACGCTGGTCTTCGAGGAGCGCACCTCGGGACCGATCAACGCGATCCTGTTCGACCGAAAGCACGGGACGATGTGGGGCGGCTCGAGCAACCATGGAGAGGATTATGGCATTGCCTGGTAAGTCGGTGGCGCTGCTCGCCTGCGGCCTCTGTTTCGCCGCTGGCGCTGGGCTCATGTGGGCGCAGCAGACCCAGAGCGCAACGCGCCGGGAGCCCCAATTCGAGAACGACGAAGTGCGGGTCTGGAAGTCCATCATCCAGCCAAGGCAGCCGCTGGTCCTGCACCGCCACGAGCACGGCCGCGCGTTGATCGCGCTTACGAGCGGCCAGCTCAAGGTGGTGGACCGGAACGGCAAGACGCTCGACACCTACAATTGGGAGAGCGGCAAAGCCTACTGGCTGGATGCCGATCCCCCCGGCCAGCTGCACGCCGACGTGAACGAGACCGCGCACCCCATCGAGGTGATCGTGGTCGAGCTCAAGAAGGACCGCTAGCTCAGCTCGCGGCGCGGTACCGCTTGAAGCCGTTGAGCGCGAGCACGACCGCGGCAACGAGGGCCAGGTAGAACCCCACGCCCAGAATGCCGAAGACATCCCCAATCGAACCACCACCACCACCGCTCGTGGCGCTCCTGGCCTGCCAGAGCGCCCAGAGGACGGCCAGCAGGGGAAGCAGCAGCGCCAGCCAGCCCTTGCGGTCCGGCCAGAAGAACGGCACCGCCATGCCCAGATAAGCCAGGATGAGTAGCAGCTTGACGCCGCCGCCTCCCCCCATGACCGCAAGCATGCCGGCCAGCTTGAACATCGACGCACCGCCGATCATGGGACTGTTGATCGCCGGAAGGAACAGCGTCGCGATGAGGAAGACGCCGTAAGCGATCAGGATGGTCTTGCCAAACTTGGTGACGAGCGCGCCCCCGATTCCCCCCGCGCCGCCCGCCGCCCCCACCATGCTGCTCAGCTTCCCGGTCAGCTCGGCGGTCTTCTCTCGCATCAGCACGTCGTCCGGCACCAGGCTGACGGTCTGCACCTGGCCGTCGGCCAGCACGAGGTCGACCGTCTTCCCCACCGTCGGCGGAGTGTCGGCCTTCCAGGCGACCAGGGCGAACTTGTATTGCTGGCCGTCGGCGACGACTACTCCGGTGCCGTCATTGCCGTTGTACTGCAGGATCCTGCCGCGCATGATGGCTTCCTTTTTGAAGGGAGTACCGCGACGCCTTGCAATGCGCAGAACGGGGGAGGGGACCGTCATCCGTGGACGGTCTCCCCCCCCACGCTCCAGCGCCTCCTACTCGATGTACGGGAAAAATCCCCGGAAAGCAAGCAGGCTCAGTCCGGCTTCTCGATCACCTTGGGGACCGCGGGATAGATCCCCTGTTCGGCCAGCCGCTGATAGAAGGGCTTGAGCCGTGCCACCAGCGCGTTGACCTGGTCGATGACCTGGGGCACCTCGGTCTTCACTTCGGCCCAGCGCGATAAATCGGTCTCGGTCGGCGGCATCGTCGCCCCGCCGATTCCGCCCACCACGCCGCCGAGCTTGAAGGTGATGACCTGGCGGAACTCGGAGAAATCGAAGGGGGATTCATCCCCTTCGTCCCTTATGAAGAATCTCTTCTTGAGCGGTACCAAGTCCTTCACCAGGCTGTCGTAGCTGGCCCGGATAGGCGCCGGCACCGTCGTACTGTCGCTCACGGCCGGCTTGATCTGGTTGAGCTGCTGGTTGGCGGTGCGTACCGCGTTGTTCGCCTCGCTCAGCCTGGCCTGCAGGCGCTGGCCCTCCTTGAGCAGCTCGAAGCGCCGCTGGCGATCCTGCTCGGTGATGACGATGTCGGGATCGCCGCGCACCGTAAGGGCCGTCGTGGCCACCTCCTTGCCGTTCACCACCAGCGTCACGCGGAAGTCGCCCGGGAGCACCAGGGGCCCGCGCGTTTCCGCCGGACCAACCGGGCCGCCGAACGGGTTCTGCGGCGGCGGACTTCCCTTCGGCGCCGGGATCGGCTCGATCTGCAGGTTCCACACAACCTGGTTCATGCCCGCCGCGAGCCCATCCTTCATCGCGTCGCCCTTGAGCTCGCGAACCAGATTGCCGGCCGCGTCCCGGATGACGATGCGGGCGCTGTCCGCCTTGCTCTTGAGGGAATAGCGCACCGGCGCGCCAAAGGGCGGGTTCTCGCCGAAGAACTGCATGTCTCCCTGGCTGCCGTAATACTTGAGGCCGCTGCGGCCGCGCTGATACACCGGGGGCATCTGGTAGAGCCAGGCCTCGGCCACCTGCGCCTTGCCCGCTTCCTGGAAGGGTGCGAGCTGATCCAGAATCCACACCCCGCGGCCGTGGGTCGCCAGCAACATGGCGTTGTCGCGCGGATGCAGGGTGATCTCATACACCGGCACCGTCGGGAGATTGGCCTTCACGCGGGTCCAGCCCTTGCCGCGATCGAGGCTCACCCAGAGGCCGGTCTCGGTGCCGAGGTAGAGGACGTCGGGGTTGCGGCTGTCCTCGGTGATGGTGCGGGTGACTTCGCCCTTGGGGAGGTTGCCGACGATCGATTTCCACGACGCGCCGTAATCGGTGCTGAGGTAGGCATAGCTGCCGTAGTCGCCAGTACGATGGGCATCGAACGTGGCGTAGACCGTGGCCTCGTCGAACCTCGAGGGCTCCACCCGCGAGACGTAGGCCCAGCGAGGCGCGCCGGAAATCTTGCCGGTGACGTTGGCCCAGGTCGCGCCGCCGTCGCGCGTCACGTTGAGCTGCCCGTCGTCGGATCCCGTATAAATCAACCCGGGCTTCCTGCGCGACTCGGCCACGCTGAAGAGCGTGCCGTAATCCTGCACGCCGTCGTTCTTGGCGAGCTTGACGTCCTTGAGCTTGCTGCCCATCAGCTCGAAGGTGTCGCGGTCGACCCCGGTCGTAAGATCAGAGCTGATGACCTTCCAGGAGTGGCCGCGATCGGTGCTCTTGAAGAGAAAGTTGCCGCCCAGGTAGATGGTGGCCGGGTCGTGGGGCGAGAGGAGCAGGGGAGTGTCCCAGTTCCAGCGATAGGGTTTCTGGGCGGCCGGCGCGACGGGCTGGATGGCCTGTTGCTCCCCGGTGAGCTTATCGAGGCGGTAGAGATCGCCCTCCTGCGACTCGGTATACACCATGCGGGCATTGACCGGGTCGGTCAGGTTGACGAAGCCGTCGCCGCCGGGGATGGTCCACCAGTCGTGGTCGGTGATGCCCTCGCCGTTGCGCACCTGGCTGGGCCCGCACCACGACTGGTTGTCTTGCAGGCCGCCACACACGTTGAAGGGCTCCTGCATGTCGTAGCCGACGTGATAGAACTGGGAGACGGGAAGATTGGGTAGCCACATCCAGGTCTTGCCCTTGTCCCGCGTGATGGAGACGCCGCCGTCGTTGCCGATCATCATGTGCCCGGGGTCGGCGGGGTCGATCCACATGGCGTGGTGGTCCACGTGGATGCGCCTGGCCCCGTCCATGCGAAAGGTCTTCCCGCCGTCGTCCGACACCGCGAGCGGCGTCTCGGGGAGATAGACCCGCAGGTCGTTGACCGGGTCGACCCGGATGATGCCGAAGTACATGGGGCGCCCGTTGTGCGACCCCATCTTGCGCCAGCTCGCGCCGGCGTCGTCGGAGCGGTAGACCCCGGACTGTTTCTCGTGCTCGATGCGAGCATAGAGGATGTCCGGCCCGGCGCGAAAGATGTCGAGCCCGATGCGCCCCATGGCTCCGTCCGGCAGTCCCTTGGTGAGACGAGTCCAGCTGCGGCCGGCATCGGTGCTTTTCCAGATGCCGCTACCAGGGCCGCCGCCGTTGAAGCCGAAGCTGGCCCGGCGGCGCTGATAGGTCGCGGCATAGAGGACGTTGGGATCGCGGGGGTCCATCACCAGCTCGGTGCCGCCGGCATCGGGGCCCGGGTCGAGCACCCGCGTCCAACTCACGCCTCCGTCGCTGGTTTTGTAGATGCCCCGCTCGCCCCCGGCCTTCCAGAGATCGCCGAGGGCCGCGACGTATACCACGTCGCGATCGCGCGGGTCGATCAGGATCCGGGCGATCTGCTTGCTGTCGCGGAGACCCATGTTCTTCCAGGATTTGCCGCCGTCGGTGGATTTGTACACCCCGTCGCCCCAGGACGAGCTCTGCCGGTTGTTGTTCTCTCCGGTACCGACCCAGACCAGGTTGGGATCGTCGGACGGGATGGCCACGTCGCCGATCGAGACCATGGCGGCGGAATCGAACATCGGGGTCAGCGTGATGCCGCCATTCTGGGTCTTCCAGAGACCGCCCGTCGCGGTGGCGACATAGAACACGCCGGGGTCGCGTTCCAGCACCGCGAAATCGTTGATGCGACCGCTCGGCCCGGTGGGTCCGATGTTGCGGAAGTGCAGCTTATCGAAGGGCCCGCCCTTGAAGGCCTGCGTCGTATCCGCTGAAGGTTTGGGAGTGGGCTGGGCGGCGGCGCTCAGCGTGAAGGAGCCTGAGACAAGGGCGCTCACGAGGAGCGCAGGGCGAACGACGGCCACGGGGAGAGTCTCCGGGAAGAATGCGATCAGGGGAGGGGAAGATAGTGGCCCACGGGGCCGGGCCGTTATCCCTCCAGCCGGAAGGTGCCCGCCTGCGCCGAGAGCCGCTCCGCCGTGGCGGCCAGCCCGATGGCCGTCGCGACGATTTCCTCGCTGCTCGCGCTCTGTTCCTGCGCCGAGGCGGCCACCTCCTGCATGGCCGCGGCGAAGGCTTCGGTTCCGCGCGCGAGTGCGTCGAGCCGGCGGGTGGTATCCTCGACCAGCCGGTTGGAGGTGAGGGCGGCCTGCTCGATCGCGGCCGTCCAGGTTTCCGTGCCGGCCACCGCCGCTTCTACCTGGCCGAACGCCTCGAGCCCGAGCCGGGTCGCTTCGTGCAGGTTGGCCACCGCCACCGCCGAGCGCGCGCTCGAGGTGCGCACTTCCTCGACCTTGAGCAGCACGGCGGCAACCACCTTCTCGGTGCGTGCGGCCGCATCCCCCGTGGCGTCGGCGAGCCGCTGTACTTCCTTGGCCACCACGACGAACCCCGCGCCTTCCGGTCCGGCCCGCTTGGCTTCCATGCCGGCGCTGAAGGCCAGCATTTTCGACTGGCGCGCCATGTGCTGCATCAGGGCGACGAAATCGCGGATCTCCTGCGAAGCCGCGGCCAGGGCTTCCGCCGCGGTGACGCTGCGCTGCACCTCGCCGATCAGCACCTCGAGCTCGCGCGCGCTGGCATCCAGCCGTGCCCGGTTCTCCTTCGACAAACCCCGCAGCCGCTGGTTGCGCTGGACTCCTTCGGTCGCGCCGCTGGTCAAGGCAGCGGCCAGTTCCACCTGCCGGTTGGAATCGCCCGCCATCTCCTGAATCGTCTGCGCCATCTCCGCCGACTGCTGGCTCAAATCGGCCGAAGTCCGCGCCATCTGCTGCGAGGAGGCCGACATCTGCTGCGAGCTGGCGGTGAGATCGAGCGCCATGGCCGCGGTTTCCGTGGCCGAGCCCTTGATGGCCACCGTCAAGCTGCGGAGCCCGCCGATCATCGCGGTGGTCGCGCGACCCAGCCGGCCGAGCTCATCGTCGGCGGGCGACTCGGCCAGGCGCACCGAGAGGTCGCCCGCCGCCACCGATTCCGCCGCGAGGGCCAGCGCCGCGGCCGGGGTGGCGATGCGCCGGTCCATGAAGGCATTCATCGCCGCAAGGGCACCGAGGATGAGGGCGAAGACTGCGACGGCTCCGGCGGCGAGCGCGGTCCGCGCCCGCCTGAGGTCGGCGAGCGCCAGCGACTCCGGCGTGTGTGCCACCACGCGCCAGGCCTTGCCGTTGGTGAGGTGCAGAGCGGCCTGCTGCGCCGTCCCGTCGTTGTAGCGGACCACGGGCGGGTCCGCTGTCTTCGGCAGGGTGGCATACCCGGGCAGCGGGCTCAAGGTGGGCGAGTGCTCGGAGCTGGCCAGCACGCGCCCCCCCGAATCGATCACCTCGACCGCGATCGTCCCCGGGATGCCCGCCGAGCGCACCGCGTCCTGCAGCGGGGCCAGTCCATAGACCACCTTCATTACGCCCTCCGCCGGCCCGGGTTCAGCTTCGCGCACTGCGCTCGCGACTGAGATGGACACCAACTTGGCTGACTCGTCGTAGGCCGCCACCGCGGGACTCATTCCGTTGCTCATGGCCTGCTGCCACCAGGCCTCGTCGCTCTGCACGAAATCGGAGGTGCGTTCGGTGGTGATCGCGTTGAAGCCGTGGCGGTCGGTGAGCAGCACCTCGGCCAGATCGAGCGAGCCGGCGCGGTCGAGCAGGAAGCGTCGCGTCCGCGCATCCACGTCGAGCGTGCGCGTCGAGTCGAAGCGGCGCTCGGCGGTCTCGATCGGCTGGCCCACCAGCCCGAGCTGCTCGGCGCGGGCGGTGCCCAGCCGCGCGGCGTCGACCACCGCGGGGAGCGACGCGAGCAGCCGCACCTGGCGCTCGCGCTCCGCCACGACCCGATCGATGACCAGCGCCGCCTGCTCAGCGGCGTGCAGGATGCCCGCATCGGCTTCCCGCCTGGCGCGCTGGGTGAGCAGTCGGTTGCCCGCCCAGGCCAGCACCGCCAGGATCAGGAAGAGCGCGACACCCGCCCACACCACGATGCGGCGGCTCAGCGAGCTGGTGGAGGTGGAGGCGGAAGCGGCCATGGATCAGTTCGTGTTAGGCTCGAGCTGAGGTGGACGGCCTCCACGCAGCACACCGATCAGGCCGATGGTGCTCATGATCGCCCAGATCCCTTCCAGCAGGATGAAGCCGTACTGGCGCTCGAGCACCGCAACAATCGTGAGCGCTGCCGATCCCACCAGGTTGGGGATCTGATAGGCCAGCGTCGAGACGGCCAATCGGCGGAGCTGGCTGGCCGCGAAGGGGATGAGGATCAGCAGCGCGCCCAGCAGCGAGACGATCTGGATCATGACTCAGCCTCCGGGATGGTACTCCCGCTCGACGTGTCCCTTGAGCTGTGAGGGATAGAAGTACACCTCCCGAAGGTCGCCCTTGCTGTACCGCCCGGCCTGATCGTTGAAGTGGGGAGAAGCCGGATTGCCGCTTTCCCCACCGGCCGTGACGGCCCGGGCTCGCACGCTATCGCCGAATTCGACCACGGCCACGAAGCTGTTGCCGCTGGTGCCGTAGAGCCGCTTGCTTCCCTTGTGGGTGCGGGCCCCGAACGAGGCCAGCGAGCCCCAGCGCGACGAGGTAAAGCCGACCGGAATGCTCGGTCCCGAGTCGGCGAACGGCTGGACGATGTCCGCGGTGAGGCGCTGGAAGCGGTTGATATCCCCCCACGGGGTTTTCCAGGTGCCGAAGTCGGCCGTGAGTTTCTCGGAGACAGTGGCCAGGGCCTCGAGCTTCCGCTGCCCCGTAACCCGGTGGAGGAGGTATTCATCGAGGGGAATTCCCGCTCCCTTAGCGCGCGCCGAGTCACGCCGCCCGAGTTCGTCGCCCCAGAATACCGCGAGGGTTGTCGGGACCGAGGTGACCGACCAGCGGAGATCCCATTCCCGCAGGGGCTTGATCTGGTCGCCGAGCCGGGCCGTGAGCGAGTCACCAGGTGGAGCCTGGTCGTAAGCCGCCAGCAGGGAAGGGATCAAGTCCTGAAACGCGGGGAGATAGCTGTCGTACGCCGCGGCCATGAGGGAGCTCAGAGTGAAGTCCTTCTTGTTCTCGAGCACCCGGATTGCGTGGAGCCCGCGTGCATTCTCGGCTCCCTTTTCTACATACGCGGGGTAGTCTGCTTGCTTCGGACTGTTCGGGCCGGCGGAGGACCAGGGCGAGTTGTTGGTGTTGTAGAGCCAGCCGTTGGAGGGGTTGAGCAGGTACGGGCTCTCGTCCACGCCGAGCAGGCCCTGCCACTCGGTGACCGGATCGCTGCCGTCCACCGGCTTGGTCCAGTCGAAGCGCCGGTCGCGCCTGGGAATGAAGTTGGCGTGGAAGTAGGCGATGTCGCCGTCCGCGTCGGCGAAGATCGTGTTGTTGGAGGAGTTGGTGTGCAGCTCCATGGTCGCGCGAAAGTCGCGGTAGTTCCTGGCCTTGGTCCGGGTGTAGGACTGGGTCAAGGCCTTCACCGGATCCTGCATCATCCTGACGCTGATCCACTTGCCGCCGGCCTCCCGCACGATGGGCCCGTGGTGGCTGCGGTAGACCGTGAAAACCTTGTTGCCCATGCCGGTTCTGGTCCGGTAGGGCACGGTAATCTGGGAGGACAACAGCCGGCGCAACCCGGTACTGTAACGATAGAAGAGGCGATCACCCTGTTTCACGATCGTCTCCAGATATTCGTCCACGTCATCCACCCCGCTCGTCGTGTGCATCCATCCCGCGCGCTCGTTGAATCCCTGGTAGACGAAAAACTGGCCCCAGGTGACCGCGCCGTACACGTTCAAGCCCTCCTCGCTCTGGACCTGCACCTCGGCTCGGAAAAAGAAAGAGGTATGCGGATTGATCAGCAGGAGCGCGTGATGCGAGCTGGTGTTCTGTGGGGCGATGGCGAAACCGTTCGACCCGGTGGGCTCCGGCGGCTGGGTGGCTTCGCCGGACGGCGGGGGACTCGCGGCGGACTGCCCGTAGAACGCCTCGAGCTGTCTCAGCGAAATGCTCTCGATGTCTCCGCCGATGCTGCCCTCGCTGAAGCTGAGCGCCATCCAGGGCTCGAAGTGTTTGATCACCCGGGGCGTGACCTTGGGATGGGTGGAGAGGTAGTAGTTCAATCCGTCGGACCAGGCATTCAGCAGACTCTTCAACCACGCGGGGCTCTCGGCGTACTTCGCCTTCAGGCTGTCCGGGTCGATAAAGAGCTTCACCCGGAGGTCCTTGTAGATCACGGAATCTCCCTCCGCCTCCGCCAGGCGCCCCAGCGCATTCAGGTAGTTGGTCTCTACCCGGTTGAAGTCATCCTCGGCCTGGGCGTAAATCAGGCCGAACACGGCGTCGGCGTCGGTCTTGCCATGGATGTGCGGAATGCCCCAATCATCACGGGTGATGGTGACGTTCCCGGCCTGGCGCTTCCAGCGTACCACCTCGCTGTTCGTGGCCTGACTGGAGGCGCAGGCCGTGCAAGCGGCCAGGAGGAGGAGAACGCGCCGGTTCATTGGTGCCCTGTGTGGAATTGGATTCAAGGTGACGGGGGATATTCGACAGCCGGCTGCCCCGCGGCCTTGCGGCTGGCGTTCAGCGCCGCGAGCCCGCTGGTCTTGAGCGCGGTCCAGCGGGTTAGCACGGTGCCAGACTGCTCGCGGGCCTTGGCGCAGGCCGCCAGCTGCGTGGCGGTCGGGGCGACGTCGGCGCGCTGCATGGCCATCGCCGCGGCCAGCATGGCGTTCCGGACGCTTTCCAGAGTGGGCGGACCGGAAGGCGCGCCGCCGCCGAAGCCGCCTCCGCCCCCGAAGCCGGCGCTCGGGCGAGCAGGCGGGGCCAGGGATTCGACCTGGGCCTTGAAGGCGGCGATAGCGTCGCCGGTGAGCTTTTCGAGCGAAGCCACCAGGGCGCGCGCCTCGCGATAGGCCGCGTGGGCAGCCCGGGAGCCGGAATACATCTCGCGCGAGAGCGCCGCGAGCCGGCCCAGGGCCAGGGCAGGGGTCCTAACCCGCGGGTCGAGCCGCAGGGTGAGCGGTTGGGTGTAACTCTTTCCCTCGGCCTTCAAGCGTACGGTATAGGCGCCGGGCGGGGCCCAGGGGGCATTGACCTGCGGATAGGTGCGGTGCGGCACCGCGCCCGTCGCGGCCCCGCCGCCACCGCCGGCATCGTCCGGGGTGATGGGCGCATAGCGCAGGTCCCAGCTGAAGCGGTGCATTCCCGCCGCGGTCGAGAGCCGCAGCGCGGGCGCCGGCCAGTAGAGCGGCAGCCCGCAATAGGGAGCAGTGGGGGTTTGCTGGCACACCTTGTTGTAGCCGACCGGGTCGAGTGCCGGGTCAGGGCTCACCACCCGATCGTCGCTGGAATGGGAGCGGATCAGCTTGCCGGCCGCATCGAGAATCTCCAGCATCACGGGCACCGTGGCGGCGGCCGGCAGGTAGTAATCCAGGAGGGCGCCCGGCGGCGGATTCTCGCCGGCAGGAACCTCGGGTGGCCAGGGAGTGGGATCGTTGGTACCAAAGCGCACGCGCACTGCGGTAGCGGGCTTGAAGAGATAGGGCGCCGTGGCTGTCTGCGCGGCGGCGGCCTGCCGGAGCGGGGTCACGTTGTCGAGGATCCAGAAGCCCCGGCCGTGGGTGCCGGCGACCAGGTCCGAGCAGAGGCAGGTGCTGTCATCCTTCACCTGGAGATCGCGCACCGAGACCGCGGGCATGTCGAGCCGCAGCGAGTGCCAGTGGTCGCCGTCGTCGAAGGAAACCCAAACCTGGGTGTCGGTCGCGGCATAGAGCAGACCGGGTTTTCTGGGGTCCTCGCGGATGGAGTTGGAGACCGCGCCGGGTGCGATGCCGTGGTTGATCTCGGTCCAGGTCTTGCCGCCGTCATGGGTGCGCCAGAAATGCGGGTTCTGGTCATCGATCCGGAGCGTGTTAGCCGCGGCGTAGGCGGTCAGCACGTCGAAATGGCCCGCGTCGAGATTGAAGATGCGGGTCCACGGCTTGATGGCGGCGGGGGTGACGTTAGTCCAGTGGAGGCCGCCATCCATCGTGACCTGGAGGTTGCCGTCGTCGGTGCCCGCCCAGATTGCCTTGAGGTTCCGGGGAGAAGGCGAGAGCGCCGTAATGGTCCCCTGCGGAGCGGGCGTCACGCTCGCGGCGTACTTGCCGGCGCTCTGGGGGACCACCCAGGTCTGGCGGGCGAGATCGGGACTGATGCGGGTCCAGCTGTGGCCGCGGTCGGTGGTCTTCCACACCGCATTCGAGACATAGAACAGCACGTCCGGGTTTACCGGCGACCAGTTGATCGGCATGGTGCGGACGTTCCGGTTGTACGCCTCACCATGCGCCCCCCGTAGGCTCATATCGGGGCCGAGGAGGGCGGTCTGGCCGGTCTTCCGGTTGTAGAGCGACACGTTGCCGCGCTGGCTGCCGAAGACCAGGTCGGGATTCCTCGGATCGGGCGCGGCGATTCCGTATTCCTGGATGTTGACCGGGTGCCAATCGTGGAAGGTGATCTGCCCGTCCATCGAGCGGCTGTCAACGCACGCCGAGCCGGAGTCCTGCTGTCCGCTGCAGACGCGATAGGGAAAGGCGTTGTCGGTCGTGACGTGGTACATCGCGGCGGTGGGCTGGGTGTACCAGTTGCTCCACGACTTGCCGCGGTTGGCCGAGACCACCCCGCCCTGATCCGAGACGGTGAGGATGATGTCGGGATTGTTGGGGTTGATCCAGGTCTTCTGATAATCGTCCCCGCCGGGGGCGCCCCGCACCGCCGACCAGGTGGTCCCGCCGTCTTCGCTGCGCCAGAGCACGACGGACGAGCTGTACACCACGTCCGGGTGTTTGGGATCGACGACCACCGTGGGCAAGTCACCGCCGCCGATGCGGGCCAGCGGGCGATTGTCGGCGGCTCGGTCCCGCGCGAGAGCCCAATGCTCGCCGGCGTCGGTCGATTTGTAGAAGCCGATGGCTCCGGGGGACCCTCCGCCGGCCGCAGCCGCGGGAGCGAGGATGGCGTAGAGCAGCTGCGGGTTGCTGGGCGCGATGGCGATGTTGGCCTGCAACACCGGAGGCAGCCCTTCACTCAGCGGCTTCCAGGAGGTCCCGCCGTCGCTGGACTTGAAGATGCCGGCGCCGGCGCCGCCGCCGCCGAATCCGCGGCCTTCGATGAAGCCCTGCTGCTGCTCCCAGAGCGTGGCGTAGACCGTATTAGGATCGCTCGGGTCGATCAATACTTCATTGGCGCTGGTGTACTCGTCCTGGTACAGCACCTTCTGGAAGCTCTGCCCGCCGTCGCTCGAGCGGAACACCCCGCGCTCGGCATTGGGCCCATAGGGATGACCGAGTGCCGCGACGAAGAGCCGGTCGGGGTCCCTGGGATCCACGTCGATCGCCGCGATCATCTGGCTGTCGTGGAGGCCCAGATGGGTCCAGGTTTTTCCGGCGTCGGTGGACTTGTAGACGCCGTCGCCCGTGGCGAGATCGGGGCGGATGATGCCGGCGCCGGTCCCGACATAGATGATGCTGGGATCGGAGGGGGCAACGGCGATGGCGCCGATGGAGCCCGTGGGCTCATGATCGAAGAGCGGCTCCCAGGTGGAGCCGTAGTCGGTCGAGCGCCAGACGCCGCCGTTGTCGAATCCGATGTAGAAGACGTTGGGCTGGCTGGGCACGCCGGCGAGTGCACGGGCGCGGCCGGCTCGAGTTGGGCCGATCGAACGCCAATGCATTCCGGAGTAGAGCTCCGGAGACTGCGCGATGGCCCGGGACGCCCCGGCGCCCAGCAGGGCGAGGGCAAACGCACCACGCGAGAGCATTAGCGACCCGCCTTCGCCAGGTCGCCGATGGCGCTGGCCAGTTGGTGTGCCCTGGGCTGATCGGACGCGCTGCGCGCTTCGGTGTGGAGCTGGGTGGCGAGCTGCGCGAGCGCGTCCGCACGAGCCGGTCCCGAGAGCTGTTCGGTGCGGCTCAGCTCGGCCCTCACGGCGGCGATCCGCTCGCTCGGGAGACCGTTGTTGCGGGCGAGCTGATCGAGATAGGCACGCGGCACCGCGAAGCTCGGGGGCCAGGCGAACTTGGGTTGATTCTGGACGTTGAGGAACTCGAAGCGCACCGATTTCGCGGCGTCAATCTCGTTCTGGGAGAGTAACCCGCTGGGGAGCAGCTCGAAAACATCGAGGCCCCGGGAGATCTCCGAGCTCACGATGACTCCGTTGTACCAGTAGGCGGACCAGGAGCCGGCATCCACCAGCTTGGTGGAGTCCATCGGGCCGCGATCGAAGTACGCGATTTCCTTGGGGCGCGCGGCATCGGTCCAGTCGAACACCGAGATACCGCCCTGATACCAGGCCTGGACCATGAGGTCGCGCCCGGGCACCGGGATCAGGGAGCCGTTGTGAGCGACGCAGTTCTCGAACGGGGTCTGCGCGGCCGGCATCTTGTAGTAGCTCTGGAAGGTCAGCTGGTTGTTCTGGAGGGTGAAGATGGCGTCCGCCCCCCACACCAGCTTGTCGGTTATACGGCAGCGGGGCCCTCGGCCGCCACCCCACTCATCGGAGAAGAGCAGCTTGGTGCCGTCGTTATTGAAGCTGGCCGAGTGCCAGAAGGAGAAGTTCGAGTCGGCGACGGCGCCGATCCGCTTCGGATTGGCCGGACTTCGGATGTCCAGGAGGAATCCGTACCCGCGGCAGGCCCCGCCGGCCAGCCCGATGGCCGGATAGGCGGTGATGTCGTGGCACTGGGTCGGCCCGCCGAGCTCGGGTTGTCTGCGGGGGGTCCCGGCGGCTTCGGCTTGTCTCCGTTCCTCGGCAATCACAGCGGAATCGGCGGCGGATTCGGCGTGCTTGGCCGCCGCGGTCAGGTCGCCGAAGATCCGCGGCGAGCTCACGATGGCCGCCTGCTGCGGCGCGGCCAGCGGCACCTTGATGACCTCGATGCGGAAGAGTGCCGTATTAGGATCTTCCTCCAGCGAGCGGTCGGAGCAGCCGGGCAGCTCCTTCGGGGAGCGAACCGGCGCCGACCCGGACACGTAGATGTAGACGTTGGCCTTGTCGTTGGGGTCGGTGACTACCGTGTGGGTGTGCGAGCCGCGGCAGGTTTGCACGTTGGTCAGATACTTCGGATTGGTGAGGTCGGTGACGTCGAAGATCCGGATGCCGCGCAAGCGGTCATGACTCACGGAGTCCTCCACGCCCTGCAGGCCGCAGTCCAAGCGGCCACTGGTCGATTCGCCCGAGACGAACAGCAGGTTCCGGTAGACCGAGACGTCGCTCTGCGAGCCGGGGCAGACGTAGGCCGTGTGCAGAGTGGGCTTGGCCGGATTCGAGATGTCCCAGACCTGAATGCCGCTGTAGTTGCCCTGGATGGCGTACTTGCCGATGAAGGCGAGGTCGGAGTTGGTCAGTCTCCGGTCGCCCGGGGTGGTCGGACTGAAAAACTTCTCGGAAGGCCGAGTACTCGAGACCAGACGGAGATTCCAGGAGGCTTGGCCTGCATTGAACCATCCGGCGCGGAGTCCCACACGCGGGTCGGGGCTCGGCGCCGTCATGGACATATCGGGCGTGGGCTCGGGTCCGGCGCCGGGCGAGGAAGAGCCAGCGCAGGAGACGAGCAGGAGGAGGATTGAGGAGTGAGGAGTGAGGAGTGCGGGGCGAGGCGTCATGGGCTTTTTCCTTTCCAAGCCATTTCCGCGAGCATGAGGCCCATGCGCTCGATCTCAGTGATCTGGTCGACGTTCACGTCGGCGGCAAACTTGAAGATGTAGTCGTCCTGCGCGGCGCCGCGAGAGCCCATGAGCTGCGCCACCATGGTGATCGCACCCTGGTGGTGTTGGATCATGAAGGTGAGGAACAGTCGGTCGAATTCGGTGACGCGTGCCTGGTCCAGCTGCGTCAGCTGTTCGGACGTGAGCATCCCGGGCATCAGCGGGTGGTTCATCCCGGGCATCATCGCGTGCGAGGCGTCGCCCTCGGGAACCGGCTCGCGCCGTTCCCGGAGCCAGCGCTGCATGAACGCGATCTCGTCCCGCTGCCCGACTACGATGCGCTCGCAGAGGGCGCGGACGGCCGGATTGGCGCCGTGGCTAGGCGCCCAGCCGGCCATCAGCACAGCTTGCGCATGGTGCCCGATCATGCCGGACATGAAGCGGACGTCGGCCGGGGTGTAAGCGGGCCGGCCGCTGTCGGCCCGGGCGACCTCGGCGGGGCTCAGCGGCTGGGCGCCCGTGCGGGCCGGCGTCCGTGCGGAGCACGCGCCGATAGCCGCGGCCGCGAGCAGGGCCGCCCGGGAAAACGACCGTTTCATGTCCATGATACTAGGAGATACGGACCCGGCTGCAAAGCCGTTGGCTGGGCACCTCACGGCCGCTCGGCGCGTACCGGCGGGGTCGGCGGTGGCGGGGGAGGCACGTCGTTCCAGTTGATAATTGCATTGAAGACCATATTGAACTCGCCGTGGTTCTGCCAGCGATAGATGGGGTTGTTCGCGAACAGGAGCACCCGACCCTTGCCGTTGTATGCGTTCGGCACGTCCACGGCGAAGGCCCGTCCCTTGAGATTGTCCGCGCCCACCATCAGCCCGCTTAGCACCGACGCATCGCCCCCCTTGTACTGGGCCAGCACGTTGCCCTGATCGGCGATCCCGACGCGGAGCACCTGGGAGCCCTGGCCGAACTTGACCGGGAAAACCGCCTTCTCGTAGCCGTAGAACACCGGATGGTCGGTGCGCTTGATCTCCGCCTGAATCAGCGGCTTCTGTGCCGTGAGGCCGGTCGGGGGTTCGGTGTCGACGGTACGGGCGAAGCCGAACTCGATCGGAAAGCGCACCGCGCCAAGCGTCGTGATCAGGGTGCCACCTCCAGCGAGAAACTGCTCGAAGGCCGTGACTCCCGCGGCGCCGAAGCCACCGGTCATATCCGGCGTCTCCCCATACATGCCGAGGAACTTGTATTTGTCGCTCTTCTGATAGGGCTGCGGCTTCGCGGCCGGCGCCGCCAGGACCGAGGCGCGGGTGATGTTCTGCGCCGCCATCACGATCACGTCATAGTCCGACTTGAGATTCCCTTTCGCCACCCGATCCTTGTAAATCAGCTCGAAAGGGATTCCGAACTGGTCGAAGGCGTGGCGATACCAGCCCAGCTCCTGGGTGCCGCTCCATTGGGAATAGATCGCGACGCGCGGCACATCGGCGTCGTGGGTCTTGACCGCGGGCAGCGCGGAAAGCGCGGCCGCGGTCAGGCCGAGCGCTTCGGCCGCTTGGCGCGCCGACTGCAGCTCGGCGGCGACCCCGGTGACGAGAAATGACCCCGCGGGGAAGCTGGCGCCGTCCGCCGTGAACGACTGCTCCGCCACCTGCATGGCGAGGGTCTTCAGGCGGTAGCGGAACGAGATCATGTTGGTCGAACCGAAGTGGGCGACCGCGAGCGCCGCGGTGCCGCTGCCGGTGACCGTGCCCCGCCATTCCGCCTTGTCGACCGGCGTCACCCGCGCGTCGAGGATGGCCTTGTCCTTGATGTCTCTTACCTCGACGTTGATCGCGTATCCCATCGACCAGCCGCTGTCATCGTAGGTCGTAAGCGCCGGATCGGGATAGTTCTGCTTCTCGAGCAGGTTCTTGGCCAGCCGGCCATAGGGCTGGTCGAGCTTGACCAGGTAGGAACCCGCCGGCAGCGTATCTGCTCCGGTCTGGTAGGCCGCGGTCAGCCGGCCGACTTCGATTCCCTGCGCGCGGAAAATGTTCACCAGCGTCACCACCCGGGTCATGTCGCGCTGCAGCGGGAAGGCGTATCCGTACGGCGGCTTCGAGCGGCCATCCTCGATGGCGTTACGCGTCTTCACGTAGAAGTTCTCGAGCACCAGGTTCGGGAACATGGAAGTGAGCTGCAACGCGGAAAGCACGCCGGTTTCCATGTAGTTGGTGTTGTTGCGGCGGGTGAACGCGTTCACCGCGTTGGGCGGAATCGGGATGCCGCGGTACCATTCGCGCGGTTGCCCGCCGCCCCGCCCCGTGGGCACGGGACCCCGCCGGGTAATGGCAGCGGCCGAGTCCGGCCGGGCACTATCGCGCGCAGCACGAGCGGCGGTGCGGACCGAATCCAGATTGACATCGCGCCCGGACTGGGTCTCGTACATCCGCATCATGCCGTTGTGATTATACGCCACCGAGCCGAGATAGCCGGGCGACCAGCCATCCATGAAGGCGTGGGTGTAGACGCCGGGCATGCCCCACTTGGTCATCTGGGACAATTCCCAATTCGCGAAGAAGGGCAGCTCGGCGAAGAGCAGCGGGTCGAGATTGGGGTTCTGCGGCGGCCCGCCGCTGTAGGTGTACAGCAGCGGCTGCGCCTCGTGCAGATCGTGCATGATCGGCGGGTGCGCGGTGTAATACCAATCGGTGAGCGCGCGCATCGAAAGCTGCGAGAGGTTGATGTCGCGGTTGTTGTCGTGATAGACGTACTTGCCCCAGTAGGGGACCCCGGCCCCGCCACCTGGCCCTCCCGGTCCGCCTCCGCCAGTGCCACCCGGGGCGCCGGCACGAGCGGCGCCCGAATCGGGCGCGGGCGGCGGTACCGGGGTGCCCCGCTCCAGGCCACGGTAAAACCAGTCCACGTTGCGATCGCGGCCGTCGGGCTCGGCGGCCGGCGTGACGGAAACGATCACGTTGTTGCGGATCTGGGTGATCAGCGGCGAGGTCTCCGTGGCAAGCCGATAGACCAGCTCCATCAGCATCTCGGGCGGTCCGGTTTCGCCACTGTGCAGGCCGCCGATCAAGTGGTAGTGCGGCTTGGTCGTCTCGATGAGCCGGCGGACCTGGCCATCGGAAAGGGCGCGCGGGTCGGCGAGCCGGGCGAGGTTGGCGCGGTTCCGCGCGAGATTCTTGAGATTCTTTTCCGACGAAACCCACACCACCACCAGCTCGCGCCCTTCATCGGACTTCCCGATCGTCTCGACCTGGACTCGGGGAGATGCGGCCGCGAGCGCCCGGTAGTACTTGAGGAGGTCCGCGTAATAGGTCAGCGTCTTCGGCGCTCCGATGTAGTAGCCGAGCACGTTCTTGGGGGAGGGAACCCCGGGTACCTTGGGTAGATGATCTACCAACGGGCTGCCGAAACGCGGCTCACTGGTCCACTGCGCGTAGGCCTTGGCGAACGCCTCGTCCTGCTGCTGCCTGGGATCGCGCGTCTCGGTGACCATCTGCTGCGCGGACAGGGTCGTCGTCGCCAGCAGGCAGAGGGCGGTGCCAAGGCGGCTCACGCGGCAGGGATTCATCAGCATGGCTCCTCGAGGTGGGAAGCGCTCCGCGAATGTAATCAAGCTACCTTCAAGCATGTATATCGACGGCCGCTTCGTCGACTCGCATTCGGTGCGCCGCATCGAGGTAATCGACCCCGCGACCCAGGAACTCATTGGCCGGGTGAGCGACGCGGACGCGGCCGATGTCGCCACCGCGGTGGCCGCCGCGCGGCGCGCCTTCGACTCGGCCCCCTGGAGCAGTGTGACGGCGCAGGAGCGCGGCCGTATTCTGTTCCGGCTGGCGGCCGTGGTGCGCGAGCACGCGGTGGAGCTCGCCGAGCTCGAAACCAGGAACAACGGCAAGCCGATCGCCGAAGCGGAGGCCGACATCGCCGACGTGGCGACTTGTTTCGAGTACTACGGCGGTATGGCAACCAAGCTCCACGGCGACGTGATCCCAGTGCCCGACGACGCGCTGAGCCTCGCGCTGCGCGAGCCGATCGGCGTCTGCGGCCAGATCATCCCGTGGAATTATCCGCTGCTCATGGCGGCGTGGAAGCTTGCTCCCGCAATCTGCGCGGGGTGCACCGTCGTCCTCAAGCCGGCGGAGCAGACCCCGCTCACCATCCTCGAGCTGGCCAAGCACTTCGAGACGGTCGGCCTCCCGCCCGGCGTGGTCAACATCGTGACGGGGCTTGGCGCGACGGGCGCCCTTCTGGTGGCGCATCCCGACGTTGACAAGATCGCCTTCACCGGGAGCGCCGAGGTCGGCAAGCTGATCATGCGCAGCGCGGCGGACACCCTCAAGAAAATCTCGCTCGAGCTGGGTGGAAAGTCTCCCAACATCCTGTTTGCCGACGCCGACTTCGAGGCCAGCGTCGACGGAGCGCTCTTCGGGGTGTTCATCAACCAGGGCGAAGTCTGCTCGGCGGGCAGCCGCATTCTGGTCGAGCGCTCGATCTACAAGAAGGTGGTGGAGGCCATGGTCGAGAAGGCCCGTGGGATTCGGCTCGGGCCGGGGCTGGACCGGCGGACGAAGATGGGGCCGTTGGTGAGCCGGGAACAGCTCGATCGGGTGCTCGCCTATCAGGAGCTCGGGCGGCAGGAAGCGAAACTCGCGCTGGGTGGCGGGCGTGCTCGCGGGCCCGGGCTCGAGCGCGGCCTGTTCGTCGAGCCGACCATTTTCTACGACGTTCCGAACTCAGCGCGGATTGCCCGCGAGGAAATCTTCGGGCCGGTGGCCGCGGTGATTCCGTTCGAGGACGAGGAGGAGGCGATCCGGATCGCCAACGACACCGAGTACGGCCTCGCGGCGGCCGTCTGGAGCCGGGACATCTTCCGCGCCCTGCGCACCGTGAAGCGGCTCCGCGCCGGCGTCATCTGGGTGAATCACATGCAACCCACCTTCGTCGAAGCGCCCTGGGGCGGATACAAGCAAAGCGGGATTGGCCGCGAGCTCGGCAAATGGGGGGTAGAGGAGTATCTCCAGGTGAAGCAGGTGCACATCAATCTCAGCGAGCGGCCCATCGGCTGGTACTGAATCAGGCCAGCATGGTGCGGAACACCTGCAGCGCCTTCTGCATCTCTGTCATGGTCCCGACCGACACGCGCACCCAGGTCGGCAGCGAGGGGAACTGCCGGCCGACCGCCACCTTGTGTTTGATGGCGTCCAGCTTGAACTGCTTCGCGTCGCGGCGGACGTCGACCATCATGAAATTCGCCTCGCTCTGGGCGACCTGATATCCCGCGCTCTCGAAGAAGCGGCGGGTATAGGCGCGAGTGGCCCGATTGCGCCGCTGCTCGAGGGCGATGTGCTGCGTGTCGCCGACCGTGGCCGCCGCGGCGACCAGGGTAAGCTGGCTGACGTTCGAGCCGAGCAACCAGGCGGCCATTTTCGCGAGCGTTGCCGGCTGGCCGACGGCGTAGCCGACCCGAAGCCCGGCCATGCCGAAGACCTTGGAGAAGGTGCGGGTCACGACCACCCGCGGGTTCGCCAGCGCGAGGGAAATAGCGGTTCCGTAGGAGGGCTCGTCCACGTACTCGTGGTAGGCTTCGTCGATCAGGATCGTCGTCTCGGGCGAGAGCTTCCCCACGCGGTCTACGTAAGCGGCGACATCCGCCTTGGAATGCACCGTCGCAGTGGGATTGTTCGGGTTGCATAGGTAGACCAGCCCGGCACCGCGCCCTCCCACCGCCATCGCGTCGAGATCGAGATGCAACGTCGCGTCGACCAGCGGCGCAACCACCGGGAAACCGATGAACTTGGCCCAGTTGGCAGGCGCCTCGAAGGTAGGCTCGGGCGACACGAGGGCACGTGCGGGTGTCGTGAACGCGCTCACCGCCGCGCGTAACAGTTCACCCGAGCCGGAGCCGAGGATGACATTGTCCGGCTGGATGGCATGCACCCTGGCGATCGCCGCCGCGAGGTCGTCCTCGCTCCGTACCGGATAGCGGTTTGACTCGCTCAGGTGGCTGCGAATGACGGCGTAGACCCGCTCGCCGGGTCCGTTGGGGTTCTCGTTGCTGTCGATGCGAATCACCCCGGGGCGCGCCGCGAGGAGCCGGTCGGCGCGCCGAGCGGCCGTGCCTTGCGCGAGGATGGTCTCGTGGCCGCGCCAGGTGATGAGCGGAGCAGCGAGCACGCCGGCTCCGCCGGCGCCGAGCGAGGTGAGGAAGGTGCGGCGGGAGAGGGGCATAGGGATGAGGATTCAGGGGTGAGGGGTCACGGGCGAAGTTAGCGTTGCCCGAGCCCAGCGTCCATCTGGCCTGGGGCCGGCCCGATCGGAATACACGACCATCGAGATCCTGCCAGAAATTGTCGAGCAGGGGAAGGATGTGGGGATGGCTCAGCCGCGCCGTGATCTCGATCTCCCGGCCGAATCGCTCCACCCCGATCGCGCGCGGGCGAGGTAGACGCTCGCCATGCCGCCCTCGCCGAGCAGGCGTTCGACCGCGTACCGGTCGCGCAGCGCGTTCTGAAGGGCGTCGAGTCGCTCGGGCATCGATCCTATGGCGCTCCCCCTAGGCGAGATACCGCTTCCGGATGATGCGGAGGTGGTGCCGTTCGTGACCGGCGATGATCCACGCGAGCGCCCGCGCGCTGATCTCCTTGCCGCTCGCCGTGCCCCGCTGCACCGTCGCCTCCGCCGGAAGGGAGCCGGAGGCGATCGAGAATCTCCTGAACCTCCGGCCGTCCCCTCCGCCTACGCGCCGGGGGCAAACCCCGAGAAGATGAAGCGATAGCTCTGCTGCTTCTCGTCGTACTCGGCGTGGAACGCCCGCGGATAGTTCCCGCTGAGTCCTGGGATCGTCGGAATGGGGAGGTCGAACGACTTTTTCTCCATCAGCATCGCCTTAG
>CAZYPO010000042.1:3690-25544 GCA_964649225.1 uncultured Gemmatimonas sp. | reverse complement strand
GGATCAGGTTGCGGCGGTACTTCTCATGCCAGATGCCGATGAACGCGTCCGCCTGCGCGACGGTCCCCAATACGAAGAGCTCCGCGGCGCGCTCGGTGTTCAGGTGCAGCTGGCTCACCATCTGGCTGCCGATGCTGAGCCAGTGGCCGGTGGGGGTTCCGGTCTGACCGGGGTTGTCGGCCCAGTAGAACACGGTGAGCCGCTGATCCTCGGTCGCGGTCTTGCTCACCTCGTAAACCTGCTTGGCTTCGCCGTAGAAGGGTGATTTCGGCGAGGTCGAGAACTCCGCCGGGGCCGGCGGAGCGCATTCGTCCGGCGTACGCATCACAAACGGCCGGAGCGTGCCCCAGTAGGGCTCCGTCGCCCCTGTAGGGTTGATGGCCTTCAAGGACTTGATCGTGGTTGACTTCGGTCGATTGACCACCAGCGTGCGCTCGCCGGCGGCGGACGGGCGGAAGCTGGCGGAGGGATTATCCAGGGCCACAATGTCCGTGGCGGCCGAGAGGTTCTGGGGGACGTAGTCATTCTCCGGGGTATCGTTCAGCCAGTACTGCGGGCCGAGCGGGGGCTTCCAGGCCATGGTCCGGGTCTTGTCGAACCCGTCCGCCGCCGCCCAGCGGAGCACGACCTGGCCGATCCGGACACCCAACTCCAGGGATCGTGCTTGCACGTCCTGGGGAATGCCGAGCGCCGCGCGTGCGCCGGTGAGTGAATCGCTCAGCGCAGCGAGCGCTGCCTTCGTTCCCGGGAGCCCCTCCACGAAGAGCGTATCGAGAACGGTCTTTTCCGAGGCCAGCGCCACCAGCACGGGATCGTGCACCCGTCGCTCGGCTTTGGGGAGGGAATCCAGTCCATTGAGCTGGCCGGCGAGCGACCGGAGTGTCGGGGTGGCGCTGGCGATCCCTTCGTAGAGAGCGACGGCGGCGTAGGCCAGCACGCGGGCCGCGACCGGCGGCGAGATCCGCTCGGCGCGGATCAGCCCGTAGTAGTTCTGCATCCACTCCGCGATCATCCGCGGATCCGCGGGTGGCAGCGGAGGGGAACAGGCCGGGACTGCGACACCGAGGGCTGCCGCGAGGGCGAATGGACTGACGCGACGGAGCAGTCTCATGGCTCTGAATTTACCTCGGGGATCAGCGAACGGGTTGCGGCCGGCGCGGTCGATTAACTTTGTAATACAAAGTACTTGACAGAACGCGGGCTGGGCGGTAGCATGAAGGTCATGGCCCTTCCGCGACGTGCCGAAGCTTCGCCTGACCCGACGCCCCTGCACAACCGGGCGCTTCAGGACCTCACCTTCATCCGCGATACCATCGCGCGTGCGGGGACGGTCACCTCCGTCCCAGGGTGGGGGGGGGTCGCTATGGGCGTCACTGCGGTCGTTGCGAGCTGGATTGCGTCCCGGCAGGGCTCCGGGGCCGAATGGATCGCGGTCTGGCTCGCGGAGGCTGTACTGGCGCTTGGCATCGGAGGAGCGGCCATGGTCCGCAAGGCGGACGCCGCCAAGACGCCCCTCTTTACCCGGGCCGGCAAGTTGTTCGTCCGGGCCTTCGTGCCGCCGATTCTGGCGGGCGCGGTACTAACCGCGGTGTTGTACCGGCTCGACCTGGTGCGGCTGCTCCCTGGCGTCTGGCTGCTGCTCTACGGGACTGCGGTGACCACGGCCGGGGCTCACTCCGCCCGGGTAGTACCGCTGCTCGGCCTCAGTTTCATGACTCTCGGCGCGGTGGCGTTCATGGCTCCGCCGGGTTGGGGAGATCCGCTCATGGCACTCGGTTTCGGCGGGCTCCAGATCGGATTTGGGCTGCTGATCGCGAGGAAGTACGGTGGCTAAGCGCGCCGCGGCCCAAGCCTCTCGCGCCCAGCGCGGCGCTGCGACCTCCGGGCGCGGAGCCGGGCTTGCGGCGGTGCGAGGAGAGCGCGCCTCGCGGTCGTCGCTCGAGCTGGATCGCCTGATTCACGAACGGGTCCGGCTGGCCATCGTCAGCGCGCTCGCGGTCAACGAGTCGCTCACCTTCAACGAGCTCAAACACCTGCTGGGCGCCAGCGACGGTAATCTCAGCGTGCACGCGAGAAAGCTGGAAGAGGCCGGGTACGTCGAGTGCATCAAGTCCTTCGCGGGCCGACTGCCGCGAACCGAATACCGCCTGACCGATGTGGGGCGTGAAGCGCTGGAGCGATACCTGTCGCACATGGAAGGCCTGATCCGTTCGACTCGAGCGGGGAGCTGACTCTTTTTTTCGGGAGTGACTTTGTGAAACAAAGTGGTTCGCTGCACGCCGCGATCATCATGGACGGCAATGGCCGCTGGGCCGAACAACGCGGCTTATCCCGTAGCGCGGGACACCAGGCGGGCGCACGGGCGGTTGAGCGAGTGATCGAGGCGGCGCCACGGGCCGGGATTTCCACGCTCACCCTGTACGCCTTCTCCAGTGACAACTGGAACCGGCCGATGCCCGAGGTCACTGCACTGATGCGGCTGCTGCGTTCCCATCTGCGCGCAGAACGGTCGCGCGCCGTCGAGAACGGCGTGGCCGTGGAAGTGATCGGGCGGCGGGACCGGCTGCCGGTTGCCGTGCTTCGGGAGATTGCCGAGACGGAAGCCGCGACCGCCTTGGGTAACACGCTGCGGGTCCGCCTGGCGGTGGACTATTCGGCACGGGATGCGATTCTCCGAGCGGCGATTCGCGCCGCGGAAGAGCCCGGCGAGCTGTCCCGCGACCGTTTCGAGGAGCTGCTTTCCCTGGTCGATCACGGCCGGCCGGTGGTTCCCCCCGTCGATCTGCTGGTCCGCACCGGCGCCGAGCAGCGCCTCTCCGATTTTCTGCTTTGGGAATGTGCTTACGCCGAGCTGTTTTTCCGGGACACCATGTGGCCGGACTTCGGCGCGACCGGGCTGGAGGAGATCCTCCACGAGTTTCACGGGCGGCAGCGCCGCTTCGGCGGCCTGCCCGCCCGGCCCGAAGTCCGCAACCATCTCAGCCTCACCCGCTGACCAGGAGAAGGCGATGTTGCCTCCGTTTCTAGGTGCGCTGCTGCTGCTGGCCACGGCCGGAATCGTGCTGCTTTCCCTGCTCGTCGCGATCGTCGGGGGCGTCAACGGCAATCGAGTGCTGTTCCGGAGGGCGCTCCTGGCGGGTGTGGGGATGACGGGCGTGTACGCGTTGTTCTGGGGACTTGGACTCGTGCTGGCGCGAAGTACGCTGCTGGCGCCTGGCCAGGACGTGAGCTTCTGCGGGCTCGACTGCCATCTGCATGTCTCGGTCGACGGCGTAAAGCCGGGCGCGGACCTCGGCGTCACCGTGCGCTTCAGCAGCAATGCGAAGCAGGCGCCTGAATGGCCCAAGGAATTGCTGTTTCAGTTGCTGGACGCGCAGGGCAAGCGGTTCGCACCGACCAACGGGGTGCCGGACCGCGCCCTGCGCGCCGGCGAGAGCTGGACGCACGAGCTCCATTTTCCGGCCGGGGCACAGCTTACCGGGGCTGTGCTCTTGGTCAGCTGGAAGTCGGGGATCGACTACCTGGTACCAGGCGCTGGCAACCCGCTGGTGCAGCGACGGCGCCGCCTCGCGTTGCCTTCGGCGAGAGTGAGCGGCGTGTGACGCGTCCCGGGTCTCTCTTTCCCAAGGGCGCCGGCACCCGCGCGGCGCTGCGGCGCGCCGGAATCCTGACGGCGGTTGGGATCGTCGGGCTGATACCCGCCGTGATTCTCGTTGGGTCGGGACTCGCCGGAGTGCACAGGCCGTCGGTGCTGGTGCATCCGGCGCTGGTCATGGGCGGACTCGCCGCGGCCCTCGCGGCAAGTTTCGTGGCCGTCACGCATTGGGAGATGGCCAATGGGCCGGGTGAGCTTCGGCTGATCTGTACGATCCGGAAGCGGCCGGCCGACCTGCTGGTGCTGGCGTCGAGCCTGGCGCTGCTGGGCATCATCGCCGGCTACCTCTTCGTGGAGAATTATCAGCCTCGCTGAGCAGGAATCCTTTCACCGTCGTGACCGCTTTGCCGCCGAGCAGGACGCGGTCGCCCGCGAGCTCGACCCGAACCGTCCCCCCGCGAGCGGAGGCCTGGTAACCGATCAAGGCCGGGCGTCCCAGGGCTGCGGCCCAGTAGGGCGCCAGGGCGCAGTGTGCCGACCCGGTCACCGGATCTTCGTTTACGCCGGCGCCTGGGGCGAAGAAACGCGACAGGAAGTCGGCATCGGGCCGGTCGGAAGGGGTCGTCACGATCACGCCCCGGGTTTCCACTTCGGCGAGGAAGCGGAGGTCGGGTTGCAGGGCGCGGAGCCGGGCGGGGTCCTCCAAAACCACCAAATAATCAAAGCGACTGCGCAGAACCGTAGCGTCCGCCAGACCGAGCGCGCCCAGCAATTGCGGCGGCGGATTGCAGGGCTCGGCGGGGGTCGCGGGGAAGTCGAGGGTGATCCATTCCTCAGAGCGGGTGGCGGAGAGTAACCCGCTTCGGGTGTGGAAGCGGGCGGCTTCGCGCGGGTTCAGGTGGCCTTCTTCCCAGAGAAAGTGCGCACTCGCGAGAGTCGCATGCCCGCAGAGATCCACTTCGAGCGCGGGGGTGAACCAGCGCAGGTCAAAGCCGTCCTGCCGCCGGAGCAGGAACGCGGTTTCCGCCTGATTGATCTCGCACGCGACCGCCTGGAGCCAGCGGTCGGACTGCGGCCCATCGAGCAAACAGACGCCGGCGGGGTTTCCCGCGAACGGTTCCGCGGTAAACGCGTCGATCAGATGGAGTGGGAACACGGGAGGGACCGGGGAGCTAGAGAGTTGGAGGTGGGGAGAACTCGGCATAGTGGCAAGCCACCTGGGAATCTCCCACGGTCCGCAGCAGCGGAAGTTCCGCCGTACAGCGCGCGTCTTTCCTGGGATGGAAACAGCGCGAGAAAAACGGGCAGCCCGGTGGGGGCGCAGTGGGCTTGGGCGGCTCCCCGGCAAGCATAATACGGGACCGCTGGCGCCCCGGATCGGGCTGGGGGACCGCGGACAAGAGCGCCTGGGTGTACGGGTGACGCGGACGCTGGATGATGGCCTCCGCCGGGGCCAGCTCCACGATGCGACCGAAATACATGACAGCCACCCGGTGGGCCAACTGGCGGACGACAGCGAGATCGTGAGCGATGAAGAGAAAGCTCAGCTGCCGCCGTTGCTGAAGACTCTTGAGCAGATTGAGCACCTGGGCCTGGACGGAAACGTCGAGCGCGGACACCGGCTCATCGCACACCAGGAAAGCCGGATCCACCGCGAGCGCCCGGGCGATGCCGACGCGCTGGCGCTGGCCGCCGCTCAGCTCGTGCGGATACCGGGCCGTATAGGAGGGATCGAGCCCAACCTCCTCGAAGAGCTGAGCGACTCGTCCTGCCATCTCGCCGCGGGGCAGCAGCCGGTGGATCTCGAGTCCTTCCGCCACTGCCGTCCCGGCGCGCAGCCGCGGATTGAGCGAGCTGTACGGGTCTTGAAACACCATCTGCATCCGGCGGCGCAGCGAGCGGAGTGGCGCGCCTTCGAGGCCGAGCACCTCCTGTCCTTCGTAACGAACGCTGCCCCCGCTGGCCGGGACCAGCCGAACCACGATCCGGCCCAGGGTGGATTTGCCGGAGCCCGATTCTCCCACCAGGCCCAGGGTCTCGCCCCGCGCGATCGCGAAGCTGACTCCATTGAGGGCGTAGACCGGACGGCGGCGCCGCACCGGTCCGCCGGCCTCGTAGCGCTTGAATAGCTCGGTGACTTCGAGCAGCGGCGAACTCATTCGTCGCGCTGCGCGGGGAGCCAGCAGCGGCTGGATGCACCGGGAGCGAGCGGTACCACGGGCGGATCGAGGGTCGCGCAGCGATCCAGGGCTTCACTGCAGCGGGGCTGGAAGCGGCAGCCCGCGTGCCACTCTTCGGGGAGCGGCACGCTCCCCTGAATAGGAGTGAGCTGGTCGACCGCGCTTTCGAGTCGGGGAATGGCGCGAAAGAGTGCGCGGGTGTACGGATGCGAGGGCGCCTTGAAGAGGCTCGCCGTGGAAGCCTCTTCCACGATCTGCCCCGCGTACATCACCGCGACCCGGTCGGCGCGTCCGGCGACGAGCCCCAAGTCGTGGGTGATCAGGAGGATGGCCATCCCGCGGGTCGCGCGCAGCCGATCGAGGGTCTCGAGCACCTGCGCCTGCACGGTGACGTCGAGCGCCGTGGTCGCTTCATCCGCGATGAGCAGATCGGGTTGCCCGGCCAGCGCGATCGCGATCAGTGCGCGCTGTCGCTGGCCCCCCGAAAGCTCGTGCGGATAGGCGCCATAACTCGATGCGGGGTCGGGAAGACCCACCTCGCCCAGCAAAGCGAGTGCGGCTTCCCGCGCGGCCTGCGAGCCCAAGCGGCGGTGCGCGGTGATGGCCTCGCGAAGCTGGTCGCCCACGGTCAGCACCGGCGTGAGGCTGGTGAGCGCGTCCTGGAACACGATGCCGATTCGGCCGCCGCGAATCGCGCGGAGTGCCTCGCCTTTGAGCCGGGTGATGTCGACCCCATCGAGCAAGATGCGGCTGGTTTCGTCCAGCCGACCCGGCGGGGGCACCAGTCCGAGCAGGGCGAGACCGGTGAGACTCTTCCCGCTGCCGGATTCGCCTACCAAGGCCAGGGTTTCGCCGCGCGCGAGCGTCAGGCTCACCGCGGAAACCGGCATCGAGTGCCCGCCCGAGCTGGGGAATCGAATGGTGAGGTCGTGGACTTCGAGAAGCTGGCTCATGCGCTGCGCGGATCGAGAGCGGCCTGGAGTGCATCACCGACCAGATTGACGGACAGCACCGTCAGCACGATGGCCGCACCCGGGAAAAGCGCGGTCCAGGGCGCGCTCACGATCAGGGGACGGGCGTCGAGGACCATCCCGCCCCATGACGGCGTGGGAGGCTGGATGCCGAGCCCCAGAAAAGATAGCCCCGCCTCGAGGAGGATGACGTCACCGACGCCGAGCGTTGCGGCCACCAGGAGCGGACCGGCGGCATTGGGAAGCAAATGGCGGACGATGGTCCGGCTCGGCGTCGCGCCGAGGCCTTCGACCGCGAGCACGAAAGCCTCATGCCGGAGGCGAAGCACTTCCCCGCGCACCAGCCGGCTGGTGGCAAACCAGCCGGTGGTCCCGAGTACCAGGATCAAGGCCGCGAGGGGAATGCGTTCCCAGACGACCAGCAGGAGCAGGATGACGAAGAGCCGGGGAATGGCGAGCGCGGCATCTACGGCCCGCATGAGCACGGCATCCACCCAGCCGCCCGCGTAGCCCGCGATCAGGCCCACGGTCGAGCCGACCGTCAGGGAAAGCACCACGGCGAGCCCGGCCACCGCGAGAGACACGCGCGCGCCGTTGGCCACCCGGGAGAGAATGTCTCGATTGAGCGCGTCGGTGCCGAACGGATGAGCGAGCGACGGAGTGGTGGCCCCCGCCACCACGTCCCGCATCGCCGCGGGATCCTGCAGAAACGGCGGCGCCAGTAGCGCCGCGAGGGCCACCAACAACAGCACGATCACGCCCCAGCGGCCGCTGGGGTGCCGCCAGGCGCGGCGCAGCAGCTCCCCAAGGGAACCGATCACGTCGGGCGCACGCGCGGGTCCACTAGCGCGTAGCCGAGATCGGCGAGCAGTCCCGCGCTCACCACGGCCGCCGAAACCAGCATTGCGGTGCCGAGCAGGACGGGGTAGTCGCGGGCCGCGATCGCTTCCGCGGCCAGCGATCCGAGTCCGGGCCAGTTGAACACCGATTCGACGAACACGGAACCGGATACCAGAATCGGCAGCCACAGGCCGAGCAGCGTGAGCATCGGTACCAGCGTGGTGCGCCAGGCGTGGCCCCAGCGCACCCGCCGCTCGGTCAGCCCGCGCGCGCGCGCGGCCGTGACGAAGTCGAGCCGGAAGCTGGCGAGCATGGCGGCGCGCTGATGGCGCAACGGAAGGGCGAGGCTGGTCACGGAGAGCGTTAGCGCCGGCAGCACCAGATGACGCAGCACGTCGATCCCGCGCGTCAGCGTCCCCGCGTCGGGCTGGAGCAGGGGGTCAGTCATTTGCGCCGCCGGAAGCAGGCGCCAGCGAATGCTCACGAACGCCACCAGGACCAAGCCGAGCCAGAAGCTGGGCGTGGCGTAGGCCGCCAGGGCGAGCCGGGTGAGCCAGCGATCGAAGCGGGAGCCGCGCCGCACCGCCTGGCAAACGCCGAGCCAGGCGCCGAGGCCGAAATTGAGGAGCAACACGGTCCCGCCCAGCAGGATCGTGGCGGGAAGTCGGGCGGCCAGCAGACTGGTGACCCGCTCGGGGTAATGCTCGATTGAAACTCCGAGGTCACCGCGGGCGACCCCGCCCAGGAAGGCACCGAGCTGAGCCAGCACGGGCTGATTCAGGCCGAAGCGTTGACGGAGCTGGGCCAACTCCGCTTGCGAGACGGCGCGCTCGCCGGTGATCCGGGCGAGCGGATCGCCCGGGGCCAGGCGGAGCAGCACGAAGAGCAGCAGCATCGCGACCGTGAAGGTCACGGCGGCTTGCAGGGTCCTGCGGAGGAGCCAGCGACTCACCGGTCGCGCGCGAGCCTGCGGGCGGGATCCACCGACCAGCGCCAGAGATCGCTGTAGATCGACTCGGAGCGCAGGCTGACGCCGCGATAGCGGCGATGCACGACCAGGAGGACCGGGGGCGCAGCGAGGAAGGCCGCCGGCGCGTCGTTCTGCAGAGCGGCGTAGGCCGCGCGCCAGTTGCGCTCCCCGCCCCGCGGCGACGAGATCGCCTGTTCCAGGAAACTGTCAACCACGGGGTCACAGTATTGGGCGTAGTTGGAGCCCGCTCGTCCGGCACAGGTCCAGCTTTGCACGATCCCCGCCGGCGAGGGATCCATCCCCGCTGCAGCGAAGTCGACGTCGAATTCTCCCCGCTGGCGCCGCTGCACCCATACCGGGAAGTCGAGCCGAATCAGCTCGAGGCGAACCCCTGCGCGCCGGAACTGCTCCTGCAGCTGGGTCGCCATGGCCACCCGTGGCGCGCTGGTGGTCGGCAAGTTGAGGCGGAGGGCGAGCGGTGTGCCGCCCTTGTCGAGGATGCCATCCCCGTCCGAATCCATCCAGCCGAGTCGGCGCAGCAGCGCGCGCGCCGCGGCGACGTCATTACCCGGCCCCTTCGGGACCAGCCGGTAGGTCCAATGACCCTGTGCGACCGGCGCGTTGGTCGGCATCCCATACGCGCCGTAGGCGCTCTGGAGCAAGGGGGTACGATCGATGGCCAGGGAGAGCGCTCGGCGCACCCCGGCATCGGCCAGAATGGGGTGGGGCTGTTCGCGGTTTCCGTAGGCGCGCTGATTGAAGAGCAGGTACACGACCGAGAAAGAAGGCGTCGTCAGCAGGCGCAGGCTCGGATTGGCGGCGAGACGCGCCGGTCCGCTGCTGGGAGGAACGCCCTCATAAACATCGGCGCTGCCATCCAGCATGAGGTTCAGCGCCGCTTCGGGGTCGCGCACCAGCAGGAACACGACGCGGTCCAGCTTCGGCGCCCCCAGGAAGAAGCTCTGGTTGGCCGCGAGCTCGAGCTGGCGTCCCGGCTCGCGGCGCACCCAGCGATAAGGACCGCTCCCCACCGGGTCCCGGACGAAAGCCGAGGCCGCGAAACGCTCGGGCGGGATGGTATCGACCAAATGTGCGGGCAGCAGCTGCACCTGCCAGGTGGCGTCATAGAACTGCTCGGCGTAGGCGCGGCGGAAGCGCAACACCACCCGCCGGTCGCCTTCGGCGGTCACGCTGGCCAGATGGCGCAAGAGGAGCGCGCGCTGGGGATCGATCGTGGAATCGCGCGTGCGGGCAAAACTGAACAGCACGTCGCGCGAGGTGACCGGCACTCCATCATGCCACCTGGCGCGGGGATCGAGCTCGAACACCAGCGTAAGCGAATCCCGGCGGCTCCAGCTCCGCGCGAGTCGCGGCTCGAAGCTTTTCTCGTCGGTGGTGACCAGTCCGGGACCGGGCCGCGCGAGACGCCAGAACAGGAGGTCACTCACGTCGCCGTTGGCCTTGGCGCCCAGCAGGGTCGGGACCGGAGTGGTCGGCTCCTGACCCAGGATGATGACGACGGAGCCGTGATCGGAGGCGCGCTGCCGGGCCAGCGCGGCGGACGGCAGCAACAGAAGCGCGGCGAGCAGGCGAGGGGCGGTCAGCGGCACCTCTCAGGAAGGGCCCGTGAAAAGTAACCGGCCTTAGCGTTGCCAGGTCCAGGCGGTGTCCCGGAACCGGTCGGCATGCCGCTCGGCGCCGGCCGCGACGGCCGCAGGCAGGCTTGCCTGGGGAAGCGGGGAGCCCAGCAGTAGCCCGGCAGCCCCCGCAAGAGCGACGGCCGCTTCGGCGTAGCTCACTTGCCGGCCGAGTGCCAGCGAGAGCGAGGTCTCCGGGGCTTCCGCGTCGGTCAGACCCGCCAGGCCGCGAAGCAGCGATTGATCATCCTCGAGCAGCAGCGAGCCGTGTTGCAGAAATGCCTGGCCCTGCCGCAGCTGCGCGCTGCCGACGACTTTGCGATGCTCGAGCATCACCTCGCCGCCGGCCGGTGCGCTGAAACAGGGGCCGGCGCCCGGAGTCAGCGGCCGGGATGCAGGGCTCACCGCGAGCTCCGCGCGGGCGCCCAGCATCCCCAGCGCCGCAACCAGCACCGAATGGATCTGATGATACGCCTGTTTCATGCCGCCAAAGGCAGCGAGCGGGGCCGCCACGGCGTAGGTCAACTCGCGCGCGTGCCACACCGCCCGGCCGCCGGTGGGTCGGCGCACACAATCCAGTCGCAGCTCGCGAATACGACCGCGGTCATAACGCCGGGCAGCCGGCTCGTGACGGCCGAACGAGAGGCAGAAAGGGTCCCAGCGATAAATCCGCAGAAACGCCGCGCCCTCCCCGGCCGCGAGGTCTAGGAGGGCGGAGTCGATCGCCATGTTTTCCCAGCCGGGGCGGGCCTGGTCGAGCAGCAGAGTCCACCGCATCTCAATTTGCGCCCGCGTACTCCTCGATGGGGGGACACACGCAGACCAGGTGACGATCTCCGTACGCCTGATCGATGCGGGTTACCGTGGGCCAGACCTTGAACGCGCGCGTCGCGGCGGTGGGGAAGCCGGCGCGCTCCCGGGAATAGGGTCGATTCCAGTCATCCGCGGCGACCTGCTCCAGGGTGTGCGGTGCGTAGTGCAGCAGGTTCTCAGTCCGGCCCGCCGTCCCCGCCTCGATTTCGCGGATTTCTTCGCGGATGGCGATCATGGCATCGCAGAAGCGATCCAGCTCCTCCTTGGATTCGCTCTCGGTGGGCTCGACCATCAGCGTGCCCGCGACCGGGAAGGACACGGTCGGCGGATGGAACCCGTAGTCGATCAGGCGCTTGGCGACGTCCTCCACCTCGACGCCGGCGGAAGCCTTGAACGGGCGGCAATCGAGAATGCACTCGTGGGCGATCAGCCCCGCGTTCCCCGAGTAGAGGGTCTGGTAGTGGCCCTCCAGCCGTTTGGCCACGTAGTTGGCGTTCAGGATCGCATAGCGAGTTGCCTCGGCCAGGCCGTCGGGACCCATCATCGCAATGTAGGCCCACGAAATCGGGAGGATCGAAGGGCTTCCCCATGGCGCGGCCGAGACCGTCCCGCTCGAGCCGGGCGGGCTCTCGAGCAGCGGATGTCCCGGCAGATGAGGAGCGAGGTGGGCTGCTACACCAATGGGCCCCATCCCCGGGCCACCGCCGCCGTGGGGAATGCAGAATGTCTTGTGCAGGTTGAGGTGACAGACATCGGCGCCGATGTCCGCCGGCCGAGTCAGGCCGACCTGGGCATTCATGTTGGCGCCGTCCATATAGACCTGGCCGCCGTGACGATGCACCACGGCGCAGATGTCCTTGATCCCGTCCTCGAAGACGCCGTGCGTGGACGGGTAGGTAACCATCAGCGCGGCGAGCGCATTGTTGTGGGCTTCCGCTTGGGCGGTGAGATCGGCCAGATCGATGTTGCCGCGCGCATCGGTCTTGACGACCACGACTTTCATCCCGGCCATCACCGCGCTGGCCGGGTTGGTTCCGTGGGCCGACTGCGGAATCAGGCACACCGAGCGGTGGGATTGCCCGCGGGCCGCATGATAGGCCCGGATGACCAGCAGGCCCGCGAATTCGCCCTGTGAGCCGGCGTTGGGTTGCAGGGAAACCTTGGCGAACCCGGTGATCTCCGCCAGCCAGGCTTCGAGGTCGGCAAACAGCTCTCGATAGCCTTCCACCTGCTCGCGGGGTGCGAAGGGATGCAGGGCTCCGAAGCCGGGCCAGGTTACCGGCACCATCTCGGCGGTGGCGTTGAGCTTCATGGTGCAGGAGCCCAGCGGAATCATCGCCGCGTTGAGGGCCAGGTCCCTGCCTTCGAGCCGGCGCAAGTAGCGCAACATCTCGGTCTCCGACCGGTGGGTCCGAAAGACCGGATGCGTCAGGTACGCGGACGTGCGGCGGAAGGGCTCCGGGATACCCACTCGGACGGTCGGACCGTCGGACGGTCGCGCGGCAGTGCCGAGCGCCGAGCCGAACACCGCGACCAGATCGTCGAGATCGGCATCGGTCACCGTTTCGTCGAGGGCGATGCCAATCCTGGAGGGCGAAATCGCGCGGAGATTGATCCGCCGGGCTTTGGCGGCGGCGTGAATCCTGGTGGCGAGCGCCGCATCGGCGTCGACGGCGATGGTATCGAAAAAGGCGCTGCTCACGACGGTGTGACCGAGCGCGGTAAGCGCCGCGGCGAGACGGGAGGCCCGCCCGTGCACCTGCTCCGCAATTGACCGAATGCCTTCCGGGCCGTGGTAGACGGCGTACATGCTGGCCATCACCGCCAGCAGCACCTGAGCCGTGCAGACGTTGCTGGTGGCCTTCTCGCGCCGGATGTGCTGCTCACGCGTCTGGAGGGCCATGCGGAGGGCCGGGCGGCCATCGCGATCCTTCGAGACCCCAATGAGCCGGCCCGGCATCAGCCGCTTGAATTCGTCACGCGTCGCCAGAAACGCGGCGTGGGGCCCGCCATAGCCGAGCGGCACGCCGAAGCGCTGCGAGTTGCCGACGGCGATGTCGGCGCCCCACTCTCCGGGCGGCTGCATCAGGGCTAGCGCGAGCAGGTCTGTGGCCACGGTGACCAGACCCTTCACCGCGTGGGCTTGCTCGACGACCCTGGCATAGTCGCGAATGATTCCCAGGGTGTTGGGGTACTGCAGCAGGCACCCGGCGACACCGGGGCCGAAGCGGAACTCGTCCGCGGGGCCGACGACGACTTTGACGCCGCGTGCGACGGCGCGAGTGGTGACGACGGCGATCGTCTGAGGATGACACCACTGGTCCACGAGATACACCGGATCATCGTGATGCGGTGCGGCGCCCAGCGTAAGGGCCATAGCCTCGGCGGCGGCGGTGCCTTCGTCGAGCAGCGACGCGTTGGCGATGGGCAGCGCGGTGAGATCGGAGACCATCGTCTGGAAGTTGAGCAGCGCTTCCAGGCGTCCCTGCGCAATCTCCGGCTGATAGGGCGTATAGGCCGTGTACCAGCCCGGGTTCTCCAGCACGTTGCGCTGGATAACGCCGGGGACATGGCAGTTGTGATATCCCAATCCGAGGTAGGAGCGGAAGAGCTGGTTCTTCCCCGCCAGCGCGGCGAGCGCGGCGAGCGATTCTTCCTCGCTGCGCGCGGCGGGCAGCTCGAGCGGCCGGCGCAGCCGGATCGCCGCCGGCACCACCGCTTCGATGAGCGCGTCCAGGTCGGGATACCCCAGCGTCTCGAGCATCGCGGCGACGTCCGCTTCGCGAGGCCCCAGATGGCGGGAGACAAACGGGCCGAAGGAAGTCACCTGCCCGAGCTCAGGCGCCGATCTGGGCTCGGTAGGCCGCAGGGGTGAGCAGGCCGTCGAGGTCGGCCGGATTGCTCACCTTGAGCCGGATCATCCAGCCTTCGCCATAAGGAGAGCGGTTCACCACGGCGGGATCGGCATCGAGCGCGGCATTGACCGCGGTCACCTCCCCCGCGGCCGGGCAGAAGAGATCCGAGACGGCTTTCACGGCCTCGATGGTGCCAAAGGCTTGGTGCGCGTCGAAGTGCTGACCCGGTTTGGGAAGGTTCACGAAGACGACGTCGCCCAGCTCTCCTTGTGCGTAATCCGTGATGCCGACCAGCACCACACCGGTCTCCCCGGTTTGCTTGACGTATTCGTGCTCGGCCGTGTAACGGAGATCGTCCGGGACGTTCGCCACCGCGCGTTCCTTGGGGGAAGAACGCGTGGAGGATACCCCGGCGTGCAACCCCGGTCAAGCACGATCGCGCGCGCGCGATAACAACTTTCGCCAGACCTGCCAGGCGTGCTCCCGCAGCACCTCGCGGGACCCGTCATTGTCAATCACGAAATCGGCGCGCAGCCGTTTCGGGCCGACGGGGAGCTGCAGCCGCAGCAGGGCTTCGGCCTCGGGGGCAGAGAGTTGACGCTCGCGCTGCAGCCGTTCGAGGCGCAGCGGCTCCGGTGCGTCCACCAGGACCACGGCGTCGAAGGCGGCGGGATCGGCCACCTCGAACAGCAGCGGGATGTCGCTGACCGTGATTCCCGAAGGCCCACTGTCGGGGGAGGCCAGCAAGCGCTCGCGCTCGGCCCGGACCGCGGGGTGCACGATCCGCTCGAGCGCTTCGCGTTCCGCAGGATGGGCGAGGATGCCGGCGCGCAGCGCCTCCCGATCGAGGCTGCCGTCTCTGGCAAGGACGCCGGGGCCGAAATGATCGACGATGGCGGCAAACACCGGCTGGCCGGGCTGCTGCAGCGCCCGCACGATCGCATCGGCATCGAGCACCCGGGCGCCCCAGTCCGCAAAGAGTGTGGCGACGGCGGACTTGCCGGCGGCGATGTTGCCGGTGAGGGCGACGTGGAGGGGCCTAGAGGAGCGCCGTCTGATCTTCGTTTTCCCGCGGCACCCGGTGGCAGCGCCGACAGCGCGCTTCGTAGGCTTCGCTCCCGCCGACCTGGATCGTGGGCGAATCGTAGCGGGCCGGTTTGCCATCCACCAAGCGCTGGTTGCGGCAGGCCAGATCGCCGCAGACGACACAGATGGCGCTCAGCTTGTCCACCTGCTCGGCGATGGCCATCAGGTGTCCCATCATCCCGAAGGGCTCGCCCCGGAAATCGGTGTCGGTGCCCGCGACAAGGACTCGCACCCCGCGCGCCGCGAGCGCGGTGACGACGTCGATGATGTCGCGGTCGAGGAACTGGGCCTCGTCGATCGCCACCAGCTCGGTGTCCGGCCGGGTCTGCCGCATGATCTCAGCGGCGCTGTCGACCGGGATGGCCTCGAACTCGATGCCGCTGTGGCTGGAAACCCGGTAGAGCCCGCCGTACCGCTCATCGAGGTGGGACTTGAAGACCTGCACTTTCCGGCGCGCGATGAGCGCGCGGCGAACCCGGCGGAGGAGCTCTTCGCTCTTGCCGCTGAACATCACTCCGGCGATGATCTCGATCGTTCCGGGGCGCGCCAGGTTGTACATCTTGATCATCCCGATGCTGAGAAGAGTTCGGTTGGGGACTCCGACGATAGCGGCGGCGCAGGATCAGGTCAAGCGAGCGGCCGACGCTCTTGCGGATTGGAGGCCCCTCCACATATTCCGCCCCTTCGAGGGGTGACTCGGGCAGCGGCGGGAGGCTGCGATGACGAAGCACGAGCTGGTGACCGAGCTGGCCCGGCGGCTTGAGGTTTCGCGCGCCAAAGCACTCGCGGTGGTCGACACCCTGTTTGGCAGCACCGGAATCCTCTCCGCCGAATTGCGCCGCGGCGGCCGCGTGCAGATCACCGGTTTTGGCCATTTCGAGACCAAGCGGCGTGCGGCGCGCAACGGCCGCGATCCTCGTACCGGCAGCGCGATCGCCATCAAGGCCAGCACGGCTCCGGTGTTCAGAGCCGGCAAGCCACTTCGCGACCTGCTCAACAAGAAACGCTAGGCGGTCACGGTTTTTTCGGCCGCCCCCGGTCCACCCGCGCCACCAGCCTCCGCTTCCTGATCGTCTTCCCCGTGAGCCGTTCCGCCACCGCGTCCGCCTCGACCGCGGCGCCGAGCTCGACCAGCGAAAAAGTCTCCCGGATTTCGATCTTGCCGATGGCCTCCTTCGGCACTCCCCCGTCCTTGAGCAGGGCGGCGACCAGATCGTGCGGAGTGACGGCATCGCGCTTCCCGATGGCCACCCAGAGGCGGACCGCGGCCGCGGCCGGCCGAGCCGGTGCGCTTGGCGCCGCGCCCGCCGAGAGCGCTTTTTCCCACAGCTCGTAGAGTCCCGCCGCCACGGCGGTGGCCTCATGCCGTTCGAGCAGCGGAGCAATGGCGAAAAAGGCGGCTGGCGCCGGACCCCGCTCGAGCAACTCGGCGATGGTCCGGCGGGATCGGGCCAGGCCGGCCTGAGCCGCATTCAGCAATCCCAGCAGGTGCAGGGGGCGGCGGTTGGGCGCCAGCCGCGCGAGATAGCCTTCGGCTCCCGGGGGAGCCAGCAGCACGACCTCTCCAGCAGCGGCGAGCTCGCGCAGCTGCGCGGGCGTGGGAAGATCGTAGGCGACGACGAGCGCCGCGGCCGATCCCGTGTCGGTGCCGATTGTCGCGCGGACCCCTGACGCGGCCAGGGCCCGCTGGATGGCCGGGCCATCGGCTTGGTCCGCGATCCAGACGGAGAGGGATTCCGGGTCGAGCTGTTCCAGCAGGTCGAGCAGCGCTTCCGGGCGCCGCCCCCAGGCCACCGGCATGCTCCGCACCTGCGGCGTCGCGTCGAGGCGCTCGGGCCCCAGCAAGTCGGTCACGGGGGCGCGCCAGCAGTAGCGCTCGATGAGTGGGGCCGACCCGGAGGGATCCGCGGTGACGACGATGCGCTGTGCTTCCTTGGGCAGGTCCTGGAGCAGCAGGGTGGCGAGCTCGTCGCTGCCCCAGGCCTCCGGCCAGAGGAGCAACACGCCGGCGAGGCCTTCCATCTTGAGCGCGGCGCGCCGCACCAGCTCATGGGCCGTGCCCGGCGGCGTCACCACCAGCGCCAGCGCCTCGGAGCGCAGGAGGCGAGTGAGCCGGGCGGGCGTCTGCGCCCCCGCCACGCGGTGACTGCTTCCGCTGGCGAGCTGTGCCGCGACGCGCGCCCACTCCTCGATCGATTCGGCCGGCGCCAGCCCGAGCCAGAGGCCTTCCCGGGCCGATTCCCGCGGGGCCAGGATGCCCGCAAGGACGGGACGCGCGGCGCTCGGCACCGGCGGGGCGATGAAAACAAGGTTGTTGCCGCGGGACGCCACGGTCTCCGCGAGCTTCAGGTCCGACACGGGTCCCTCGATTGTCAAACAGCGGCGGAATTGCCGGGCAGGGAAACGTAGCGCGCGCCCCGGGCGTCACCAAGTGGTTATTCTTCTCGCCATGACGCGTGTCATCCGGCTGCCCGACCCCCTCTCGCCGAATCTCTCGCACCTGCGCGCCTCCGAAACCGTCGCCGTCAGCGCCGAAGCCAAGCGCCGAAAGGCGGCCGGCGAGGATATCCTCGACCTCGGCGCGGGCGAGCCGGATTTCGATACCCCGGCGCCAGCGGCCCAGGCGGGAATCCTCGCGATTCAGCATGGCTATACGCACTATCCCCCCAATGCCGGCCTGAGCGAGCTCCGCCACGCGATCGCGAACAACCTGTCCCAGCTTTCCGGCGGGCGTCCGGTCCAGGCGGAAAACATCGTGGTGAGCTCGGGCTCCAAGCAGGCGTTGTTCAACGCCTGCTTCAGTCTGTTCGGTCCCAAGGACAAGGTGCTCATCCCGGCCCCGGCGTGGGTCTCCTACCCCCAGATCGTTCATCTGGCGCGCGCCGAGCCCGTGCTGATCCCGGGGGCCGCCGACTGGGGCCTCAAGGTGAGCGCCGACGATCTCGAGCGTCACACCGACAAACTGGTCCGTGGACTCATCCTCTGCTCGCCCTGTAACCCCACCGGGGCGGTGTACACGCTGAGCGAGCTGCGCGCCATCGCGAGCTGGGCCAAGCGTCACGAAGTCTGGATCATCGCGGATGAGATTTACCGGCGAATTTTTTACGGCGATGGCTCGGCGCCCTCTTTTCTCGATCTGCCGGACGAAGACCTCGACCGGCTGGTGGTGATCACCGGTGCCAGCAAGGCCTACGCGATGACCGGCTGGCGGATCGGCGCGGCCCTCGCGCCCGCCAACGTCGCCAAGGCGATGGCCGGCCTGCAGTCGCACGTCACCACCGGAGCCAGTCATCCGGCGCAATGGGCCGCGGTCACCGCGTACAACGACGCGGAGGTGGAAGCCGAGGTCCGCAGGATGGTAGCCGCCTTCGGGCGGCGGCGTGAACGGGTCGTCAGCCGCTTCAGGGAGGAAGCGCCCGGAGTGGAGTTCGTCGAGCCGCACGGCGCCTTCTATTTCTTCTTCCGAGTGGACGGGGTCGGGCGCGACCCGACGCTCAGCGGCCAGTCGTTCTGCGAGCGCCTGATGCGGGAGGAAGGCGTCGCCCTGGTGGCGGGGGAGGCGTTTGGAGATGATCGCTGGGTACGCTTGAGTTACGCGGTCTCCGAGCGGGAGCTCGACGCGGCCCTCGACCGCATCATCCGCTTCATCGGAACCCTCGGCGACTGAGCAGTGGCAACCCGGGAGCTGAACGTCCCGTCGCTCCAGGATCTCCGACGCCGGCTTGCGGCCGTTCCCGGGCTGGTGCCCGCTTCGCTGGCTCCGCCGGCGAGCCAGGGCCGCGCCGAGGAGGCCCGCATCATCCCCGCCGAGCTGATCGAGCCGGCTCCGGTTTCCGCCCGCCCGGTCGGACCCCCGGAGCCCTGGACCGAAACCGTGGCCTTCCTCGATGGGATCCAGCGGTTCGAGATCCTGTCATATGCCGGCGCTGCTCCGCTCCTCTTTGGCGAGGTGGCTGCGGCGGTGCGCGAGCGGGTCGGCCGCGAAGCCCGCACCGTCATCTCCGAGCGGAAGCGCCTGGTCATCGGCCGCCCGGAAGTGCTGGCGATGGCGACCCACGCCCTCGAGGATGTCGCCACGATCGCGCTCGACACCGATGAGCCCGTGCATCCGCTGCGCGACCTCGATTCGGCCCGCGCGGTGGTGGACAACGCCCGCGGCGAGCTCGAGCGCCGCGCGGGGGACGCCTACCGCAAAGGCTCGAATGCCTGGCTGGTGGTGGATGGCTCGCTGGCGGTGAGCCCCGTATGGGCCAGCGACCCCCGCATGCTCGGTGTCGCGAAGAGTCACGCCACCCTGCCGTTCAGCGGGGAGGATCTCGTCGCCTACTTGAATCTCCCCGTGGGCCACCGATCCAATATCTTCCGGCCCGCTTCCAGCCAGCGCGCCCCGGTCCATGCCTGGGGACTACGGCTGTGGGACTGGAGCGGCAAAGACCTGCTCTACGGGCTCATCCGGGTGGAAGCGGCGGCACGGGATGGTACCCGTGCCATCGCGGACCAGGTATCGCGCTGGCTCCTGGCGGAGCGGGCGCCGATCAGCGCGGACCTCCGGTGGGACCGCCTGTTGTACGGCATTCACGGTGTGGAGCAATACCTCCGAGCGGGAAGAGGTGGGTGGTGACTGCTGACCTCGCGGTGGGCCGTGTCGTGGCGACCGAGCTCAAGCCGAGCACGCCGCACCAGTTTTTCTTCTGGACCCCCCGCGAATCGCCCATCGGCATCGGCGCGATCGTGCGGGTCGAGGCCGAGGAGCGCACCGTGTTCGGCGTGGTCACCGACGGCTTCGCGTACTCCGACCTGCAAACCCCGATGCACGCGGTGCTCGGCGCGGATGGCGATCCCGCGGCCGCCGAAGACCCCACTCGCCGCGCCGAAATCCGGCTCTACGCCGCGGCGGTACTGCGGCACATCCCGGAGGAGCCGGTGCAGCCGGTTCCGCTCGGGGCGGTGCACCTGGCCAGCGACGCGGACGTGGTGACCGCGCTTCGCATGGACTCCTACATGACGGGAGACCATCCGACCGGCGTGCCGGTGGGCGTCTATGCCGTTGGAGGACTCGAGGCCCCGGTCTACCTCGACGCCGAATTCCTGCTCGGCCCGGAGGCGGCGCACCTCAACATCACCGGCGTGTCGGGACTCGCCACCAAGACCAGCGCGGTGGAGTTCTTCCTCACCAGCCTGTTCCAGAAGTTCCCCCAGCAGAAGGGCCGCATCGCCGCGGTTTGCTTCAACGTGAAGGGCCCCGATCTCTGCTTTCTGGATCAGCCCTCCATTCTCGGCGAGGAGGACCGGCGGCTCTATTCCCGGCTTGGCTTGAATCCGGTGCCGTTCGACCGGGTGCGCTACTACGCGCCCTACAAGGCGGACGGCGTCAACCTCAACACCCTGCGTACGCACGAGGCGCTGGCCGCGAACACGGAGCCGCTCCTCTGGGGCCTGCGCGAGGTGCTCGACTACGCCGAGGTGTTGCTCAATCGCGATGACGTGGACGCCAAAGCGGATGCGTTCATCGATTTTCTGGCGGAGCGTGTGGTGGGCAAACAGTATGAGGACAACACGCTGCCCCGGAGCTTCCAGGTGCGGAGCTTTGCCGACCTGGACGAGTTCTTCCGTGCGATTTTCTTGGTGCTGGAGGAGTCCGGCCGGGGTGGCGAAGTCTGGCGAACCCACCACATCGCCACCATCCGGAAAATCCGCAACCGCCTCGGCAACATCAGCACCCGCTCCAAGGGCCTCGTCACCGACGACGGCGAGGTGAACGATCTACCCTGGGGAAACTTCGAGGATCGCGGCCTCTACGTCGTCGACGTCGCGGGGATCGATCCGCTGGCGCAGGATCTGGTGTTCGCGCGGATCGTCTCCAAGCTGCGAGAGCATCTCGAGCGCCGGGATCTTGGCGTCGCGCATGTCGTGGTCTTCGTGGACGAGCTGAACAAGTACGCCCCGGCGGACGGGCCGGACACCTACGTGCGCAAAATGCTCCTGGATATCTCCGAGCGCGGGCGCTACCTCGGGTTGGTGCTCTTCTCGGCCCAGCAGTTCCGCTCCCAGGTGCAGCGCCGCGTGGTCGGCAACGCGGGAACCACGATTCTCGGCCGCATGGACAGCGATGAGCTGGCCCTGCCTTCGTATAACACGCTCAGCCCCGCGACCCGGGCGCGCCTCGCGGCGCTGCCCAAGGGCGAGCTGCTGGTGCGGCACCCCCACTTCACCCAGCCCATCTTCGTGCGCTTTCCGCGGCCCGCGGTGCTCTCGGGGCGCGAGGGGGTCGAGCGATTCCCGCCGCGGCAGGAGCTGGGCTTTGCCGAGGCCGTCGCGCGGCGGTTGCGCGCCCTCGACCCCACGCTCGCATCAGGGCGCGTCCTCGACGTCATTGCCGACCGGCGGGAGGACGACGTGCGGAAGGCGCTCAATGCCACCGTGCGCGCCCGCCCCGACCAGCCGCTCGCCTTTTTCGTGAAGTGCCTGGGCCGGGAAGTCCGGCCGGAAACCGTGGTTCCGCGCGCCGGCGTCCGCCCGGTCCGGACCAGTGGAGACCCATACTAGCTCCCTGCTCCCTGCTCCCTGCTCCCCTACAGAGTAATTTCCCCCCCGTGAAGATCGCCCATCTCGCCGACCTGCACCTCGGGTTCCGGCAGTACTATCGCCAAACGCCGGCCGGCATCAACCAGCGCGAGGCCGACATCGCGAACGCGTTTCGCGCCGCGGTGGATGCCGTCATCGCCTCGCGGCCCGACGCGATCGTCATCGCGGGTGATCTGTTCCACGCGGTGCGGCCCACCAATTTCTCCATCGTTTTTGCGTTCCGGCAGCTCCAGCGGATTCGCGAGGCGCTCCCCGATGCGCCTGTGGTAATGATCGCGGGCAACCATGATACTCCGCGGAGCAGTGACACCGGCTCCATCCT
>CAZYPO010000042.1:0-3590 GCA_964649225.1 uncultured Gemmatimonas sp. | reverse complement strand
ATCGTCCGCATCGTGATCCAGAACATTCCCCGTCACGTGCAGCGCGAGCTCGATCACGCCGCGCTGCGCGCCGCCAAGGCCGCAGCGCTGCACCTCCAGCTCACGCTGTACGTCCCGGAGACTTCGGGGGCTTCCGGCAGCGGCGCCCCCGGCCGCCGGCAGACCCTGCCCGAGACGGTCGCCGACTTCCTGCGCCGCCGGCCGCTGCCGGAACGGGTACCCCGGGAACCATTCGTGGCGCTGGGACTCGAGCTCTTGGCCGAGCCGGACGAGCATGCGGGAGGCGAGCCCGACTGATGGAAATTCGCCGACTGCGCCTGCTCAACTTCCGCCAGCACGCCGACACCGTGCTCAGCTTCGAGCGCGGCCTCACCGGGATCATCGGCCCGAACGGGGCGGGGAAGACTACCCTGCTCGAGGCCATTGCCTGGGCCATTTACGGGAGCGACGCCGCCCGCGGCACCAAGGACACCATCCGGCGTCGCGGCGCGCCGCCCCGCTCCAGGGTGGAGGTCGAGCTCGACTTCGAGCTGGGACCCCATCGCTACCGGATCGTGCGCTCGCTACAGAACGCCGAGCTGTTCCTCGACGGCGACGCCGCGCCGATCGCCAACAGCCTCGGCACCGTCACCGAGCGCCTGATGCGGGCGCTCGGGATGACGCGGGAAGAATTCTTCAACACCTACTTCACGGGCCAGAAGGAGCTGGCGATCATGGCGCAGATGTCCGCGCCGGAGCGCGCCCAGTTCCTGAGCCGGGTGCTGGGCTACGAGAAGCTGCGCACCGCGCAGCAGCGCCTCAAGGAACGCCGCCGCGTGCTCCAGGCCACCCTCGAGGCGCGCCGCTCCGAGCTGGCGGATCCGGCGCAGCTCGCGGTGGACCAGGAGCTCGCGGACACCCGGCTGCGCACGGCCGAAGCCGCCTCGGCCAAGATCGCCGCAGCGCATCGCGAAGCGGAGGCGGCGCTCGCCGCGCTCCGCCCCGAGGAAGAGCGCTGGGAAGCGCTCCAGCACACCGTGGTTTCCCTTGAAGGAGACTTGAAGGTCGCCGAGCACGGTGCGGAAGCCGCGCGCGAGCAGTTCACCACGCTCGACCGCGAGCTGGCCGAGGCGCTGGGCGCCAAGGCCAAGCTGGATGAGCTGCTGCCGGCGCTGCAACCGCTCGCCGCCTTGCGGGCGGAGCGCGACACGCTCGACAGCGAGCGCGAGGCGGCCGGCGGGCGGCGGAGCCTGCAAGCCAGGCGCACCGAGATCCAGGCCCAGTTGGGGCGGCTCGAGCAGCGGCTGGCCCAGCTTCCCGAGCGGCAGGAAGCGGAGCGGGTTTCCGCCGGGCGCGCGGAGGTGCAGGCGCAGCTGGGTCGGCTGGGCCAGGAGGTGGAAGCCGCGCGAACAGCGTGGGTACGCGAAAAGCAGGACGCCGAAACCCAGCGCAAGAACCTGCTGGCGCAGTACGAGGACCTCGCCGAGCAACGCCGTCGGCTGGGCCAGGCCGGTCCCGGCGGCGACTGTCCCACCTGCGGCCGCCCGCTGGGCGCCGAGTACCAGAACGTGGTCGCGGTCCTGGGTCGCCAGCTCGAAGAGGTGGAGTTCCAGGGGAAATTCTATCGCCAGCGCATCGAGCAGCTGGTGCCGGAGCCCGTCGCGCTGCTCGAGCTGAGCGCCGAGCGGGATCGGCTGGATCTGGAAGCGCGGCGGCTCACCGAGCTCGCGGCCCGCCTGGGTCAGCAGGTAACCGAGCGCGGCCGGCTCGAGGCGGAGCGAGCCACGCTCTCCGCCCAGAGCGCCGAGCTGGAGGCAGCCATCGCCGCGGCGCCCGAGCGCTACGACGAAGCGCGCCACGCCGAGGTGCGGCGGCTCATTACGCAGCTCGAGCCGCAGGCCCTGGTCGCCGAGCGGCTGCGCGCCGCCGCCGATCGCGCCAAGGAGCTGGTCCCGCGCGCGCAGCTCGCGGAGCAGGACCTGTCGCAGCGGGAAGCCCGTGCCCGTGCGCTGCGCGAGCAGCTCACCGGGCTCGGCTGGTCCTCGGAGGCCTTGGAGCAAGTGCGCTCGCGGGTTAGGGACTCCGAGCGCGCCGTGCAGCAGGCGGAAGTGGGGAAGGCGCGCGCCGCGGGAGAGCTCACCGCCGCGCTCGGCCAGAGCGCGGACATCATCCGGCGCAAGGAAGAGCGGGAGCGGCGCGCCGTCGAGGTGCAGCGCGTGAGCGATGCGGTATTGTTGCAGCACGAGCTCGACCGCGCCTTGGGCGACCTGCGCACCGAGCTCAACAACGCGCTGCGCCCCGATCTCTCCGAGCTCGCCTCGGAATTCCTGCGCGACCTCACCGCCGGCCGTTATGACGATCTGCAGCTCGACGAGGATTACGTGGCGACCATCATCGAGGACGGCGAGCCGAAACCGGTGCTCTCGGGCGGCGAAGAAGACGTCGCGAATCTCGCGCTGCGCCTCGCGATCAGCCAGATGATCGCCGAGCGCGCAGGGCAGCCGCTCTCGCTGCTGGTGCTCGACGAAATCTTCGGCTCGCTCGACGAGGAGCGCCGCACCGCGGTGGTCGAGCTGCTGCGCCGCTTGAGCGATCGCTTCCCCCAGGTCATCCTGATCACCCACATCGAGTCGGTGCGCGAAGGCTTCGATCGCGTCATCCGGCTGAGCTACGACGTCGAAGCGCGGGTGGCCCGCGCCGTCCTGGAGCCGCGCGATGCCGCGGCCTGAGCGGGTGCGCGGCCCCGCTGCCGCCACGCCCGAGGACATCGACCGGATCAACCGGGTCTTTTCCGAGGCGTTCACCGACCGCTATCAGCGCGACGGGATGAGCGGGGTGCGGGTGCCGATGCTCAACCCCGCCATCTGGCGCTTCTCCATCGCCGCGGCCGGGGAAGGCGCGATGGTGTGGCGCGATGCCGCCGACGAGGTCATCGCCTTCAACCTGGTGCACCAGTCCGGCGCCGAGGGGTGGATGGGACCGCTGGCCGTGCGACCGGGGCGGCAGGGCGAAGGCATCGGCGGGTTGATCGTGCGGGCGGGAATCGCCCGGCTGGAGGCCGCCGCCACGCGGGTTATCGGGCTCGAGACCATGCCGCGGACCGTGGAGAATATCGGCTTCTACTCTCGGCTGGGCTTCCGGCCCGAGCACCTCACCGTGAGCCTGTCCCGCGAGCTGGACGGCCGCCGGCCCGCGCCGGTGGCTCCACAGGCCGCGACGCGCGGCGACGCCGACCTACCGGCCTGCCAGACCCTGGTCGACGGCTTGGTTCCCGGAGTGGATTTCAGCCGGGAGATCCGCCTCACGCTGGAGCGGGGACTGGGTGACCTGACGCTGGTGACCGAACGGGGCCAGCTCGCCGCCTTCGCGCTGTGGCATTCCGCTCCGCTCGCGGAAGGGCGTCCCGCCGACGAGCTCCGGGTGCTCAAGCTGGCCGCGCGCAATCTGAACGCATTCCGCCAGTTGCTCGAGGCGCTCGAAGCCGCGGCGGGCAACGCGCAGGCGCGTCGCATCGCGATTCGCTGCCAGACCGCGTATCGCGAGGCGTACGGCGTGCTACTCGACGCGGGCTACCGGGTGCACTGGACCGATCTCAGGATGACGCTCGACGG
>CAZYPO010000041.1:0-25552 GCA_964649225.1 uncultured Gemmatimonas sp. | reverse complement strand
TAGCTCAATTGGCAGAGCAAGTGACTCTTAATCACTAGGTTGTAGGTTCGATTCCTACGCGGCGCACTACTCACCACCACGCGACTCGGGTGTGGACCGGGTCGCGTTTTTCGTCAGTCCCGCCCACTTCGTGAGGAACATCATGCGACGACCCGGCTCGTCGATGGGCGCTCGGTAATCGTGCCGATCCTCGTCACCGGCGGAGCCGGCTTCATCGGGAGTCATGCCTGCCTCGAGCTGTTGCGGGCGGGTTATGACGTGTGTGTCGTCGACAATCTCTCCAACAGCCACGAGGAATCCCTCCGCCGGGTGCGCGCGCTCTCCGGCCGGGATCTCGTGTTCCACCGCGCGGATCTACGTGACGCGGAGGCCCTCGAGCGGATTTTCGGAGGGGGAGACATCGAGGCCGTCATTCACTTTGCCGGTCTCAAGGCGGTAGGCGAGTCGGTCGAGAAGCCGTTGCTCTACTGGGATAACAACCTGGCGGGGTCGCTGGTGCTCTTCGCCGCGATGACGCGGCACGAAGTCAAGACCATCGTCTTCAGCTCTTCCTGCACCGTGTACGGCGATCCGGCCGCGGTGCCGATCCGGGAAGATTTCCCGGTCAGCGCCGTGAACCCGTATGGGATGACCAAGCTCGTCATCGAGCGCATTCTGCAGGACATTTACTGCGCCGACCCGTCCTGGGCGATCTCGGTGCTGCGGTATTTCAATCCCGTCGGCGCCGACAGCAGCGGGCGAATCGGCGAAGCGCCCACCGGCATCCCCAACAATCTGGTTCCCTACCTCACCCAGGTCGCGGTCGGCAAGCAGCCGAGCCTTGCCGTGTACGGCAATGACTATCCGACGCGAGACGGCACCGGTGTGCGTGATTACATCCACGTCACCGATCTGGCCCTCGGCCATCTCAGCGCACTCGAAGAGCTCCGGAAGGGGCCGCGGCTGGTGACGTACAACCTGGGCACCGGCAGGGGCTATTCGGTGCTGGAGATGATTCACGCGTTCGAGCGGGTGGTGGGCCGTCCCATCCCGCATCGGTTCGTGCCACGCCGGCCCGGCGACGTGGCCGAAGCATGGGCCGACCCGACTCGCGCCCGAGAGCAGTTGGGCTGGTCGGCAACCCGCGGCCTCGACCAGATGTGCGCTGACGCATGGCGGTGGCAGACCATGAATCCTGAGGGTTACTCCTGAGTCTGCCACTGCTCCTCGCGGCCATTTCCCTCGCTGCCCAACAGTCGCCGCCGGCAGGCCGGCAGCCGCTTGGCGCGCACGCCGCTGCTCCTTCCCTTCGCGCCGGCCGACTTGCCGGGAGCGTCCAGCTCGACGGCCGGCTCGACGATGCCGCCTGGGCGGCCGCTCCCCCCGCGGCAAACTTTACCCAGATCGATCCCAAGGAAGGCGAGGCTCCCGCCGAGCGGACGGAGGTGCGGGTGCTGGTCGGCGGCGGGTCGCTCTGGATCGGCGCGCGGATGTACGAGCGCAATCCCGCCAACGTACGGCCCCGTCTGGCCCGGCGCGACGAGCCGGTGGATGGGGACGTGTTCGCCATCACCATCGATTCCCGTCACGACCACCTCTCGGCCTATTACTTCCGCATTACCGCCGGCGGTGCGATCCGGGATGCCGCGTTCTCCAGCGGAGGCGACCTCGACCTCTCCTGGGACGCCGTCTGGGATGCCAAGGTGGCGAGAGACTCGCTGGGGTGGTCGCTGGAGATGCGACTGCCGCTGTCGCAGCTGCCGTATCAGCGCACTGGAGACGGCGTCTGGGGCATCCAGTTCGAGCGCTTCGGTTGGAATACGCAGGAGCGTGACCTCTTTGCCTTTACCCCCAAGAGCGAACAGGGCGGGGTCCAGCGCTTCGGCCATCTGACCGGCATGGAGCAGCTGCCGGCGCCCGGCCGGCTGGAGCTGCTGCCGTACCTCACCTCTCGGGTGGATTTTCACAAGGTGCCCGCCGGCGATCCGTTCCACAGCGGCCACGCCCTCGACGGCGGCGTGGGCACCGACATCCGGCTGCGTCCCTCCAGCAGCCTGATCCTCAACGCCACCGTGAATCCGGACTTCGGCCAGGTGGAGGTGGACCCCGCGGTGGTCAACCTCACGGCATTCGAGACCTTCTTCCCGGAGAAGCGCCCTTTTTTCGTCGAGGGCCAGGATCAATTCCGGTTCGGCTCGCTCCACACCTTCAATGCCGGCGTGGCCCCAACACTGTTCTTTTCCAGGCGCATCGGGCGGGCGCCGCAGGGCAGCGTGGGAGAGGTCCAGTTTGCCGCTGTCCCCGAGCAGACCACCATCGCGGCCGCGGCCAAGCTCACCGGCAAGTCGCCCTCCGGGTGGTCGTTGGGCGTGCTGGACGCTCTCACCGCTCGCGAGACGGCGCACGCCGTCGCGCAGGATGGCGCGCGGATCAGCGTTCCGGTCGAGCCGCTCACCAATTATTTCGTCGGCCGAGTCCGGCGCGAGACTGGCCGGGGCAATACGCAGCTTGGCTTCTTCGGATCAGCCGTCAATCGCGACCTCAATGGTTCACCGCTGGAGAGTGTGCTGCGATCCCGCGCCTACGTCGCAGGGGTCGACCTCAATCATGCGTGGTCCCAGCAGCGCTGGGCACTCGACCTTTCGCTGGCGGGCAGCCGAGTCGAGGGCAGCACGGGCGCTATCGCAGCAACCCAGCTGGCCAGCCGCCGCTACTACGACCGCCCCGACGCCACCTCCTTTCATTTCGATGCGGCCCGCACCCGACTGGAAGGCTATGTGGGGCAGGCCGCCATCACCCGGACGGCGGGCACCCATTGGCTAGGGAACCTGGCGTTCCAGGCGGTGAGCCCGGGATTCGAGGCCAACGACATCGGGTTTCAAACCAGCGCCGACCGCCGGGGGCTCTCCACCGACCTGATTTACCGGGAGACCAGGCCCGGCAAGCTATTCCGGGAATATCGGGCCGAGATCTTCTCAAACCACTTCTGGAACAGCGACGGCGATCTGGTCTTCAATGTTATCGCGGCGGACGCGTTCGTCACCCTGCGGAATTTCTCCGGGATCTTCGTGCGGGCCGACCACCTGGGGGCGGTCGAGGACGACCGCCTTACCCGGGGCGGGCCCGTGGCCAAGGTCCCCAGCGGCTGGCAGTTCTCGGTCTCGTATTTCAGCGATCGGCGGAAGCGCTATCTCGCGCAACTCAACTTTTCTGCGGCGACGCCCGGCGGCCGGCGGGTCGCGGCGGGCGAGCTCGACCTGGCCGTACAGCTCACGCCGACGTTTTCCCTTTCGCTGGGCCCCAGCTATTCGTGGTCAGCGAGCCGGGCGCAGTATGTGGCCAGCCAGCCCGATCCGCTGGCGACCGCCACGTACCAGAACCGCTATGTCTTTGCCAACCTCGAGCAGCACGAGCTGGCACTGGTGACTAGGGTGAACTGGACCTTTACCCCGAAGCTGTCCTTTCAGCTCTACGCCCAGCCGCTGCTGGCCTCCGGGCGCTTTCAGGACTTCAAGGAGCTCAGGACACCACGCACCTTTGATTTCACCGTATTCGGCCGCGATGCGGGCACCGTCCAGCGCGCGGGAGGAACGGTGGTGATCGACCCGGACGGCAATGCCGCGACCGCCAATACGATCAGCTTCGCGGACCCGAACTTCAGTTTCGGATCCCTGCGCGGCAACGCGGTATTGCGCTGGGAGTACCGGCCCGGGTCGACGCTGTTCCTGGTATGGCAGCAACGGCGCGAGGATGCCTCGGAGTTCGGTGACCTGCGGTTCTCGCGGGATTTCTCGGCGCTGCTCAGGGCACCGGGAGAGAATGTGTTCGCCGTGAAGGTGAGTTTCTGGATGGCACGTTAGGAAAGAGCTACTCGCTACTCGCTACTTCCGCGAGCAGTTTCTTCACGCGAGGCAAGACCGCCTCGATCTCCCGCACCGATACCGCCCCCACTGATAGCCGGAACCAGCCGCTTTCTTCCACCAGGCCGAAGGCCTGAAAGGGCACGACCGCGAGGCCGGCGCGCTCGAGTAGGAGCGTGCGGATGGCCTCGTTGTCGGCAATTGTGGCGCCGGCCACTTTGCGTCCCACCAGATCGAGTTGCAGAGAGAGATACATCGCGCCCTGGGGCCGGACGCAATCGATCGGAAAGCCTTGCGCCTTGAGCCGGCTGAATCCCGCGTAGAGTGCGTCCAGCCGCTCCACCAGCGCGCGGTGCATGCCGGCTTGGAATGCCGCGATGGCCGCCGGATCGCGGAGGAAAGCTGCGGTCGCGACTTGCTCCGGACGCGGCGCCCACGCCCCCACGTGGCCGAGGAAATCCTTCATCCGTGCGATCACGGCAGGGGCGCCGGTCGCCCAGCCCACCCGCAGGCCGGTGCCGGCGAACGCCTTGGAGATACCGTCGATCGTGACCACCCACGGCGCAGCCTCCGGAACCAGCGCGAGGGGATGAGCGTGGGGCCGGTCACCGAACACCAGGGAGCCGTACATCAGGTCGTGCAGCACGAAGAGCGGCGGTCCTCCCCGCGCCGCGCGCCGGGCGTTTTCCTGGACGACCGCCTCCAGGATCTCGCGCAGCGCGGATGGCGCGAGCACCGTACCGGTCGGGTTTCCCGGAGAGCAGAGGCAGAGGAGCTTGGCGTCCGGCAAATGGGGCCCGAGCTCAGCGAGCGTCGGCTGAAAGGCAGCCTCCGGGCGTGCCCGCACCGGCAGCGCGCGGGCACCGATCATTGCCGCGTAGTAGTCATTGTTCCAGCTGGGGACCGAATAGAGTACCACTTCTCCAGGGTCCAGGATGCAGCGATACGCTGCGTAGATCGCCGGCCGCCCGCCGGCAGTGATCAGCACGGAGGGCACCGGCAGCGCGACCCCGTGCTCCCGCGCGACGTATTCCACCACGGCTTCCCGAAGCGGCAGCACGCCGTCCGACGGCGGATAGTTGGTCTCGCCCGCTTCCAGCGCGCGCACCACCAGATCGCGGAGCGGCTCCGGCACCGGGAACTGTTTCGGATCGAAATCGCCGACGGTGAGATTACAGAGCGGACCTCCGCTCGCGGCGAGCTCGCGGACTTCGGCCGCGATTTTCAGGATGACGGAGCCGCGTAGCCCGTGGGCCATCGCGGAGAGCCCGGCGTCGAGCGCGGTCGAGTTCCCGAAGTCCAGCGCCCGGGTGGGGGCCGAAACCGTCATGCGCGTAAGGTAGCGGTGCCTCCGCATTATGGTAACTTTACCGGGCCCAGCGGGGGAGGTTGTGTGGAGATCTTGGTTGTCGAAGATGATGAGCGAACGGTCAGCTTCCTGCAGCAAAGCCTGGAGGAAGACGGTTATAACGTGGACGTGGCCCTGGACGGCCGCATGGCGCTCGCCAAAGGGCGCAGGAAGCCCGGCTACGATCTGATCGTGCTGGATATCCAAATCCCCGAGCCGGATGGGCTGTCGGTTTGCGCGACGCTGCGCCAGGAAGGCGTTACGACCTCGATTCTGATCCTCACGGGGCGGGATGCTCCGCAGGACATCGCGATCGGACTCGACGCGGGCGCCGACGATTACCTGGTCAAGCCGTTCGCGCTCGTGGAGCTGCTGGCCCGGGTGCGGGCGTTGACCCGTCGCCAGGGGTCTGGGGTCCAGGGCGTGTTGCGGGCCGGCTCGCTGGAGCTCGATCGCCTCAAACGAGCCGTGCGGCGGGGCGATCGGACCATCGCGCTCGCGCCGAGGCAGTTCCGCCTGCTCGAGTATCTGATGCTGAACACGGGCAGGGCGGTCAGCCGGTCGGAGTTGTTGCGCGAAGTCTGGAACCTCACCTTCGATCCCGAGTCCAACCTCGTGGACGCGCACATTTCCACGCTGCGAAGCGCCCTGGAGCGCGCCGGCGAAGCCCGCCTGATTCACACCGTGCGTGGAGTGGGCTACACGCTCAAGTCCGATTCGGTCTGAGATGAGGTCGTTCCGGTCGGCGCTCGCGCTCCGGGTGGCCGTCCAGGCGCTCGGGGTCGCGGTGGTGGTCCTCGCCGGCGCCACGCTCTATCTCCGCGTTCTGTTGCTTTCAAACGTCGACGCCTCGCTGCTCGAGATTGCCCGACTGGAGGCGCAGTACGGGGCCGATCAGGGCAACGGGGGTTTTCGCTTTCGGCCGGAGTCTCCGGTGGCGGCGGCCGCTCCGGTCGCCGTGCATCACTCTTGGGCGCAGCTGCTCAGCTCCGAGGGCGCCACGCTTGGTCGCAGCGGGAACCTGCACGAGCCGATGCCGGTCCCGCTCGGCGCCTTGGAAGCCGCCCGGAACGGCCGGACGGGCTTCGCCACCGTCCAGTGGAATTCGGAAAAGGTCCGCAGCGCACTCTATCCGATGAGCCAGGTGGGGCCGGGCCAGCGGAACCAGGTGCTGCAGGTCAGCACCTCGCTCGCGCCGCTCGAGATCACCCTCAAGAACTTCGTCTGGCTCATGGCCGGGCTGGGACTGCTGGGCACCGGGCTGGCGGGGTTGGTGGCGTGGGTGATTGCGAGCCGCGCTTTGACCCCCGCGCTCGCACTCACCGCGGAGGCGGAGTCGATCGGCGTGAACGAGCTGGACCGACGCGTGGCGCTCCCGGGGGATCTGGCGGAGTTTAATCGCATGGCCATTGCCTTCAACGCTCTGCTGGAGCGGCTCGAGCAGGCGGTGAAGGGGACCCGGCGGTTTACCTCGGATGCGAGTCACGAGCTCCGCGCTCCCCTCACCGTACTCCGCGGCGAGCTCGAGCTCGCCCTGACTCGGCCGCGCAGCACGGCCGAATACGAGGAAGTGCTGCGACGGTGTCTGGATGAGGTGCTGCGACTGGTTCGCCTGGCGGACGACCTGCTCACCCTGACCCGGATTCAGGGCGGGGTAGTCGGCGGCAAGCGAAGTCCGGTCGAGCTGGACGACGTGGTGGAGCGGGCAGTGGGGAGGAAGGCCGGCCTCGCGGAGGGGCGCGGAGTCGGCCTCGACCTGAGCGGGAGCGCCGGGATGGTATCCGGTGATGGCGATTTGCTGCTGCGTGCGATCGACGGGCTGGTGGAGCACGCCATCATGGCCTCACCACGCGGTGGCCGGGTCCGCGTGCGCCTTGCGGCCGATCACCGGCGAAGCGTCGAGGTCACCGACGGTGGCAAGGGCCTCAAGCCGGAGGAGATTTCCGGGGTCTTCCAGCGCTTCTATCGCTCGAACCGGGCCCGGGTCACCTCGGACGAATCGGGGCTCGGCCTGCCGATCGCCCGCGCCGTTGCCCTGAGTCAGGGCGGCACCCTCGAATACGTGGGAAACGATCCGGGCGCCTCCTTCCGGCTCAGCCTTCCTCCTTCCCAGTGACCAGGATGGCATTACGGATCCGCGCCCTGCTCGCCGCCGGCCTGCTCCACTGCGCGGCGTGGACGGCGGCCGCGCAAGAGGCGGGTCCCCTGGAGCCCGCACTGGCGGCGCGAATCGACTCCGTGTTCGGCCGCTTCGGCGTGCCAGGCTCACCGGGATGCGCACTCGGGGTCATGCGGGAGGGGCGGCTGGTGTACGCCAAGGGGTACGGCCTGGCGAGCGTGGAGCTCGGTGTCCCCATCACGCCAGCGACGGTGTTCGACATCGGATCCGTGTCCAAGCAGTTCACCGCGATGGCCGTCGTGCTGCTGGCCCAGGGTGGAAAGTTGAGCCTCGACGACGAAATTCAGAAATTCCTCCCGGAACTGCGCCGCTACGCGAAGCCGGTGACCATCCGTCACCTGCTCCATCATACCAGCGGAATTCGCGACTATATCGACCTGCTGGTATGGAGCGGGGTGGAGGAGGAGGCGGTGACCGGCGACCGGGAAGCCCTCGAGATCCTGGCCCGCCAGAAGGCGCCCAATTTCGTGGCGGGCGCGGAGTATCTCTATAGCAACAGCGGATTCTTCCTGCTTTCGGTCATCGTCCGGCGCTCCTCCGGCAGATCGCTCCGCCAATTCGCTGCGGAGCGGATCTTCGGGCCGTTGGGCATGACGCACACCTTCTACCTGGACCGCCATGATGAGATCGTCCCGGGGAAGGCGGGTTCGTATGCGCCGGGAGTGCCGGGCCATGAGTCGTTCCGATTGGCGCTGGCCAACTGGGAGCAGACCGGAGACGGCGCGGTGCAAACCACGGTCGAGGATCTCCTGTTGTGGGACCGCAACTTCAGCAGCGGGACGGTGGGAGGACTCGCGGCCATCCGCGAGCTGGAAACGACCGGCGTCCTCAATGACGGCAACGCCATCAGTTACGCGCTCGGGTTGAACGTCGACAGCTATCGGGGTCTTCGGCGGGTCTCGCACGGCGGCTCGTGGGCGGGCTTCCGCGCCCAGCTCACCCGCTTCTCCGAGGAGCGCGTCTCGATCAGCACGCTCTGCAACGTCGCGAACGCGGGTCCCGCCGTCCTCGCCAATCGAGTGGCCGAGCTGCTGCTGGCCGCGGTGTTCAAGGCGCCGGCGCCACCGCCCCCGACTCAGGTGGCCCCGCGCGCAGTCGAGAATCAGAACACCCGGCCGCTCGCCGACTACGCGGGACGCTATCGCTCCGACGAGCTCCTGGCGGACTGGGTCATCATCCCGGTGGGTGATTCGCTGCGGGTGCGGATTGGTCCGACCTTCGAGGAAACGGTGCGGCCGGGCTCCGCCGGCGCAGTCATCGCGGGGAGCCGGGTGCAGTTCGAAGCAGCAAACGGCAAGATTTCGGCGCTCACGCTGAACAGCCGCGGTGCCAGAGACTTTCGCCTCACCAGGGTTTCCCCATGACACTTCGCACTTCCATCCCGTTACTGCTCGCGCTCCTTGCCGCGCGGGCGTTCGCGCAAACCGCACCCAGCCGATCCGCCCGAGAGGTGGACAGCCGGCTTGCCCAGGTCATGCCGCAGGTGATTGCCTGGCGCCGGGACATCCATCAGCACCCGGAGCTTTCCAATCGCGAAGTGCGCACGGCCAAGCTGGTGGCCGACGAGCTCACCCGGCTCGGGCTCGAGGTCCGGACCGGCGTGGCTCACACGGGGGTAATCGGCATCCTGCGCGGCGGCAAGCCCGGAGCGGTGGTGGCGCTCCGCGCCGACATGGACGCGCTGCCCGTCACCGAGCTGGTGGAGCTGCCCTTCAAATCGCTGGTGAGGACCGAATACAACGGGCAGCAGGTCGGGGTGATGCATGCCTGCGGCCACGACAATCACGTCGCGATTCTGCTGGGCGCCGCGAACCTGCTGGCGGCCATGAAGGCGGAAATCCCCGGCACCATCAAGTTCATCTTCCAGCCCGCGGAGGAGGGGGCGCCCTCCGGTGAAGAAGGCGGGGCAGGCCTCATGATCAAGGAAGGCGCGCTCGCCGATCCGGTCCCGGGCGCGATCTTCGGATTACACGTCTGGCCCGAAATGGTGGGATCGATCACCTACCGTCCGGGTCCCTTCATGGCCGCTTCGGATCAGCTCAACATCGTGGTGCGCGGCAAACAAACTCATGGCGCGCAACCGTGGGGGGGAGTGGATCCCATCGTGGTGACCTCGCAGATCATCATGGGGCTGCAGACCGTGGCCAGTCGCCAGATCGACGTCACCAAGGTGCCGGCCATCATTACGGTGGGCAGCATTCACGGCGGGAACCGGGGCAACATCATCCCCGACAGCGTGGTGCTGCAGGGAACCGTCCGCAGCTTCGACGAAGCAATGCGTAAGGACATCCAGAACCGGATCCGCCGAACGGTGGAGCAGATCGCCGGCAGCGCCGGCGCCACGGCCAGCGTCGATTTCGGCAGCGGGAACAATCCGGTGACCTACAACGATCCCGCGCTCACCGAGCGGATGCTTCCGACGCTCCGCCGCGTGGCCGGAGCTGGCGGTCTGCTCTTGTCCGGATTGCAGACGCCTTCTGAGGATTTCGCCGACTACCAGCAGAAGATCCCCGGCCTGTTCATCTACCTCGGTATCGTGCCGAAGGACAAGGACGCAGCCAGCGCTCCGCGCAACCACTCGCCCTACTTTTTCGCGGATGAGGCCGCTCTCCCGGTGGGCGTGCGGGCGTTGTCCAATCTCGCGCTCGACTGGCTCACCCTGAACGCGGGCAAACCCGCCAGGTGAGCCATCCCGACCGCCCCGGCCTGATCCGGACGATCGGGCGGTGGGGGCTGGCGGGTCTCGTCATCAATGGGGTGATCGGGAGCGCTATTTACGGCCTCCCCTCGGTCATTGCCGGGAAGCTTGGTGGTGCCGCGCCCTGGGCCTGGGTCGCCGCTGCCCTTCTGATCGGAATCGTCGTCGCCTGCTTCGCGGAGGTAGCCTCGCGCTTCCGTGGCGCCGGCGGGCCCTACCTCTACGCACGCGTTACGTTCGGGCGCTTTGCCGGGGTGCAGACCGGCTGGATGGCCTACCTCGCGCGGCTTACCGCCTCGGCCACGGTGGCGAACCTCTTCGTCATCTACCTGGGCGAATTCATTCCGGGGGCGACCCACAGAGCAGCCAGTTTGCTGGTGCTCAGTGTTCTGATCGGTGGACTCGCGGCGGTGAACTATCGCGGGGTCGGATTGGGCGCGCGGGTCAGTACCCTGCTCGCGGCGCTCAAGCTGGCGGGGCTCGGTCTCTTTGTCGTTGCCGGCCTGGTCTGGATCGCCGGGCAGGGGGCGGTTGCCACACCGGCTCCGCCGCCTGGAGTACAACCCTGGCTCGAATCCCTGCTGATCCTGGTATTTGCGTACGGCGGCTTCGAAGCGGCCCTCATGCCGCTGGCGGAGGCACGCGATCCCGAGCGCGACGCGCCGTTCGCCCTGTTCGTTGCGCTGTTCGCCGCGACGCTGGTGTATACGCTCGGGCAGACGGTCGTGACCCTGACCCTGCCGGACGCCGCCCAGGCCGCACGCCCTCTGGCGCAGTCGGCGCGGGTCTTCCTCGGCAGCCCCGGGGCGGGATTCATGGCCGGGTGTGCCCTGCTTTCGACGTTCGGTTATCTCGCCGGCGGGATGGTGAACGTACCGCGGCTTACGTTCGCTATGGCGGAGCAAGGCGACCTGCCACGGGTTTTTCAGGCGGTGCACACCGGTTTTCGCACACCGTACGTATCGATTCTCTGCTACGCAGGACTGGTCTGGGCCATGGCCGCGAGCGGGAGTTTCTTGCAGAACCTCACGCTCTCGGTGGTGGCGCGGTTGGTCACCTATGGATTGGTCTGTGCCGCGCTCCCGGTGCTGCGCCGGCGCGATGGCCGGCCGGGCTCGGCACCGAAAGCCGCTTTCCGGTTACGCGGCGGCGCATTCTTCGCGACGGCCGGTGTGCTCGGGATGGCGCTGGTAGCCACGCAGGTGAGCGCGCGCGAGGCGGGGATCATGGCCGTCGTGGTCGCGCTGGCGACCGTACACTACGCGGTCACTGCTTCAAAATAGCTCCGCAATCAGACAGCGGGCCGAGCCTCCACCCAGCCGCTCGAACGCGGAGAGCTCGGTGTGGAGGATCCTGCCGTGCTTTTCGATCACCGCGCGTTCCGCGGGGGGAAATGCCCGCCAAGCCTGGCTGGACATCACGAAAAGCCGCTCCCCCTCCGCCCCTGCCAGCGCGAGGCAATTGCCGCAGAAGTTGGCAGCCTGCTCCTGAGTGAGTGGCAGGACGTCCCGGCCATCGTGCCGCAGCCGCTCTTCCACGGCACGCCGCTCGGTGGCCGAGCCGATGGCCTGGAGACAAATGCCCGCCAGCCCGTGCCCGACGAACATGAGCACGTTGGTGTGATAGTACGGCACCCCGGAGCGATCCACGGCGGTGAACAACACCAGATAGTAGCCCAGCTCCGCGGCCCACTCGTCAGCCAGCGACACGTCCGTTCGGGGTGAGCGCGCGGCGTACGCGGTGCGGGCTTCGTGATCCAGCACCAGGCTTCCGGTGCTCTCGAGGAACCGGGCGTTGTGCTCATTGGACGACAGATCCAGTACTCGGGGATAACTCGGCCGCAGCAGCGCCACCAGATCTGCGCGGCGCTCACTGCGCCGATTCGTCGCAAGCAAAGGGTAGAGGACCAGCGTGGCGGGTGCCCGCTCATCGGGCGGATGGGTCGAAAACCAGTTGTTGCAGAACGGCGCGTCCGGCGTGGCCTCGAGGCTGCGAGTCAGGGTGACCGCGACCCCGTTGGCGACCAGGAGATCGCGCAGCGCGTGGTGCTGTGCGACCGCCAGGGCGGCGAGTGCTGCTTCCTCACCGGGGGCCGGTGGCGCCTGGAAGGCGTTGGTCTCGCCGGTTTCCCGGTTGTACCGGAAATGCACCGGCTCGACCAGCAGCACGTGCGAGGTGGCACCGGGGGGCGGAGCCGCGGTCATGGCACCAGGGGTGACTCGGGGCGATCTGCGATCGGCATGGCGGGGCCAAGCATAACGAGACCCAAGTGGCCCCGTCCATGTCCGGCCCCGCGGATCGGTTCCCACTGCTGCCAGAAGCAGCACAGCGACTCAGCCTGCTTTGGCCTCCCCGTCCACCAGCTCACCGGGGAGCGACAGAATCCCATGCCGGCGTGTCGCGGCGTATGTACCCTGCACGACGGGCTGGCGGCCAACCGCTCTCCCTCCCACCACTGGCAGGTGGCGCAGCGCCTCTCGGAGGGATGGAACTCGCGCATCCCGCCATAAATGGCAGCGAGTTCTCAACCAACTCTCAAACGACGCCACTCGAAGCAGTTAACTCAGAAGGAAACCTTGATTCCCAGCGAAACGACTGGGTGGTATCGCAGGAGTTTATGCTTCGTGATCTCGGCCTGAGCCTCCTGCTGCTCCCTGGCGACGTTAGCATCGAACTCAGTCTTCGCGGCGCCGGTGAGATTGGTTTCTCCCAGCAGCTCCACTTGAGGAGTGCCCGTAAACCCAACGCCGAGGTCCACCAGCACGGCGACCCGGCTTCGGCCCGCGAATCCGATGCCGAGGTAGGGTGCCGTCTTCTTGAAGGAGACGGTCCCTTTCAGCGAGCCGACCTGCTGCGGTGTGTAAGTGCTATCCCCGATCTGGACGTCATTGGCCAGCGTGGCGACCATCTCGCCCTCATTGTAGTTGAGCAACAACCCGCCGGAGAGGTGAAACGATCCCCCGAAGGGATGCAGATCCAGGATCGCGGTGCCGTTTTCGAAGTGGGGGGTCAGGTGATAGGAAATGTCCTCGAGGGTCGCGTCGCGGGAGAATTGGAGGTAGTTGCCACCCAGTCTGATCCCGACGTTGCGAGACGCCCGTAACGAGAGCTCCCCGCCGATACCCAGTGTCGAGGCCCGCACCGCCAGTCCGACCTGCGCGTGCAATACGCCCGTCCCGATAAGCAGAAACGCGAGGGCGCCGGCGGTGGTGGCACGAACGGCCAAGCGACGCATTGGTCACATCCTTCCTTCTGGGAGTGGCAGAGCAACCAGCACGGCGGTGACGCCCAACAAGATGACGCCAAGCAACAGTTCCAGCGCACTGAAGCGGCGCAGGCGCGATTCGCCTCCGTCTCGCGTGACGCGGGGCTGGGTGATCCGCCAGTTGTAGCCTCCCAGTGCCGCGACGCCCGCCAGCACCGCCAGCTTGCCCGCCAGGACCCAGCCGTAGGTGCTCCTGGCCAGATGCAGCGGCCAGCTCCACCCGAGATAGCGGGCGGCGAGCCACACGCCGAGTCCGATCGTGACCGGTGCGAGGACCTGGGCTCGGCGGGAAAAATCCCCGACCAGGCTGCGCAGCAACGCGGGACGACGCTCGGGCTCCAGGCCATGGCAAGCCCCCAGCCCCGCCAGGAGCATCACCGCGAGCCCTCCAAGCCATAGACCGCCCGCCGTCACGTGCGCTGCATCGATCCAGACTCCGCCGGGTCCCGACTTGCCGGTGTTGGCATGGCCGGTCATCCCCGCGGTCAATCCGATCCCGGCGCTGCCCGCGACGGCGGCCAGCCAGGCAACTCGCGAGCCGTTGCGCGCCACGGCAAACGCCAGCAACGCCAGCACGGCCATTGCCGCCTGGCGCTTCCAGCCTTGGCCCCAGCCGCTGCCGAGTACCGCCCGGAAAAACTCGAGCGTGAGCGGCTCGCTGGGATCGTTGAGGATCCGGGCTTGCAGGTAAAGGCGGAGCGCGCCTAGCAGCATGAGAGCAAGGGCCGCGGCGAACCCGATGCGCGCGGCGCGGCGCGTCAGCTCCCTCGCGATGGCGCGGTCGGTGCCCCGCAGACTGCTGCGCGTGCGAAACAAAAAGGGCGCGTAACTTCCCGCGCCCAGTACCAAGAATGCCGTCAGATACCACCCCCACCGCGCCGCGGCGTAGGCCGCGTCGACGAGGCTGAACGGGAGGCTCACCGGGAGATGGAGAACCCGAATATTCCGCGGATGGCGTGGCCGTCACTGCTTGCGGTGCGCCAGGCCACCAGGTAGTTGCCTGGAGCGAGCGGGGTCGCGAGGGGAACTGCGGCGGCCATCGAGTCGGCCATCGCGACCGCTTTGATGGTCGCGATCTTGGTGCTGTCGGACTGCATCAAGGTGACGCTGGTGAACGGGATCTCGGGCCGCTCGTTGAACCAGAGGCGGATCTCCTTGGGAGCCGCCGTGAGCCGCTCGCCCTCGGCGGGGGAGCTCTTCACCAGATGATTGTGAAACACGCCGGTCCCGAGGATGGCGGCCGCGGTAAGGGTGAGGATTCGAAGCAGGTTGGTCATGGCGGGAAAGATAATCAGGGCAACGGGGGCCAGATCTGCAGCAGCTTTGCCATATCGGCGGCCAGGTCTTCCCGCTGAATGCCCCAGGGATAGACCACATGCGCGGAGTCGTCCGGCGTGAAAGCCCAGAGCTGCGCAGCATGGGTGACGCCGTAGCCGCCGCCCTTGGGCAGCTCTCCTTCACGCATCGCCGGCGGCATCCCCACCGAGCGTTGCGCCACTTCCAGCGCTGCCGGCGTGCCGGTCACGGCAATGAAGCTGGAGTCGAACTGACCCAGCCAGCCTCGAAGTCGTTCGGGCGTGTCTCGTTCCGGGTCGGTCGTGACAAAAACGACCCGAACCGCCCGGCGTTGCTCCGGCGGCAGGGTACGGATGGCCCAAGCCAGATTTGCCAGATGGAGCGGGCATACATCCGGACAGTTGGTGTATCCGAAAAAGAGGAAGGCGAGAGTGCCCCGGGTTGCCCGGCGGAAATCGAACGGCGAACCGTCCAGGTTCTGCAGCGGCAACTCCGGCTTGGGGAGTGCTTGAACGAGTCGAGGGCCGCGCAGCTCTTCCAGCCTCGGGCGCGACGCCTGGCTGGCGCAGGCGGCGAGGCAGATCGCAACGAGCACCGTGCGGTAACGCGGATACCTCACTCTGACCTCCAGCCGCGTCCGACCCAGGTGCCCACCGCCCAACCCGCAATTCCGCCGGCCACCACGTCGCTCGCGAAGTGCGCCTGCGCCAGGACGCGGGTCGCGGCGCACCCGAAAGCAAGTAGGTATGCCACCGCTGCCGCGCGAGGATAGAGCCGGGCCAGCACCGCGGCCCCAGCAAAGGCTACCATGGCGTGACTGCTGGGAAAGCCGATGTCATGGGTGTCGAAGGGCCGCTCCGCGAAGCCGCGAAACACGTATGCCCCCTGGTGAAGTCCGGGCCGCTCGCGACGCACCAACAGCTTGAGCAGCTCCGCGACTCCGCCGGCCAGCACGGGGGCGGCGAGCAGGCGCCAGGCTCCGGAGGGACGACGAAGGTCACGGGCGCGGAGCTCCAACCCGATCGCCAAGGCAAGCGGGGCCCAGAGTACCAGGCTCCCCATCACCCGCAGCAGCCGCCCCCAGTCGTGCTGATACACTGACGGATAGCTGAAGTGGTCCCATACCCAGTGATCGAGCAGCAACGCGAGCACAGTGACCAGCGCTGCCGCGAGGATAGGCGCGAGGGTACGACGCATCAGCGGGTTGGCTGAAGCAAGAGTGCTTCCGCGGAGCGCAGGGCCTCCTCGAGCGTGGCCAGGTCGGCTGGGCCAGCCGCGCCTTGCAGCAAGCGTGCGCCCCCGCCCCGGCCGCCGCCGAGCGCGGCCAGCGTGTGCTCGAAGGCGGGCTTGAGATTCAGGGTCAGATTCTCGGAGCGGCCAAACAGGATCTGGCTGCGCGGGCCGGCGATGCCGAGCAGAGTCACCACATCCGGTTGATCGGTGCAGCGCAGCGCGAGCGCCTTCGCCTGCTCGACAGGGCGCTCCGCCCAGGCCGCCCGCACGATCCGGATTCCGTTCCGGGTTTCCGCGCTCTGCAACCGGCCCGCGGCTTCGGCGTCCAGCTCGCGCACCTCGCGCAGCCCCAGCTCCCGGCGGGTTTCCTTAAGGGATTCCTGCAAGTGCGCGACGGAGCTTCCGAGCTCGGCGGGCGCACAGGTGAGCGAAGCGGAGAGCTCTCGCAGGAGGCTGTGTTTGCGGGCGTAATCCGCCCGGGCCCGTCCACCGCAGAGAAACTCGACTCGAACCCCGCGCTTGAGCCGCTCGGTGCGCAGGACCGCGATGAGTCCGACTTCCCCCGCGGCTGCCACGTGGGTTCCGCCGCAGGCCGACAGGTCGAAGTCGCCGATGGCTACCACCCGTACCGGCCCGTCCACTTCCGGCTGCTTGCGCAGCGCGAGCGTGCGCAGCTCCGCGGGCTCGGGAAACCAGGCGCGTACCGGGGCATTTCGGCTCACGATGTCGTTGGCGAGCGATTCGGCATCGGCGAGCAGCGCGTCGCTGAGCGTCGGCGCTCCGAGATCGATCGAAACGCGGTCGGCCCCGAGATGAAACCCGATCGTCGGCGCGCCGGCGCTGCGCTCGAACGCCTGCGAGAGGATGTGCTGGCCGGTGTGCTGCTGCATGTGATCGAACCGGCGCGGCCAGTCGATGCACGCAGGCACCGGTTCCGGCACGACAGCCGCATCGAGCAGATGCAGGATGGCCCCGTCCGCCTCGCGGATCGCCACGTCTGATACGCGCGCATTGCCCAGCCGGCCGGTGTCGTGGGGCTGGCCGCCTGAGCTCGGATAGAAGTAGGTCTCCTCAAGAATCGCGGCGCAGCGTCCCTCCACGGACGCGACCTCGCTGATCCGCGCGGTGAACTGGTGGGTGTAGGAATCGAGGTAGTACCGGCGGACACTCATCGCATCACCTGACCCAACGCGCCCTGAGGGACTCGAACCCCCAACCCTCAGATCCGAAGTCTGATGCTCTATCCAATTGAGCTAAGGGCGCCCTCGCGAGCGGGTGGGGAACGTATGCCCGGGCGGGCGTGGACGCCAGCCCGTCCCGCTAAATTTCAGCGCATGCAGCATTCGCCTTTCCCAGCGCTCCCCTGCTACCCGTGTCCGCACGCCTCAGCCTGTTGCGCCCACGGTACCACACTCACCGGGGCCGAGGCGCGCGCGATCCGGGCCGAGCATGGGGCGGATCTCATTTATCGCACCCGCTCGGGCGAGTGGCGAACCCGGGTAGTGCAGGGGCGCTGTGGCTTCCTGGAAAACAACGCCTGCATACTGTACAACAAACCCTACTATCCGGCCGTGTGCCGCGGGTTTCCCTGGATCGATGCGGAGACGGGCGGACCCTATGAATTCAACCGTACCATCTGTCCCGAGTTCACCGCGAGACCGGAACTGCTACAAATCAATCCGTTCGTGAGGCGGCCGGCCTAAAACATCCACCCCAGTCTGGCCTTCAGCACCGTCCGGTTTCCGGCGGAGGTGGCACCCACACCGACGCCCAGATTCAAGACCATGTTCTCATTCAACTGGAAATCACCGCCGCCGAAGAACTGGTGGACCTGCTCCGCCGCAGGGAGAAAGTCCTTCAGGGGGCCATAGGCGCCATAGTACTCCACGCTCAGGTCGAGCTTGGGACTCACCGTCACACCAACCCGCGCCGCCGGCTCGAATTCCCAGCCCTCCTCGCTGCCCGGCCCTTTGAGAGCGCGTCCGAGTACGGGATTGAGATCGATTGCGACCCGACCGAACTGGCGCTCGAGCACGGGTCGGATCTCCAGGGTTGCGTCGGCTGCTTCGTACGCGTCCTGGGGAAAGGCCACCTCGGCGCTCAGACTCACCAGCACCGGCAGCTGCCACCGCTCCGGCAAGCGCACCCGGGGGCGCAGCCGCCAGCCGGCAAAGTCCGGACTGTCTCCGGCCTGGCGCGCCAGGACCAGATACGCGGCCATTTCGAAGTAGTCGGTGATGCCGCGGGTCAGTTCCAAGGTGAGATGGGATTGGCGCTCCGTCGGTGCGACCGTCCCCTCGAATGTTTTCACTCCGCGCGCCGTGTAGTTGAAGTGCGTTTCGAGATTCCACCTGCCCCTGGGCACAGTGCCATACTCGTAGACCTGGATCTCGAAGGGGTCTTGCGCACCGACGGGGGCGACCCCGGGCAGCAGGAGAGCCGCGACGGCGAGCGGAGCACGGAGATTCATGGGATTCGCGATATCCGCCCTGCCTTACCGGCTCCGCCCCGCCAAATGAAGATCACCCCGAACGTCGCGACTGCCGCCGCGATCCCGAACCACTGCACGGCGTACATCAAGTGGGGTCCCTCATCGAGGGGCGGAGGCTCCGCCCGGAAGGGATAGTCGCGGCCGCGAACGGTGTGGGCGACGCCGGCGCTGGAATCCGCTTCCGCCACCAGAAACAGCGGGGCGATGGGATACGGCAAGCGCGCCCGCATGGCCCGAAGATCGAGGCTGTTCCAGGTCTCGCGGCCGGCACGCTGCAGCGGGGCTCCATCGCCACGGTCCGGAACCGGAAGCAGGACTCCCTGAAACCTGCTCGAGTTCTGTTCCGACCAGGTCACCTTCCCCGGATCCACGGCATCTGGTGCGGGAACGTATCCTCGGTTCACCAGGATCGCGGTGTCACTCCCGGGGATTCGCAACGGGGTGATGACCAGGACGGCCGGTACGCCCTGGACCAACCTGCCGTGCAGCAGGAACTCCCGGCTTTCGTCGAGCCGGCCATTGAGGCGCGCCCGTCGGTTCGGAGCCAGGCTCGCCCTCGAGGCGCCGTCGATCTCCAGCACCGGCAACTCCCTTCCGGCCAGCGCCACTTTGTTGGCTGCGCGCCGCGCCGAAAGCCGGCGCAATTGCCAGACGCCGAGTCCAGTGCAAGCCAGCGCGATGAGGAGCGACAGAGCGAAGCGGAGGATGCGACGCACCAGGAGTTCCTGTTGTCTGTTTCCGCGGACACCTCGGCTGCCCTGCTTGCTTCGGGTCGAGCCTGATAAGTGGTGTCAGGAGAAGAAGATAGTATCGTCCCCCACGAAGCGGCCCATCCCTTGCTCGGGGGAACGCTATCCGTCCTCTGGTGACGGTTTCGATTTCCAACGCCATCCGTGAGGGTGCGCCATGCGCAACACGACGAAGACTCTGACGGCGATCGCGGCGGTTCTCCTCCTCATCCCATTCACTGATGCCATGGCGCAACGGCGCCGCGGGCTGGTCGACGTCTCGCCCGCGAACGAGCGGCATGGGTTCTGGCTCAACCTGGGTGTTGCTGCCGGCGGCGAGAACTATCGCTACACACACGTGCCGGGCGGATGGCAGCGGCCCGATGGAGACCTGGTCAAGCCCTCGTTTGCGATCGCGCTGGGCGGCACGGTCAGTCCCCAGCTCCGGCTTGGGGGAGAGATCAATGCCTGGGTCTGGGACCACGACGATAATGCCACCGGGTTCCATGTGACCGACTACCTGGTGGGTGCGCTGCTGGTCGGGCAGGTCTATCCGGCGCGCTCCCTGGGCTTGTTCCTCAAGGGCGGCCTCGGGATCAGCCGCAGCGGAGAGGCAATCGAGGGCGGCCAGGGCATCGGCGAGACCGGATTTTCCTACCTGTACGGCGCCGGTTACGAAATAAAGCTGTCGCGGAGTCTGTTCCTGACTCCGACAGTGGCCATGATGCAGCACGTCTCGAGTAACCCGGATGATCCGTTCAGCCAGGGCTCATTGCACGAGCGGGTGTGGACCATCGGTGTTGGGCTGACGATCCAGCCGGGGCGATAAGCGTCCCTTACCAGATCGTCGTGACCTTCTCGACTCGTAGCTTGCGAGTGTACTTCTGCCCGCCGATATCCAGGACTACCAGATAGTCTCCAGGCTCAACGGTGGGCGCGCCACCGCCCCCAAACCCGCCACCACCGCCACCGCCACCGCCACCGCCGCCTCCCCCGCCCAGCAGACCTTGGATGGCCTGGAAGCCACCCAGCGCCTGGATCAGCGGATTGCCCCCAAATCCGCCTCCGCCGCCACCACCACCACCACCCTGTCCCTGGATTCCGCCCTCGGCCGGTCGTTCCTGGTAAGCGGGAAGCCCGGGCTGACCACCAAGGCCGCCGCCTCCACCGCCCCCGAAGGCCACAATGCCCCCGCCGCCCAAGAGGGTGGTCTTGAGTGAATCCAGCGAGGCACGATTGCTTCCGGCCGCGACCAGTGAGTCGATGGCCTTGTTGATGCGCGCCTCCGTCGCGGCACTGTCACGCCGCTGGGCTGGCGAAAGCGGTGCGCGCGTAGGGGCTTTCCCCTGGAAGGGCCAGAAGACCCGGTTGAGCCCGGCCGCCGCCGACGCGGGGAGGGATCGGAGCGTGTCCCCGGTGGCATCGAGGATCGTGACCCGCGCTCGCCCGCCCGGCACCCCGGTGACCACGCGGTAGACGATCTCGGCGCCGTAGGGCGGAGAGCCCGAACGGAACGCCATTTGTCCGCCGCCGGCGCCGCCGCCGCCGAGCTCACCCTCCGGGCCCGAGTTGAATTGCCAGGCGGTCCTGGGCTGAAAGAGGTAGACCGCCGCGCTGAGCGCCGCATCGTTGAGCTGCTCGAGCGGCGCGACGTCAGCGATCCAGAACGACCGCCCGTGGGTCGCGGCGATGATCTCGTGATCGCGAGGGTGAATCTTCAGATCGTGCACCGGAACCGTGGCAAAGCCCGACATGAACTTCCGCCACGACGCGCCCTTGTCGGTGGAGACATAGGCGCCGACCTCGCTGCCCACGAAGAGCAGGTTGGGGTTGACCGGATCCTCGCGGATGACGTGGAGGTAGTCGAGCCCGCCGCTGGGGAGATTATTCGTGATCGAGCGGAAGCTCTTCCCGTAGTCGTTGCTGGTGTACAGGTACGGGGTGAAATCGCCGGTGCGATGATTGTCGAACGTCACATAGAACGTGGCCGAATCGGCGTAGGAGGGCTCGATCCGGCTCACGTAGGTGCCCTTGGGGACTCCGGTAAAGCGGCTGGTCAGGTTCTCCCAGGTTCCACCGTCATTCCGGGTCAGCCAGACATTGCCATCGTCGGTGCCCGCGTAAAGGAGGCCGGGACGGATCGGTGACTCGTTGAGCGAGACGATGGTGGCGTAAGTCTCCGCACCGGTCGCGTCCACCGTGATGCCACCGGTGGTTCGCGTGCTGACCCGCACCTTCATGGTGTCGTTGTTGCTGAGATCGGGCGAGATCGGATACATCCCGTCCCCGCTCTTCACCGACTTCATGACCCGGTTGGAGCCTGCGTAAAAAGTCTTCTGATTGTGGGGCGAAAGGAAAAACGGGGTATTCCAATTCCAGCGCAGCTGGAGCTCGAGGGAGTCGCGGGTTGCCCGCGTCCGAAGCTCGGCCAGCCGCGCCTTCATTTCCTTCGTCTCGGGCTGGCTGGTGTCACCCCGTGCGAGCAGGATCGAGTCCTGCCACTTGAGGTACTGGGGGCGCCACTGCGGCTTGGCGAGACCGCTGCTCTCGCCGGTAGCGAGGTTGCGCCGCTGCAGGTTACCGCCCTGTGACTCCGAAAACACAATGTTCGGATCATCGGCACTTTGCGCGGTCACGAAGCCGTCGCCGCCGCCGACGTTGAACCAGTTCCCGTTGCCGATATTCCCGCGCCGCCGGGAGGGCCCGCACCAGGAGCCGTTATCCTGGAAGCCCCCGCAGATCCGGTAGGGGACCCCATAGTCGAAGCTCACGTTATAGGGCTGCCCGATCGGGATGGTGTTGAGGGTCATCCAGTTCCCGCCGCGATCCCAGCTCTGCCACACGCCGCCGTCGTTGCCCTCGACCATGTGGTTCCGGTCGGCGGGGTCGATCCATTGCGCGTGGGTATCCACGTGGACACCCTGGTCGCCCGAGCGAACGGTCTTTCCACTGTCGGTGGAGAAGAGCCGCGGAGTGGAGGTGAAGTAGACGCGGCCGGCGTCCAAGGGATCCACTCGCACCTGCGAGTAGTAGAAGGGGCGGACGTTCTGCGGCGCAACCTTGGTCCAGGTTTTCCCCGCGTCGTTGGAGCGATAGAGCCCGCTGGGCGAGACCTGCCGTTTGGCGTCCTTGGCCGGCTTGGGGTTCGGGGCGGTATCGGCCTCGACCATGGTATAAACGATTTGTGGATTGCTGGGCGCGATCGCGATCCCGATCCGGCCCTTCATCGTCTCGGGGAACCCGCTCCCCTTGATCTCGGTCCAAGTGGAGCCGCCGTCGGTGCTCTTCCAGAGCGCGCTCCCGGGGCCGCCGCTCTTCAGGAAATAGGGGCCGCGAACCCGCTCCCAGCTCGCCGCATAGAGCACGTCGGGATTGGAAGGATCCATCGCGATGTCGACGAAACCCGCCTGGTCGCTGATGAACTTGATCAGCTTCCAGTTCTGGCCACCATCGGTGGTCTGGTAGAGCCCTCGCTCCGGATTCGCGTTCCAGACCGCGCCGAGCGCGGCGACGTACACGAGGTTGGGGTTGGTGGGATGCACCACGATGCGCCCAATGGCCTGGGTCTTCTCCAGTCCCATCAGCTTCCAGCTGTTGCCGCCGTCGGTGCTCTTGAAGACGCCGCGGCCGGGAGAGAGTGTGTTGCGCGAGTTGGGCTCGCCGGTGCCGGCCCAGACCTGATTGGTGTCCGACGGCGCGATGGCCAGCATCCCCATGGAAACCGCGCCCTCGTCGCCGCGCCCGCCGAAGACCAGGCGGAAAGTGGTACCGGCATTGGTGGTCTTCCAGATTCCGCCCGCGGACGCCGCCACGTAGAAGGTCCGGGACGGACTCGGGATTCCCGCGATGTCGCTGGTCCGGCCGCCCATGTTGGCGGGCCCCACGTTGCGCCAGCGGAGCCCGGCGATCAACGCGGAATCGACTTTGGCAGTAGGTATCTGGGCGGAGAGCAGGGAAGGGATCGTCAGAGCGAACAGCGCGGCCAGCTGGCTCCGCCGGGAATGCGGGAGACGTGTCATGTAGGGCTCAGGACTAAGGTGAGAGCGGGCTGCAACCGACGGCGACCAATTTACGCGCCAATCGTCGCCTCTGTTGAGGGGCAGACAATTCCCCAAACCGGCCATAAATTCAGCCATGCCAAATGACTGCCTCGGGCGCGCCGGTGCCACGGTCCTTGTCCTGGTGGCCACGACAACGAGCTACGGAGTGTCCCAAGAGCCCAAGCCGGATACGGCCTACGTCCTTCCCGGGATCTCGGTAACCGCCGGGCGCCATGCCGCCTCACCGCTGGCCGTTCCTTTCGCATTTACGCGGCTGACGGCGGGGGACTGGCGCGGGGCCAGAGGTTACGGCCTGGACGCCGCGCTCGCCAAGGTGCCGGGCGTCCTGGCACAGTCCCGCTATGGCAGCAGCGACATCCGCCTGGTGATTCGGGGCTTTGGAGCACGCGGAGCCGGTGACCGCTCCAATGCGGGTACCAGCCGCGGTATTCGCGTCCTGCTGGATGGCTTCCCGGAAACCGAGCCGGACGGCCGAACCTCTTTCGATGGGATCGATCTCGCTTCCGCCGCGGCCATCGAAGTGATTCGCTCGAATGCCAGCGCGCTCTTCGGCAATGCGTCCGGCGGCCTCGTCAGTATCTCCACCTTACCCGAGTTCGAGCGGCGGTTCGGCGAATTCGAGCTCGAGGCCGGCGGGTTCGGCCTGCGCCGTCTCATCGGTCGCGGCGGCACGGTATGGGGCGGCAGCCGCCTGTCGGCGACGCTGGTGCGGACCACCTTCGATGGTTGGCGGGCCCACTCGGACGCCGAGCGCACCCTTGGCAATGTCGCGATGTCAGCCGCGATCGATGCGCGGACCCGGCTCGGTCTCTACCTCATGGCCACGAGCAATCAATTCCGGATTCCCGGTCCGCTGACCCAGGCGCAGGTCGATGCGGATCCCTCCCAGGCCAATGCCACCTATGCGAGCCGGGACGAGCGGCGGTTCAACCGGCTCGCTCGATTCGGGGTGACCCTAGAGCACGAGCTGGGTCGGGTCGGCACCGTATCGGCCAGCACATTCGTCACCCCGAAGTTCCTGCAGCGTTCCGAACGGGGAACCTTCCGGGATTTTACGCGGTATCACCTCGGGGGCAACCTGATCTACTCGAAGTCCGGGGGGCTCGGCGGGTCGACGCGAGGGCGGATCCAGGCCGGCCTCGATGAAGCCTACCAGGATGGCGCGATCCTCTTCTACTCGCTCACGCCCGAAGGCACCCGCGGCACCGAGCTCCGCGACAACAAGCGCGAGGGTGCCAACAACCTCGGCGTCTTTGCTCAGACCGAGCTGGACCTGGGAGAGCGCTTTGGCCTCTCGCTCGGGGGGCGGTACGACCGGGTGACCTACTACTCCGACAGCTACATCGACCCGGCACTCGATGCCAGCAAGGCCTTCTCGCGGCTGACGCCGAAAGTCGGCCTCAACTTCAGGGTGGCCCCGACGCATTCGCTGTACGCGAACCTCGGTGGGGGCATTGAGGTACCGGCCGGGAACGAGACCGACCCGGCCAGCACGTTTGGCCAGCCCGATCCCATCACGGCAATCAATCCGCTGCTGGACGCCATCCGCTCCACCACCTTCGAGGTGGGAACCAAGCAATTGATCACGCCGGCCAGCGGGGCTCTGTCCGACGTCAGCTACGACCTGGCCCTGTACCACACCCGGGTCGTCAAGGACATCGTGCCTTATCGCGGCGGGCGATTCTACTTCACGGCGGGCAAGACCCACCGGACCGGCGCGGAGCTGTCCCTCGCGGCGCGACTCCATGGCGGGTTGTCTCTGGGAACCGCGCTCACCTATTCCCGGAACAAGTACGTCGATTACGTGGTGGATTCGATCCACTACAACCAGCCGGCCGGTCATCTCGCGGACTACAGCGGCAACAAGATGGTCGGGCTGCCGGACTGGCTGTACAACGTCACCCTGGGGTATGAGCCCGCGGCGGTCAACGGACTGCGGTTGCAGGTCGGGGCGCAGGGGGTCAGCAAGTACTTCGTGGACGACGCCAACGCGGTGAGTGTTCCGGGATACACGCTGTTCAGCGCGACCGCTTCGCTCGCTGATCCGATCCAGTTGGGCCGGGGCCTCGGGGTTCGCGGTTACGTCACGGTCAACAATCTGTTCGATCGGCACCATATCGGGTCCGCGTTCCTCAATCCGGATATCGTGGATGGGGTTCCGGTCGCCTTTGAGCCCGGACTTCCGAGGGCGGTTTTGGTGGGAGTGGCGCTGGGATGGCGTTGACCCCTAAACTATTCCGGGCTATACTGTTGCCCGCGCCGCGCCCTGGTGGTGAAACTGGTAGACACGCTATCTTGAGGGGGTAGTGCCGTAAGGCGTCGCGGTTCGAATCCGCGCCAGGGCATCGCACCGCATTCCCGCCACTGTAGCTCAGGGGTAGAGCTCTCGATTCGTAATCGAGCGGTCGTCGGTT
>CAZYPO010000040.1:16949-26034 GCA_964649225.1 uncultured Gemmatimonas sp. | reverse complement strand
TACCATCCCCTCCTCCAGCCACGCCTGCTCCCCCTTGAGCACGCTCTGCGCCAGCCGGTAGGTGCGATCGTCGTCGTTGCGGAAGACGCTGCCGAAGAGCTGATGCACCTTGCGGCGGCTCTGCCGGCTGAAGAGGTCCGCCATCTGTGCCGGCCCGCGGTTCGCAGGATCCCGCTTGGCCAGCATCTGGGCCATGCTGCATGCCGCGCTGATCGCGAGCAACTCCGCGCCCACGTCGACCAGCCGGAAGAGCACCGCTTGCTTCTTCTCCAGCCGGGGCCCGAAGCGCACCATCGCGTGAAACAGCGTGCGCGCCAGCTTGCGCGATTTGCGGTTGACGAAGCGCAGGTGCGTCGCGAGCGGTCCGAACTCCGCGTAGCGCGGCCAGCGGCCCCAGCCAAACCACTGCTTGGGATACCACACCGCATAGAACGCCGCCGCGCGAACCAACGCCTTGAGCTTGACTCCACGGGACGCCTTGGGGTTCACCAGGTCGCCCGCCACCTTGAGATGGGTGTCCACCGCCTCCCGCGCGATGAACAGCCGCATGATCTCGCTGGAGCCTTCGAACAGCAGATTGATCCGCCAGTCCCGCATCATCCGCTCCACCGGATCGGGCCGCTCCCCGTGGGAGCGCAGCGAATCCGCGGTCTCGTAACCGCGGCCGCCCTTGATCTGCAGGCAGTCGTCCACGATTCGCCAGCCGGTCTCGGTGTTCCACAGCTTGGCGATCGCCGCCTCGAGCCGGATGTCCGCGTGCGGCCGGTCCGCCAGCAGGCAGCCCAGATCGGCGATCGCCTGCATCACGAAGGTCTCGGCGGCCATGCGTCCCAGCTTCTGCGCAATTGCATCGTGCTTGCCGACCGGCTGGCCCCACTGCACCCGCTCCGCCGCCCAGCGCCGCGCGATCTCCAGCGCCCGCTTGGCGCCCGCCGCGCACCCCGCCGGAATGGTGAGCCGGCCCGTGTTGAGCGTGACCAGGGCGAGTTTGAGACCCTTGCCATCGCCCCAGAGCAGGTTCTCTGCCGGGACCTTCACGTTGGTGAAGCGCAGGATGCCGTTCTCGATCGCTCTGAGCCCCATGAAATGGAGCCGCTGGATCACCTCCACGCCGGGCCAATCGGCCTCGACGATGAATGCCGCGATGCTCTTCGGCCCGGTCCGCGCCATCACCACCATCAGCTCGGCCACCGTGCCGTTGGTGCACCAGAGCTTCTCGCCGTTCAGGATCCAGTGGCTGCCGTCCTCGCTCAAACGGGCGGTGGTGGAGAGGCCCGCCGGATCGCTGCCCACCCCGGACTCCGTGAGCGCAAACGCGGTGATCGCTCCCCTGGCGATCCGCGGCAGATACTTCTGCTTCTGCGCCTCGCTGCCGAACAGCTTGAGCGGGACCGGCACGCCGATCGACTGGCTCGCCGAGAGCAGCGCGGTGAGGCTGCCGTCCACGCTGGTCACCAGCCCGATGGCGCGGGCGTACATGAGCTGCGACAGGCCTAACCCGCCGTACTCCTCGCTGATCTTGATCCCGAAGGCGCCCATCTCCTGCAGCCCGCGCACGACCTCGGGCGGGATCTTGGCGTCGCGGTCGATCTTGTCGCTGTCGACCTTCTCCCGCAGAAACTTCTCCAACTTCTCGAAAAACGGTTGTGCCTTCGCGACGTCCGCTGGGTCAGGTTGGGGGAAGGGATGGATCAGGTCGAGCCGCAGCCGGCCCTCGAACAGCTCCTTCACGAAGCTCGCGCGCCATTCCTGCTCCCGCGCCGCCTCGGCGACCTCGCGGGCCTCCTGTGCGGTGGCGGCCACCGGAGCGGCCGGCCGCCGCTCAAGGGGTTGGGGTGTCAGCACGTTGGTCATGATCAGGTCCAATCGGAAGAATTGGCCGCGCGCTCGCGCAGCGCGCCCAGCAGCAGCGTGGCGATGTGGCGCTTGCGTTGTTCGGCGAAGTCGGGAGCGGAAGGATCCAGCCCCACAGCCTTCAGGAACGTGCGCCCGTGGACGATGGGGAACCAGGTGAGGGCGACCAGCGACAGCAGCAGGTGCGCGGCTTCCGCGGTGTCGGAGATGTCGAGCCCCAGCTCCTGCCGGAACGCGGCGAGCGCCTCCTGCCAGACCGCGAGCCGCAGCGGCATCCCTTCGAGCACGGTGCGATCGGAGAGCGCCTCGCGCTCGATCAGCCGCACGAAGTTGGGACGCGCCGCGACAAAGTCGGCGTAGTCGGCCACCGCGCCGGCCAGCACCACTTCGGGCGTCTGCCCGCTGGCCAGCGCGCGAGCCTTGCCTTCCCGCACCGCGCGTCGCACGTCCGCGAAGCAGCGCTCCAGCACCGCCCGGTGCAGCTCGGCCTTGGAGCCGAAGAAGTAGCCCGGGGTCGCGCGGGATACGCCGGCGACCCGGCCCACATCGGCGAGCGAAGTTTCCTCGTAGCCGCGCTCCGCGAACAGCTGCTCGGCGGCATCGAGGATCAGCTCGCGGCTGCGGTCGGGATTGCGCTCCCGCTCGCGTGCCTTTGGTAACGTGGACTTAGCCATGCCGCATTATCCCCTGGATGGGGGCTGCAATAACTTGCTAGACAACAAGCAAGTTAGCGACCATCCCGCTATCCCGCAAGCTGGCGGACCCCTTCACCCCGCGAGCTCGCAACCCGCTCGGCTCCGGAATTATCGTTACCGCGCGCGCTTCCTTCGGCCAATCCTGAAATCCGTGTAATCTGTGGATCAAACTCCCCGCCGATCTCCGCCTCGCGTATTACTCGCCGACTGCGACCACATGTTCGTGTCGGTCGCGCGCCTCGCCGACCCGGAGGGCGCAGGCAAGGCGCGCTTGCTGGCCGTGGGCGGATCGAGATCCCGCGGCGTCGTGGTGTCGGCGTCCTACGAGGCGCGTGCCTACGGGGTGCGCGCCGGCATGCCCAGCTCGCGCGCGGCACGACTCTGTCCGGGGCTGGTGTTCGCGCCGGTCCCGGGTGGGGCCATCGGAGCCAAGCATCGCGAGCTACGTGCGGTGCTGGAGCTGTGGGCCCCGGTCGTTGAGGCGGCGAGTGTCGACGAGTTCTACCTCGATCTCAGCGGCACCGAGCAGGTGTACCGTCGTGAACCGCTCGCGGAAACCGCCCGCCGGATTCGCCAGGACGCGCTACGCCGGACCGGACTCGCGCTTTCCATCGGCGGCGGAACCAACCGGCTGATCGCCAAGCTCGCCGCCGAGCGCGCCAAGCCTCGGCCGGACACGGACGGTACCGGCGTGCTGATCATTCCCCCCGGGGGGGAGGCAACCTTCGTCGCCGGACTGGCGCTCGCCGAGCTGCCAGGCGTGGGGCCCAAGCTACAGGCCGCCCTCAATCGCTACGGTCTAACCCGGGTGGAGGAGGCCCTGCGCCTCGACGCCGCCACGCTCGAGCGGTGGCTCGGCCCCGGCATGGGGCGCTGGCTGTTCGAGCGGATCCGCGGCCGCGCCTCGGAAGCGGTGCACAGCAGCCCCGAGAACAAGTCGATCAGCCACGAGCAGACCTTCTCCCGCGATCTGACCAGCGACGACACGATCGAAACCCGGCTGCTCGGCCTGATCACCGCGCTGGCCCGCGAGCTCCGCGCCGATGGGCTCGCCACCCGCTGCATTACGGTGAAGCTGCGCGACCACGATTTCCGAACCCGCCAGGCCAGCAAGACCCTCAAGGAGCCGCTGGTCACCGATCGGGCGCTCTACCAGGTGGCCCGCGAGCTACTCTCCGGCTTGCGCCGCCGCCGTCGCACCGCCGCGCGGCTGGTTGGGGTGAGCTTCTCGAGCCTCGACGCCGGAATAGGTCCCGCCCAGCTCGCGCTGCTCCCTGCCGAGGGCGCCTCGACCGAAACCGCGCGGGACAAGCGCCTCGCAACCGCTGTGGATGACATCAAGGAGAAGCTCGGAGGCAAGGCGATCCGCCCCGCGCGTTTGATCTAGATCAGATGCACCGCCGTGGCCTTCACCGCCACCCCGACCGATTTCCCCGCCGCGAGCCCCAGCTCGTCCGCCGTGCTGGTCATCACCGCCGCGAGTAGCGTGGTGCCGCCGACGTCGAGGTACACGTGCGCCAGCGCTGTCTCGCGCTCCACCCGCGTCACCGTAGCCACGAACCGATTGCGCGGCGCGGGCCCCGTGGCCTCCCCCCGGCTCAACAGCAGATCCGCCGGCCGCAGTACCGCGTAGGCATCTCCCTCGCGCTCCGCGATGACCTCGAGCGAAAGGCTCCCCGCCCGAAACCGCGCCGCGAAGCGCCCGGTATCCGGATCCGCTTCGGAAATCCGTGCGACCTTGCCGCGCAGCACCGTGCCGGTGCCGATGAACTCCGCCACGAATGCCGAATTGGGAAAGCGGAACACCTGCTCGGGCGGTCCTGCCTGGACGATCTTGCCGCCCGCCAGCACCGCGACCACGTCGCCTAGCCGCATCGCGTCTTCGAAATCGTGGGTGACCTGCAGCGTGGTGACCCCTTCGCGCTCGTGCAGGTCGCGCAGCTCGCGCCGCAGGCCGCGCCGAGTGGCCGGATCCACCGCGGCGAACGGCTCGTCGAGCAGCAGGATGTTGGGCCGCGGCGCCAGCGCGCGCGCCAGCGCGACCCGTTGCTGCTCGCCGCCCGAGAGCCCGGGCGTCCCGCGGTCCAGCAGCGGCGTGAGCCGCAACAGCTCCGCCAATTCGCGGACCCGCTCCTCCCTGCTCCCTGCTCCCTGCTCCCTGATCCCGTATCCGATGTTTTCCGCCACGCTCAGGTGCGGAAACAAGTGGTAATGCTGATAGACGAAGCCCACCCGCCGCGCCTCGGGCGCCGCCCGGCTCACGTCGATGTCCCGCAGCAGAATCCGCCCCGCGCGCAGCGCGTTGTGTCCCGCGATGGCCTCGAGCAGCGTGGTCTTGCCCGAGCCGGTGGGCCCGATCACCAGGCCGTAGCCGCCCGAGGGGATTTCGAGGGAAATGTCCAGCAGCTCGAAACGGCCCACCCGCACCGTCATGGCCTCGAGCCGGATCATCGGGCCGACCGGTCGGGCGCGAGCAGCTGCACCAGCAGGAACACCCCCAGCGCGAGAATCAGCAGCACCACCGCGGCCGGTACCGCCGCCGGCAGCCCGAACAGGGTGAACCGGTCCCAGATCAGGATGCTGGCGACTTTGGGATTGTAGGTGAGGATCACGATCGAGCCGAACTCGCTCACGCTGCGCGCCCAGCCCAGCACGGCGCCGGCCAGCACTCCTCGCGCCGCGAGCGGCAGCGTCACCCGGCGGAACGCGCTCCAGCCGTTGTCTCCCAGCGTCCGCGCCACCCGCTCGAGCTTGGGGTCCACGTTGCGGAACGCTTCCCGCGCCGCGCTCACCACGATCGGCGCGGAGACGAACAGCATCCCCGCGATGATCCCTGGTACCTGATTCACTACTTCGAGCCCCAGCCGGGCCAGCGCCCCTCCCACGGGTGACTGCCGGCCCAGAAAGAGCAGCAGCGCGATGCCCGCGACCGGATGGGGAACCACCACCGGCAGCTCGACGATTCCCTCGACCACCCGCCGCCCCGGGAAGCTCGCCCGCGCGAGCAAATAGGCGAGGGGCACCCCCAGCAAAAGGGAGAGCACGCTCGCCGCCGAAGCCGCGAGCACCGTGAGCCAGATCGCCGCGCCCAGTTCGCGATCATGGAGCGCCGCGCCCAGACTCGCCGGCGTGGACTGCAGCAGCAGGCGCACCAGCGGCCCCGCCACGAACAGCACCAGCAGCGCGGCGAGCAGCCACACGGCAATGGACCAGGGAGACAGTCGGGCACGCATGCGGGGGAAGTATATTCGGCTTTTCCCTGACCCCTGACTCCTAACATGAAGATCGCCTTCCTCGGCCTCGGCGCCATCGGCCGCCCCATGGCGGTGCACCTGGCCCGGCTCCATCAGCTCACCGTGTGGAATCGCACCGCCGAGCGCGCTCGAAGTTTTGCCGCGGAGCACCCGGCCAGGGTCGCCGCCACCCCGCGGGAGGCCGCCGCCGGCGCCGAGGTGGTCATCACCTGCCTGCCCACCTCCCAGGATGTCGCGCGGCTGCTCGACGGGCCCGACGGTCTCGAAGCGGGGCTCGAGCGCGGCGCGCTCTTCCTCGATTGCACTTCGGGTGACGCGGCGACCACGCGCCGCATTGCGGCACGCTTGGCCGCGAAAGGTGTCGACTTCGCCGACGCCCCGGTGAGCGGTGGAACCAATGGCGCTGAAGCCGGCATTCTCACCGTCATGGTGGGCGGCGACCGGGCGGTGTTCGAGCGCGCCCTCCCCGTGCTGCAGGCCTTCGGCAAGCGCATCGTGCATATGGGGCCACTCGGCTCCGGCGACGCGATGAAGGCGGTCAACAACACTCTCCTCGGCGTCAACATCCTGGCCCTTGCCGAAGGGCTCACCGCCCTCGTGAAAGCGGGAGTGAACCCCCGCCTCGCGGTCGAGACCCTCAACGCCTCGAGCGGCCGCTCCTTCGTGAGCGAGCACTTGATCCCCGAGCGCGTGCTCACCGGAGCCTGGCCCGTGACCTTCCGCCTCGCGCTGCTCGACAAGGACGTCGGAATCTGCCTGGCCCTCATGGAAGAGCTCGGGCTGCCCGCCCCGCTGCTCGAGCGCGCCGCCGCGTTGCTCCACGAGGCCCGTGCCGCCCTCGGCGAGCAGGCGGATTATCTCGAGCCGATCCGCTTGCAGGAACGTCGCACTGGAGCCGAGATCCGCGGGTGAATCCGGAGCCCTCCCGACTTCCCGACCTCCCGACGTCCCGACCTCCCATTCTCATCCTGGTCGGGACGCAGGACGTCGTGAACATCGCTGGCGCGGTGCGCCTGGCCCGTAATTTTGGTATCGAGCAGATGCGGCTGGTGCAGCCGGTGGGGTTTGACCCCTGGCGCATCGAGGGCATTGCCCACAACACCGCGGATTTCGTCTCCCGAGTCACCCTGCACGACACCCTGGCCGATGCGACGCGCGACTGCGTCTACCTGGCCGCGCTGACCGCGCGCGAGCGGGCCGCCAAGCGCCGGGTGCTCCGGCCCCGTGCCGCGGCCGCCGAGCTCGCTGTCCGCAGCGTCGAGGGCCCGGTGGCCTTGGTGGCGGGACGCGAGGACCGCGGTTTGAGCAATGAGGAGCTCGACCATTGCCACGCGCTGGTCACCATCGAGACCACACCGGAGCACCGCTCGCTCAACCTGGCCCACGCGGTCGGCATTCTCTGCTATGAGGTCTGGCTCGCCCGCCACGGTCGAGAGGCGGCGTTCAAGCCCCCCCGCCACGAGGCGGGTGCGGCCCCCAGCGAGCGGCTCGAGCTGCTCTTCCGCGACTGGGAGCGCGCCCTCTGGGCCGTCGAATTCTTCAAGACCCGGCGCGCTGAGGCGGTGATGCGCTCGGTCCGCGAAGCCATCTTCCGAGCCGAGCTCGATTGGCGCGAGGCCTCGCTGCTCCGCGCCATGGCGTTGGAAACGGTGCGCTATCTCGAGCGCAGCGGGACCCCCTTCGAGCTGCCGGAGCAGCTCCGGGATGTGGGCCGGGGAGCAGGAGAGCAGGGAGGAGGGAACAGGGAGGAGGGAGACCCTGATCCCCAGATTGCCTGATCTCCTGCTCCCTGCTGCCTCCTCCCTCCTCCCTGCTCCCTAACCCCTGTATTCCCAAGGGTTCCCCAAGTATTTTCGCTGCTCCGGCCTGACATGACGTGGTGGTTCCCCTCTCGCGGCGGATAGCTGGCATGCGGAAGCTGGTGCTCGTCGGGGTGATTTCGAGTGTGGCCGCCCTGGCGGCAATCCTGCTCGTGCTGCGGCCCGGCAGCGCTCAGCAGCCGCCCGCCGTCGCCGACTCGCTCACCGCTCCACGCTTGAGTGTCTCCGATTCCGGGAGCTTGAAGGGTCCCCGCCAGCCGATCTTCTTCCGGCACGACATCCACGCCGGGCAGTACAAGATGCCGTGCCAGTACTGCCACTACAGCGTCGGCGTGTCATCCGAGCCGGGCATCCCCTCACTGCAGACCTGCATGGGCTGCCACCTGGTCATCGGCGGCACCGACAGCACCCACCGCGCCGAGATCCAGAAGCTGCGCCAGTTCTGGACCGACAGCGCCGACGCCAAGAAGCCGCGGCTCGAGTGGGTCCGCATCCATTCGCTCGCCCGGTATGCGCACTTCCCCCACATGCGCCACCTCAAGGCCATGGGTCCCAATGCCTGCCAGACCTGTCACGGCGACGTCGCCCGCATGCCTCAGGTCTTCAAGGTGAGCAACGTGAACAACATGGGCTTCTGCATCAGTTGCCATCTGGCCCGAAAGGTCAATCGTGACTGTACGGCCTGTCATTACTAGGGATCAGGAATCAGGAGTCAGGAGGCAGGGAAGCCCTGAGCCCTCCCCTGAAGCCTCAATCCTGAATCCTGAATCCTCCGACGAGGGGATTAGCCGTCGCCGATTTCTGACGGTCCTAGGAGTCACGGGTGCGGGGAGTGTCGCCCTCTCGGGGTGTTCAACGGGGAACATTGAAAAGTTGATTCCCTACCTGGTCCAAAGCGAAGACCAGGTGCCCGGAATCCCCACCTGGTACGCCAGCACCTGCACGGAGTGCCCCGCCGGCTGCGGCCTCCACGTCAAGACGCGCGAGGCGCGCGCCATCAAACTGGAAGGCAATCCGGCGCACCCCGTCAACGCAGGTACGCTCTGTCAGCGCGGCCAGGCCGGGTTGCAGGGCCTCTACAATCCCGGCCGAACCAAGGGACCGCTCCAGAAACAGGGTGGCGCCTTCCAGTCGCTCCTCTGGGACGAAGCCATCACGCGCCTGGCACAGCAGTTCCAGAGTGCGCGCGGCAAGCTCGCGGTCATCAGCGGCGCCGGGCCCGGCACGTTCGACGACCTCCTCGCCGATTGGACGAAAGCACTCGGCGGCAGGCTGGTGCGCTACCAGCCCTTCGACCGCGCCGCCGAGCGCGCGGCCAGCCTGCGCGTCTTCGGGCTCGATGAACTGCCGCTCTACGACTTCGCCAAGGCCCGCTACATCGTCTCCTTCGGTGCTGACTTCCTGGAAACCTGGGGGCCAGTCATCGAGCAGCAGCGCGGCTTTGCCCAATCGCACGGCTTCA
>CAZYPO010000040.1:0-16849 GCA_964649225.1 uncultured Gemmatimonas sp. | reverse complement strand
ACCTGGGGGCCAGTCATCGAGCAGCAGCGCGGCTTTGCCCAATCGCACGGCTTCAACGGCAAGAGCATGGCCCGGCATGTCTATGCCAGTCCCCGCATGGATCTCACGGGGATGAACGCGGACGAGTGGCATCCGCTCGTTCCCGGCTCCGAAGTATCGCTCGCGCTCGGCATGGCCAGCGTGATCCTGAGCGAGCGCACCAGTGCGCCGCAGGACGCCAACAAGCTCGCGCCGACGCTCGCGCCCTACACGCCCGAGCGCGTTGCGCAGGACACCGGCCTCACCCCCGATGCCATCCGCAGGCTGGCCCGCGAATTCGTCTCGGCCAGCCCGAGCCTCGCCGTGGCGGGCGGGATCGGCGCGCAGCACCGCGGCGCGGTCGACCTCTGCGCGGCCGTCGCGCTGCTGAATTACGTCGCGGGAAACGTCGGGCAGACCGTGCGCTTCGGCGCCGGGCTCCCCAAGACGGATGGCTACGCGGCCATGCAACAGCTCATCGCGGCAATGAATTCAGGAGAAGTCACCGCGGTTCTCATCCACGACGCCAATCCCCACTACGCCCTGCCAAAAAGCGCCGGGTTCGCCGGGGCGTTCGCCAAGGTGCCCTTCAAAGCCAGCACGTCGCTCTTCCTCGACGAGACCGCCGCTGCGTGCGACCTGCTGCTTCCCGACCACCACGCGCTGGAGCGCTGGGACGATCTGCGGCCCCGTGCCGGCGTCCGCGGGCTGATGCAGCCGGTGATGACGCCCGTCTTCGACACCATGCACACCGGCGACGTGCTGCTCCGCGGCGCGCAGAAAACCAGCGAGCTCAAGGCTCAGTTCCTTAGCCCCAGTTTCGAGGCCCATCTCAAACACAAATGGGGCGACCTGGCGCGCACGCATGGCGCCGGCGACGCCGAACAATTCTGGCGCGACGCGCTGCAGCACGGCGGCATCTACAACGAGACAGCGGCGACCGCGCCAACGGTCCGCTTGTCGGTGAACCTCCCGACCTCCCGACCTCCCGACCTCCCGACCTTCGATGGCGACGGAGATTTCCTCCTGCTCCCCGTGCCGTCCTCCATGTACTTCGACGGCCGCGGCGCCAACCGCCCGTGGCTGCTCGAGAATCCCGACCCGGTCACCAAGATCACCTGGGGCTCCTGGGCCGAGCTCAATCCGGAAACCGCCCGGCGGCTCGACGTCCGCGAGGGGGAAATCATCCGGATCACCTCGCCCCACGGCAGCATCGAGGTGCCGGTCTATGTCTATCCCGGCGTCCGGCCCGACGTCGTCGCGGTGCCGCTCGGCCTCGGCCACACCGAGTTTGGCGAGTACGCCAAAGGGCTTGGGGCTAACCCGCTCGATCTACTCGGTGCCGCGCCGACCGAGGGGTTCCTACCCTACGTCGCCACCAAGGTCTCCATCGCGACGACGCTCGGCTTTCACCGGCTCGCCAAAACCGAGGGTAACCCGCGCCAGCTCGGCCGCCACATCGCCGAGGCCATGCCGCTGGCTCACGCCGAGAAGGGCTATACCGTCGAGGAGTCGCTCAAGCAGGTCGGCGAGGAAGCGCACGCGGTCAACACCGCGCGCGAAACCGAGGCCATCGCCGGCTTCCGCGCTTCCCAGCTCGAAAAGCGCAAGCTCGGCGCCTACGCCGAGGAGCACCCCCGCTGGGGCATGGTGATCGACCTCGCCAAGTGCACCGGCTGCTCGGCCTGCGTCACCGCGTGTTATGCGGAGAACAACATCCCCTGGGTGGGCTACGACGACGTGACCCGCGGGCGCGAGATGAGCTGGATGCGCATCGAGCGCTACTTCGAAGGGGGCAGCGAGCCCGGCGAGCCGTTCGCCGCTCGCGTCGTGCCCATGCTCTGCCAGCACTGCGACAACGCTCCCTGCGAGCCGGTCTGCCCCGTCTACGCCGCGTACCACACCGCGGACGGGCTCAACGGCCAGGTGTACAACCGCTGCGTCGGTACCCGCTATTGCAGCAACAACTGCCCCTACAAGGTCCGCTACTTCAACTGGTTCCCCTACGCCAAGCGCGCCTTCCAGGCCCCGCTCGATCTGCAGCTCAATCCCGACGTCACCGTGCGGGCCCGCGGCGTGATGGAGAAGTGCACCTTCTGCATCCAGCGGATTCGCGGCGCCCAGCATCAGGCCCGGCTGGAGGATCGCCCGCTGCAGGACGGCGACGTCCAGACCGCCTGCCAGCAGGCCTGTCCTTCGGGCGCGATCGTGTTCGGCAACGTGAAGGATCCGGAGAGCCGAGTGGTCAAGGCGGCGGAAGACCACCGCGAATACCACGTGCTCGGAGAGGTCAACACCCGGCCCAGCATCACCTATCTGGCCAAGGTGCAGGCATGACCGCCCTCGCGCACGACCCGCACCGGCCCACCCAGACCCACGCCGAGGTCACCCGCGACATCCTCGCCACGCTCAAGACGCCGAGCCGCGGCTATTACATGGCGTTGTTCGGCGCCGTGGCGATGTTCCTGGTGGGGCTCTTCACCTTCACGATGCTGCTCAAGGAAGGGCTGGGCCTGGCCGGTTATACCCCGCCGGTCATGTGGAGCGTCTACATCACCACCTTCGTGTTCTGGATCGGCATCGGGCACGCGGGTACGCTCATCTCGGCGATCCTCTTCCTGTTCCGCTCACCCTGGCGCACCGTGGTGTACCGCTCCACCGAGGCCATGACCGTCTTCGCGGTCATGACCGCAGCGCTCTTCCCGATCATTCACATCGGGCGCCAGTGGGTCTTCTACTGGCTGCTGCCCTATCCCAACGCGCGCTTCCTCTGGCCCAACTTCAAGTCGCCGCTGCTCTGGGACGTCTTCGCGATCACCACCTACTTCACCGTCTCCACCACCTTCCTGATCGTGGGGCTGATTCCCGACGTCGCCGCGATTCGCGACAAGGTGAGCGGCTGGCGCCACACCATCTACAAGCTGGCGTCACTGGGATGGACCGGCGCCAACAGCCAGTGGCGGCACTACACCCGGGGCTATGTCTACCTCGCGGCGCTCGCCACCCCACTGGTGCTCTCGGTGCACTCGGTGGTGTCCTGGGATTTCGCGATGTCCATCATCCCGGGCTGGCACGGCACCATCTTCGCCCCCTACTTCGTGGCCGGCGCGATCTACTCCGGCATCGGGATGGTGCTCACCCTGCTGATCCCGCTTCGCAAGGTGCTCCACCTCGAGCACATGATCACCGATTACCACTTCGATAATCTCGGTAAGCTCACCCTGCTTACCGGCTCGATCCTGTTCTACGCCTATGCGATGGAATATTTCGTGGCGTGGTACAGCGGCAACATCTTCGAGCAGCTGACCTTCTGGCGCCGCGCCTTCGGGCCGATGTGGTGGGCCGGCTGGACCATGATCATCTGCAACGCGGGCGTCAGCCAGCTGCTCTGGTTCCGGAAGATTCGCACCAATCTGACGTCTCTCTTCCTCATCTCGCTGTTCATCAATCTGGGGATGTGGTTTGAGCGCTTCGTCATCATCGCGGGCTCGATGAGCAACGACTACGACCCCTACGCCTGGGCCAATCCCGCCATCACCTGGGCGGACTGGGGCATTCTGATGGGCTCGTTCGGGTGGTTCCTGATGTACTTCCTGCTCTTCGCCCGCACCTTCCCCGTGGTGGCGATCCAGGAGATCAAGGAAATGATCCCCTACCCGCGCAAGCACGCAGGGGGGCATTGATGGCCACGAAGCCCGTGCCCGGCGTGCTCGCCTCGTTCGTCCACGTCGATGCCGCGACGGAGGCCATCACCGGGCTCAAGGCCCAGGGGTTCCGCGACCTGACCGTCTATACCGCGGCACCCAATCACGAGATCGAGGATGCCCTCAATGAGCCGGTGAGCTGGGTGCGGCTCTTCACCCTCATCGGCGGCCTCACCGGCGTCACGTCCGGCTTTGCGATGACCATCTGGATGTCGCGCGACTGGCCGCTGCTGGTCGGCGGCAAGCCCATTGCGGCCATCCCGCCCTACGTCGTCCTCGCCTTCGAGCTCACCATTCTCTACGGCGCGCTGAGCACCGTGGCGGGGATGCTCATCCTTGCCGTGGCCAAGTCGCTCAAGGGGCGACCCTACCATCCCAGCTTCAGCGACGACCGCATCGGCATCTTCGTCCCCTGCGCCCCCGAGCAGACCAACGCAGTGCGCTCGCTGCTGACTAAAGCGGGCTCGGAGGAGGTCAGCGTCCATGGCGCGTAAGCTCGCGCTGGCCGCGCTCCTTCTGCTCGCCGGGTGCAACTGGTATTACGACAAGGTGCCCTCGCCCGACGTTCTGATGGAGGCCATCCCGTGGTTCGATCACATGATCAAGTCGCGTGCGGTGCACCCCTATGCCCGCGCCGACGTGCCGCGCAACACGGTGCCGGGCACCGTGCCGATTACCGGCGGAGAAGCCGATTGGGGCGCCGAGTTCACCGCGGGCAATCCCGCCACGGCGGACAAGCTCCTCAACCCTACGGTCCCGGAGTCCACCTTGGTCCGCGGTGACACCCTGTTCCACACCTTCTGCGCCGTCTGTCATGGCAACGTGGGTGCGGGTGACGGTACCGTGGGACCGAAGCTCGGCGCGCCCTCGCTACTCACCGACAGGGCCCGCGGCTATTCCGATGGGTATCTCTACAGCATCATCCGCTACGGCCGCGGCGCCATGGGGCGCTACGGCGACAAGGTCTACCGCCGCGAGGATCGCTGGGCCATCGTGAACTACGTAAGACAACTGCAGGGCAACGCTCCGCCCGTTCGCCCGCCTGCCCAATGACCGAACGCGATCTCCAGCAGCGTCTCGTCACGCGCTCGGTCAGCGGGAGCTACACCCTCTTCGTCAAGCTCGGTGGGCTGCTCGCCGCCGTCGGTGCGGCGCTCTTCGTGTTGGCGGTGAGCGACGGGGAGGCCGCGCGGGCCTGGCAGGCGTTCCAGGTCAACTGGCTCTTCTTCACCGGGATCACCCTGGGCAGCCTGGCGCTCAACGCCGTCTACAAGGTGGCCAACGCCAAGTGGGCCGGCGTCATCGTCCGCTTTTCCCAGGCCACCGTGTTCTTCGGGCTGGTTTCACTGCTCGGCTGCGCGCTGATCTTCACGTTCGGCTATCAGTCCATCTACGGGCCGATGCAGGAACAGCTCCCCGCGATGTCGCCGGGCAAGCAGCTCTGGCTGTCCCACGGCTTCATGGCCGCGCGGCTCCTCATCGGCTTGCTCGCGCTCTTCACGGTGGGCTGGTTGCTGGTGCGGGCCGATCTGCTCCCCGACATGGCGGCCGTCAGGGAAGGCGTGGGAGAGGCTCGCCGCCCGCTGTACGACCAGTGGACCGCGGGCTACGACGGCTCCGCGGAAGGCCTGGCCGCCAACCACGTCAGGATTCACCGCCTCGCGCCGCTCTACGTCGTGCTCTATGCCCTGGTGGCGACCCTGGTGGCCTTCGATGGGATCATGGCCTTGCAGCCGCACTGGTTCTCCAACCTGCTCGGTGGCTTCTACTTCATGGGATCGTTCCTGGGCGGGCACACTCTGCTCGTCCTGCTTATGCTCTACGGCCGCAAGCAACTCGGCATCACCGATCTTGTCAGCGCCAAGCAGCGCCACGACCTCGGCAAGATGTGCTTCGGCTTCACCGTGTTCTGGGCCTACCTGATGTGGGCCCAGTTCCTGGTGATCTGGTACGGCAACCTCCCCGAAGAAACCGGATTCGTCTTCGCGCGCCTCTGGGGCCCCTGGCTTTCGGTCGGGCGCTTGGTCTTCCTCGGCATGTTCCTGATTCCGTTCTGGGGCCTGCTCTTCGTCGCGGCCAAGAAGTCTCCCTTCGTGCTGGGACTCTTTGCCACGGTCAGCCTCGTCGCGCTCTGGCTCGAACGCTACCTGCTCGTCACCCCGTCGGTCACCCCGGCCGCGGGCCCCGTGTTCGGCCTCGCTGAGCTCGGCCCCTTGCTTGGCTACCTGGGATTCTTCCTGCTGGCCTACGGGTTATTCGCCCGCACCTTCCCGATGGTTTCACCGCGCCTCGCCAGCATTACGCTCACCGAGGAGCGCAAGCATGGCCACGGCGAGGAATTCTTCCACGACGAGAAGCTGAGAGACTTTGCCATGCCGGCGGAGCTGGAGCGGAGGGATCACGAACGCTAGCGAATCGTCGCCACCCTCGCGAGCGCGTTCAGTGAATCGATCGGGAGCCGGCCCGTGACGGTCAGGATCCGGAGCGTGCGCCGCACCCCACCGCCCGGCAGTTCGCTGTAGTCCGGCGGGGTCCGCGCCGGATCGCTCGCGTGGGTGTCCGGCGTCGCTTGCCGCTGCAACAGCTCGTTCACCTTGGCGACCGGGCCCTCGATGCTCTGGATGACCTCACCGTTCTGATCCTGTTGCGCCACGATCACCATCGGCCGCTCGCCGGGAGCTCCCGGCTGCAGCAGCACGCCGACCACCGGAATCCCCTCGATGAACGGAATCCCGCTGCCCGCGATCTGCAGCGCCTCTTCCCACTGGACCACCCGCCAGATTCGGTTGAACGGATCGTTGCTGGGAACGCTGGAGGCCAGGGTGGTTGGAGCAACCGGCGCGGGGCGCAGCGGAGTCACCATCGAGGCAAGCTGCAGCGTGGGCGCCGGAATCACCGCCTGGCTGTTCCGATTAGAGGCCTGCCTCGGGGTCAGGAGAGGCCCGTGCTGCTGCGGGATCGGAACCGGAGTGGCCTGCCGCTCGAGCTCTGCCGTCGGGTCCACCTGGGCAGTGGCGGGGGCGGAAGTCGGAGCGCGCGCGGCCGCCGGCGCCTCGGCCAGAGCCGGCGGAGCGACGGCGATGCGGTGCGGATCGAGTGCGCTCCGGGCGGCCCATCCGGCGCCAACCGCCGCGGCCACTCCCGCCGCCCAGAGGCCCGCCCGCTGCAGGCGAGCGCGCCACATCGCCATGGCCAACCGGCGGCTCTGCCGGTCGCGCAGTAATTGATATGCCGGAGGAACGATGACCGGCCGGGGGGCCAGGCCGCTGAGCAGGGCCGTGGTACGGTCGCGCAGCGCCGCGACGGTCGCCCGGCGCCCCTGGCACAACTTACATGCCGAAAGGTGGGTTTCGATTTCAGCGCACTGCGAACGGCTCAACGCCTGGTCCAGATAGGCGTGGAGTTCGTCTTCAGGAATGTGCCGTTCTGGCCTCGTAGTCCATTCGGTCATGTGCCTCTATCAGCCGTTTCCGGGCTCGCGCCAGCGTCGTCCCGACCGCCCCGACGGCAAGCCCCGTTTGCGCCGCGATCTCCGGATAACTGAGCCCCGCGTCCCAGAGCAGCAGGACATCACGGTCTCGCTCCGTCAGCGCGGCGAGTGCCCCCGTTACGCTTGCCCACCGTTCGTCTCGCTCCACCGCGTCGTCTGCCGAGGGCTCGGGGGTCGAGAGAGGAATCGGATCGTCCTTCAACAGCGTGAGATGCTTCTTCCTGCGTATGGCCGCCCTGGCTTCGTCGCGGGCCAGGTTTGCCGCCACGGCAAAGATCCAGGCGCGCGGCTTCTCGGGTCGGTGGGCCATCGCGCGGATGAATACCTCCTGCGCCAAGTCTTCGGCCCGATCGGCATCCCAGATTTTTCTAAATAGAAAGCGGACCACCGCCGCGTAGTGCGTTTTGTACAGCCGCTCCAGGTCATCCATAGATGGCTACCTCCTCGCAGCTGCGTAACCTACCGATTTTAGGACGCTGGAAGCGCCGCGAGCTTGCACACCAACGCTTTGACCGCTCGTCCGCCCGACCGCCCGACCGCCTGCAGCGGGATCAAAAACACACCCTGGATGATAGCTATCCCCCGGCTCCGGCCACTCACTGCAAAGGTCCGGCTTGGCTGGCCGGCCATCCGCCCGCCGGCGTCCGTGCAACGAGCAGTGAATCCCGTCCTCCAGCAAAAAGGCGCACGCCGAGATCATTTCGGCGCCCAAGGAGACGGGACTCACCCGCTCGATCTTGCAGAGGTAGGGGACCTTGCGGGCCCGGATCAGAGCCTCGAGCCGGTGCTGTCGGGGAGTGCACATGATCTCCACCTGGAGATCGCGGCAGCAGGCTGCTCCCCGGCGATTGTCGGCAGTGCGGCAGGGTGCGGTCGAACAGGGATTGCTCCCGGCATGGAGCGGCAGCTCTCGGACGGGCCTGGCGGGAGCCGGCAGCGTCCGAGTAACGGCCCTGCCAGCTTCCACGATGCGGAAACGCTCCGCGTCGAAGCGTCTGGGCTCGGCTGGGTCCGGGCCTCGGGGGCGGCTTGAGCGGGAGTACCCATGTGCCTGGCATTGGCCCCGCCCCTGGGAATCCCGCCCCAGAAACCTGCACGGGACTTGGAGTTCCGCCTCTATGTACAGGTCGCGCCCTTCCCGTTTGAGGTCGCCCAGGAAGGTGATTCGCTCGGTATGGCCCAGTAGCCAGGTGGCTTCGTGGTCTGCGGAGCCCGGTCCCTCGTCCTCGGTCGCCACCCGCAAGACCACCCGAAGGAGGTCGCAGTGGGAGCCCATTTCGCGACAGGGCGGTGCGCCCTGCGCCGGGGAGGTCGTCATGGTTCAAAGATACCGGCATGGCGGGGAGGGACCGACGGTAGCGCTGCAGAAATCGGTCATATATCTTTGTGAACTTGTTCACAAGGTGCTGGACCCGCTGGCTCGAGGCGCCAGGGGCAGGGCTCAACCGTTACTCATCCACGCTAGGGGAGGCAGGGAAGCAATGAAGAAGATCGGAGTTCTGGCCGGCTTGGCCGCGGTGCTCATGGCCTGTGGCGGCGAAAAGAACAACGCAGGCGCGGCTGACACCAGCAACGCGGCGGCGGCGACGCCCGCGGTGCCGGCGGCGGGGGCGACCCACGACGTCAACATGGTGCTCGAGGGAACCAGCTACAAGTTCGTGCCCAACGAGCTCTCCGTGAAGGTGGGCGACAAGGTCGTCTTCCACAACGTGAGCGGCGGGCCGCACAATGTGGCCTTCTTCGCCGACAGCATTCCGGCCGGCGCGAAGGAAGTCATCGATCCGCAGCTGCCGGACCAGATTGCTCCGCTGAGCGGCGCGCTCCTGGTCGATGCCAACGCCAGCTTGACCATTTCGTTCGCCAATGCGCCGGTGGGTGACTACAAGTTCACCTGCACGCCGCACATGGCGATGGCGATGCACGGCAAGATCACTGTTACGCAGTAAGTCGGGAGGCAGTGAGTAGCGAGAAGCGAGGAGGGAATCCTCATTCCCTTCTCGCTTCTCGCTATCTCCTCCTCGCTAGTACCAGCATCCCGCTGATCACGACAATGGCCAGCACCACCGCCGCCAGCGAATCCACCGCATAGTGCATCTGGCAGTACACCACCGCTACAACCAGCAGCAGGCTTGGCACCGCCAGGATGAGCCCCAGTCTCCGCGAGCCCATCCCTGTGGCGAACGCCGCCACCAGCGCCGCCGCCACATGGGAGGACGGGAACGCCGCCCCATAGGAGCTGCCGCGTTGCAGCAGCGCGTACACCAGGTGAGCGGGCGGGTTATTGAGGAATTCCGCCGAGGGCTTGGGGAACTCATAGTTCGGCCCCGCCACGGGATACAGCAGAAAGATCACGAAGCAGATCCCGTAGGTCGCTGAGACGGCGAGCACTGCCCGGCTCAGATTGCGCTCCTCGCCGCGCCACAGGAACAGCAGCGGGCCGGCGGCGATGATGAGATAGTATGAAGCGTAGACCGCGTGCAGCAGCGAGCTCCAGAACTGGCTGGGGTGGCGCTGCCACCACTCCCGGCTGATCTGGCCCCCGAAGATCTGCGCTTCCCAGTGCTGGATGGCCTTCTCGTGCATCGTCACCGCGCCGTGCCCCGTGAGCACGTCCAGCGCGCCGTAGAAAATGATCACCAGGATGATCGGGTAGACCTCCGCCAGCCCTCTCCCGAACCGCCCCATCCCGGGCCGGTTCACCAGCCAAACCAGCGGGATCACCAGGGCGTTCGACACCAGTACCCACTCCACCCCGGGGATCGTGTGCAACCGCGCGATGGCGACCGCCGAAGCGATCGCCGCGTATGCCAGCACCCCCCAGTCCACCGCCCGGACCTTCACAGCCATCCCGCGGCGCGGTACCACGCGGCCGTCGCCTCAGCCCCGGAAGCGAGGTCATGTCCCGCGTGCCAGCCGGTGACCGCCGAGAGCGGCTCGGGATTCGCCGTCCACGCCGCGGCGAAGAACTCGTTGGCTTTGTCGGGCGTGAGCAGCGTTGTCCCTCCCGTGAGCCGCGCGGCGGTCGAGCTGAGGCCCAACGCCCCGCTCGCTACCCAGCGCGGCAATCCGATAATGCGCACCGTTCTTCCCATCACCTGGCCGAACGCGCGGGCCAGGCCGGCGCTGGTCACCACTTCGGGATGGCAGGGATAGAAGATTCCTTCGCTGGCGGCACTGCTGCGTCCCAGCGCCCCGAGCGCCTCAGCCAGATCCGGGGCGTACACCAGCGAAAGCTCCTGTGCCCCGTCGCCGAATACCGGGACGATCCCCAGCCGGACCACCTTGAACACGCGCAGGAACTCCGGGTCACGCGGGCCGTACACCCCGGGCGGCCGCACGATGGTCCAGGGCAGCTTTCCCGCGCGCACCACCTGCTCACCTGCGAGCTTGCTGCGTCCGTAGGCGGTGACCGGCGCCGGGGGCTCATCGCCGTGGCGGCGACCCCCCCGCGGCGAGGGCCCCGCCGCGGCGAGCGAGGAGATCAGCACGAAGCGCGCGCCCGAGACCTCGCTGGCTGCCGCCAGGACCCGCGCGGTGCCGTCACGATTGATGGCGAGAAAGCCGGCCTCATCGCGCGCCGCCACCACCCCCGCGCAGTGATACACCACTTCCTGATCGCGCGCGGCCTCCCGCAGCGCCGCGGAATCGTCCAGATCGCCGGAGACGATGTGGACTCCGCGCTCGGCCAGGCCCACCGCTTTCTTGGGGGAGCGGACCAGGGTGGTGACGCTGTCGCCGGCCCGGAGCAGGGCATCGATGAGATGCCCGCCCACGAAGCCGGTCCCGCCGGTCACCAGCACCCTCATAGCGGCCGATCGAGCATCCGATACGTCTTGTAGACGGTGAACCCCATCTTGACCAGCCCGGCGTTCATCGCGGCGTTGTCCTCCAGGATCCAGCCCGCCTCGCCCCAGCCGATCTGGATTTTCGCGGCCGCGGTCCAGATCCAGTGATAGAGGACCGCGTCGAAGCCCTTGCCGCGAAACTCCGGGATGATCCCGAGCAACAGGATGCGGCTCCGGTGGATCTTTCTGGTCTTGAGCATCCACAGGAGCTTCAGCACCACGGGGAACATCCGGCCGCTGCGGTTCTTCTGGAACACCACGTTGAGGTCCGGCAGGGCCAGGGCGAACCCGACCAGCTTGCCGTCCTTCTCCAGGAACGGCGCCAGCTCCGGGACTACGACCGGCTTGAATTGCTTGGCCAGGTGATCGATCTCGTGCTCGGTCATCGGGATGAAGCCCCAGTTGCGCTCCCAGCAGAGATTGTAGAGCTCCTTGATCCGCTCAACTTCGGCCGCGAAGTCGCCCATCCTGAGCGGGCGCAGCGTGAGGCCGGCGCGCTGCCCGATCAGCTCCGTTGCGCGTGCCAGCCGCTCCGGAGGCGGAATCGGACCCGCCAGGCTGCCGCCCTGGTAGACCAGCAGGTCCTTCGCCTTGTGGAATCCCGCCCGCTCCAGCAGCGCCAGGTAGTAGGGCGGGTTGTGGGGCATCATGAGCGACGGTGGCGTGTCGAAGCCGTCAACCAGTACCCCGCTCTCGTCGTTGGTGGAGAATGAGGCGGGACCGCGCACGGTGTCGAACCCGCGGGGCTTGAGCCAGTGTGCCGCGGCCTCGAAGAGCCCGTCGGCCACCGCTTGGTCGTTCACGCACTCGAAGAATCCGAAGAACCCAACCTTGTCGTGATGGAATTCATTGTGCAGCCGGTTGGCAATCGCGGCGATGCGCCCGACCACCTCGCCGCCCCGCTCGGCGAGGTAATACTCCGCCTCCGCGTGCTCGAAAAACGGATTCTTGGTTCGGGAAAGGAGGAGGGCGACGTCCCGACGCAACGGCGGGACCCAGAGCGGGTCCCGCGCATGCAGCCGATACGGAAAGTCGATGAAGCGGCGGAGCTCCCTGGCGGACTGGACGGAGCGGACCGTCGCCGCTCCGCTCAGATGACCCCCAGCTCCCTGCCGATCCGGCCGATGGTCTCCACCGAGAAATCGATCTGGTCGGCGCTGTGGGTGGCCATCACGCTGGTGCGCAGCCGGCACTGCGACTGCGGCACGGCCGGCGGCACCACCGGGTTGGTGAAGATCCCGGCGTCGAACACCTGGCGCCACATGACGAGCGTCTTGTCGAGCGGGCCGATCAGGATCGGCACGATCGGAGTCTCAGACGGGCCGAGGTCGAAGCCCTCCGCGCGGAAGCCGTCCTGCAGCCGCCGGGTATTGACCCAGAGCTGCTCGCGCCGCTCGGTGTCTTCCTGCAGCACCTGCAGCGCGGCCAGCACCCCCGCCGTGTTGGAGGGCGGCAACGAGGCGGTGAAGATCAGCGGCCGGCTATGGTGCCGCAGGTAGTTGATGATGCTGCGCGAGGCGGTCACGAACCCGCCGATCGACGCCAGCGACTTCGAGAAAGTGCCCGCGACAATGTCTACCTCATCGCTCAGCCCGAAGTGCGCCGCGGTGCCGTCGCCTTTGGGACCCAGCACGCCGATCGAATGTGCGTCGTCGATGGCCAGCGCCGCGCCCTGCCGCCGGCACACCTTGACCAGCGCCGGGACGTCGGCGATGTCGCCTTCCATCGAGTAGACCCCGTCGACGATCACCATCTTCCCGATGCCCGGGTGCCGCTCCAGCTTGCGCTCCAACCCCGCGAGGTCGCCGTGGTTGAAGCGAATTGTCTCGCCGTCGGACAATTTGGCGCCGTCGACGATCGAGGCATGATCTAGCTTGTCAAGGAAGACCACGTCCCGCCGGCCCACCAGTCCGGAGATCAGTCCAAGGTTGGCGTTGTACCCGGTGGAAAAGACAATGCAATCCTCCTTGCCGAGGAACTCGGCCAGGGCGGCTTCCAGCTGGAGGTGCAGGTCGAGCGTGCCGTTGAGGAACCGGCTTCCCGTGCAGCCGGAGCCGTAGATCGCGAGCGCGCGGCTTGCCGCCTCCAGCACTTTGGGGTGGTGGGTCAGGCCGAGGTAGTTATTGGACCCCAGCATGATCCGGCGCTTGCCCTCAATCACCACCACCGTGTCTTCCGACTCCGAGATCGGCCGGAAGTAGGGATAGAGTCCCTGGGCTTTGACCTCGTCAGCTCGCGTGTACAGCCGACACTTCTCAAACAGAGTGACGTCGGTTTGCAGCGAATCTGTCGGCACGTATCCTCGCGTCATCGGATGTGGGTCAACGCATCCATCCCCATGCGGGATAACGGGTTAAACTAAACTGCTGGGTGGGATTCGACAAGCGCACGGTCGATTCCCGGCCGCTTGCTCTTGAAGGTGCAGTGGCTGTGTACCGCCAGAGGCAAATTGGAACAGGCACGATTAACTTCTAAGCCGGATTCATGATGCGCCGCCTTGTTCCGCTCTTCACGCTCCTCACAGCAGCCCTGATTCCCCCTGCCCCGGTAGTGGCCCAGGGCCGCGGCTCCGCCCCGGTGCTGTTCGAGCCCTTTGATTGGGGTCCGAACGCCGCATGGCGGCGCCGCGCCGCCGAGGTGCGCACGGTACGGAACCAGTTGCTGCGCCAGGGGGACCTGCAGACCCTCAATGCGGTTCGTGGCGGCCGCACTCCCGGCCGGACTATGCTGCTCGGTGCCCTCCCGACCACGGCGGTCACCGGGGCGTTTCACGCCCCCGTCATCCCGATCGCCTACAAGGACCTGAGCGTTCCGCGTCCCATCGCCCAATACCAGTGCATTCTCTTCAGCCGTACTCCGGGCGCCTGCGTCCCCGTTGAGGGAGATCGGCCCTATTCCGTCACGACGTACTACGAAGAGCTGTCCCACAATCGCATCACGCTGGATGGGGTGGTCCTCACGCCGGTCCAGCAGGATTCCAACGCGGCATACTACACCGACGGCTGCAACGGCTTTACCGTCGTCATTACCTGTCCAAGCCGTCCGCGAAACCGCATGGGGTTGATGTTGGTCGCCGCACTCGATTCGGTCTCTTCCCGAACCGGGGGCGACACCCTCTGGGCCCAGTTCGACAATGACGGTATCGACGGAAACCCCAACAGCGGCGATGACGACGGAGTCGTGGATTTCGTGACCTTCCTGCAGCCCGAGGTGGGCGGCGAATGCCAGTCCAACACCCCCAAGCCCACGGGGATCTGGAGCCACCGCTACGTCATCTCCGGCTGGATGAGCGGCTTGGTTCATCCGCACCTCGACGCCAGCGGCTTCTACGTAACCCGCACGCCTTGGCAGGGTCATCCGGGGCTGTTCATCAAGGTCAACGATTACACCATTCAGTCGGGGGTCGGTGGTTTCAACTCGTGCGACGGCACGACGATCATGGGGATCGGCACCGTTGCGCACGAGACCGGCCACGCCTTCGGGCTTCCTGATCTCTACGACATCAGCGGGAGCACCCAGGGCATCGGCGGCTGGGGCCTGATGGGCTCCGGCAACTACGCGCGTCCCTACAGCCCGTCGTCCTACGACGCCTGGTCGCTCCACGTGCTGGGCTGGGTCACGCTGGACACCCTCGTCTCGAGCCGCAGCGTCACCACCGGCCCGCGCCTGTTGACGGATACGGTTTTCTACGCGCGTACCGCCAACCCGGATGAGTATTTGTTGCTGGAGAATCGCCAGGCGGTCCTGAGCGATACCGCCCAGATGGATCCGGCGCTACCCGCCACCTGTCCTATGCTGGGCTTCTGCGCCAAATCGCCCGGGCTGCTGCTCTGGCTCATCAATCAACCCAAGGTGCAGGCCAGTCTCTGCTGCAATTCGGTCAACGTCAGCTTCGGCGGGCTCCAGGGAGTCGAGCTGATCCAGGCCGACGGATTGAACGAACTCAGAACGCCGGGTAGCAAGAACCGTGGCGACCGCGGCGACGCGTATCCCGGCTCGACCAATAACACGCGCTTCTCGTTGCTCGCGACCCCGAGCGCGCGCGACAATGCCGGCAATTTCATCGGCTTCATCCTCGATCAGATCCAGCTGCAGGGCGGTGGGCTGATGCGCTTCCGGTTTATCCGGCGCGGGCCGACGCTCGTGACCGCGCAGGGTGGCGCGGTGGTTCGCGTCAACGGGGATCCCTGGTCGCGCTACGAAGAAGTGGTGGCCGGCGGCGAACCCATCCAGCTCGGCGCCGACGACGTGCAGTTCCTGGCCAGTGGAAGGACCCGCGCCCGCTTCGTCGCCTGGAGCCAGGGCGGCCCGCGCGAGCAGACCTTCACCAGCAGTGCTGCCGGGCCCGACACACTCACTGCAAACTTCACGCTGGAGCACCGGGTGCTGGTGATCACACCGGGCGGCACCGTAACGGCCAGCGTCACGGGCGACCTGTCCCAGGGCATCTTCCTCTCGGAGGGCACGCCCGTTACGCTGACGGCCGTGACGCCGGCCGGCACCATTTTCACGGGCTGGCGCGGAGACACCGTGGCCACCGCGCCGGTGCTCCAGCTCACCATGCGCAAGGGGTACGATCTCGAGGCCCGCTTTGTGACCGAGGTCGACGTTATCGCGACCGACGCCGTGAGTGACCTGTTGGGCACCCCGAGACTCAACGATGCCCAGCGAACTTATCTCGACGAGCTGGGCAACCGAAACGGCGTTTACGATGTGGGTGACCTGCTCGCTATGTACCGGCGGCTGGGTCAGGCAGCCCCGCCCTCGCTCTTGCGGGGCGCGCTGCGGGAGCGCAGGCCATGAGCCGGCGTTGCCGGATCAGCGGGTTAGGATTTGCGGCCCTCGCTGCCCTCGCGCTCAGCTCCTGCGGCGACAACGGCGGGCAGAGCTCCAATCGCGGGGACCTGCTGATTTCCTATTTTCAGGGTGGCCCGGAGCCCGGCGCCATCTTGCTCACCATCACCGGCGGCCAGGTCGAGGACGTCACTGCGCTGGGTGGGCAGCAGGTCTCGTTCGCCTCTCCCCTCAGCGGCACCACCAGGGTCGTGATCACCGGAAACCTGACCAACGGTGACCTGTTGCGGATCCGGGTGCCCGACGTGACCCTGTTCACCAACTACCGTGCCCGGGCGGATCAGGCGGCGGATAAAGTGACCTTCGTGCTGCTCGAGCCGACGGCGTATCAGCTTACGGTGCACCGGTAGGTCGGTAAGTCGGGAAGTCGGGAGGTCGGTAGGTGTGACGTTGAGCGGGCTCAGCTACCAGAGCGTCGCGCCACGGACTCATAGAGTCGCCACAGAGTTTTCCCAGCGCAATCCCGCTGTGTCTCGATTGCTTGCCAATTCTCCTCCGGCAGGTATCCCAGGTCACGGGCAACTCTCAGGATGTAGCAGAGCTCCGACGAAGAGCCGAGCGCGATATCCAGGAATCTTCGGAATTCCCTCTGTCCACGTTTCGCAATGCCTTCCGCGATATTCGCGGGGATTGAGAACGCCGCCCGCCTGGCTTGCGAGATCAATCCGTACATCTCGCGTTTCGGCCAGGAATCCGTCGCTCGGTAGACTTCGAGCACCAATCGATGAGACGCTTCCCATGCCCGTAAGCGCTCGTAGGGTTTCATGTAATTGATGATGCAATGATGCTGGTCTTGCGCGACTACCCTTTCTCCGGATGCAGGTGAGTTATCCTTCCGACTTCCCGACTTCCCGACTTCCCGACTTCCCGACTTCCCGACTTCCCGACTTCCCGACTTCCCGACTTCCCGACTTCCCGACTTCCCGACTTCCCGACTT
>CAZYPO010000039.1:1161-28030 GCA_964649225.1 uncultured Gemmatimonas sp. | reverse complement strand
GCCGGGACCGGCCGCCATCGTCAGCGTGGCAAGCGCGAGAACGATCGCTGTTGCAGAGCGGTTCATGCGCATCTCCCGGTTCCCTCCCGCCGGCTGGAAGTGACCGCTACATTGGCCGACAGACAATCCCCTTCCATGCAGGAGGAACGCACATGCGGATTCGCCTCACCGCGATGGCGGCCTGCCTCTCGCTGGCAACAGCGTACCGCGCGGTTGCCCAGCCCGCGGCGCCGCCGGACACCTCGTGGGTATCCCGCAGCGCGATCTATGAGGTATTCGTCCGGGACTTCTCGCCCACCGGCGATCTTCGGGGCGTGACCCTCGGGCTGGGCCGAATCCAGGCCGTCGGGGCGAACGTGGTGTGGCTGATGCCGATCTACCCGGTCGGGGTCCTGAACCGTAAGGAACCCCTTGGGTCCCCGTACTCGGTGCGGGATTACCGCGCGATCCATCCCGCGTTCGGTGCCGCAGCGGACTTCCGGGCCCTCGTGCGTGCCGTGCACGCCCGCGGGATGAAGCTGATCCTCGACTGGGTTCCGAATCACACCGCTTGGGACCACGCCTGGGTCCGGGAGCATCCCGATTTCTACCTGCGCAACGAGCGCGGCGAGCTGACGGTTCCGCGGGACGACAAGGGCAAGCTGACTGACTGGACGGACGTCGCGCAGCTCGACTACGGCAATCCGGCGCTGCGGCGCGAGATGATCGCCGCCATGCGCTACTGGCTGCAACAATTTGGCATCGATGGGTTCCGGGTCGACGTCGCCGGTTTCGTCCCGGACGCCTTCTGGCGTGAAGCGACACCGGCGCTGCGCTCCGCGGTGCCTCGGCCGATCCTGCTGCTCGCGGAGTGGGGCGATCTCACGATGCACCGGTTGGGCTTCGACCTCACTTACGCGTGGGACTCCTACAGCAGTCTCAAGGCGGTGTGGCGGGGCGCGCCGGCCCTCGGCTTCATCCGGCGTGAGCTGGGGGACCTCGCGGCTATGCCCCCGGGCGGCATGCGGCTGCGCTTCACCACGAACCACGACGAGACGGCCTGGGACAAACCGCCGGTGACGCTCTTCGGAGGCGCGGCGGGGGCGCGCGCCGCCTTCGTGACCATGGCGCTCTTGCCGGGGCGGCCGCTGCTCTACGACGGCCAGGAAGTGGAGAGCCCGCAGCAGCTCGGTTTGTTCACGAGGGAGCGGATCGCCTGGAATCAACCCCACGGGCCCCAAGCCCGCGCATTCTACCGGCTGGTCCTGCACCTGGCGCGTACCGATTCGGCGTTCATCACGGGGGCTTTCCGGGAAGTCGAGACCAGCGCCCCTGACGACGTGATCGCCTACCTTCGGGGCGACGCGGTCGTGCTGGTGAATGCGCGGCCCCGCGGAGTGGCTGTGGCCGTGACCGGCTTCGCCGTGGATGGCGCCCGCGACCTGCTGGCGAACCGGGTTCAGCGCGGCGACACGGTCACCCTGCCGGCCTACGGTGCCATGGTGCTGGTGCGGCGCGCGGGCGGCCACGTCACTCCTTAGCGGCGGATGAGGTCGAGCACCAGGCTCTGTCCCGGTCCGATCGCGCCGGCCATGGGCACGTAGTCCCGCACCCGCCCCTCCGGGCTCACCTCGAGCACGGCCCCATTTGGACCACCGAGCAAGTTGCGTGGCTCGTACCGGCCGGGCGGCAACACGCCAATGGCGGAGCTGATCGAGACCCCGGAGACCGCCGCTGCGGCCAGGTTGGCCACCACGAGCACGGCGTGGTCGCCCGCGCGGCGGACGTAGGCGGCGACTTGCGAACTGGTCGCCACGAGCGGCACCAGCCGCCCTGTCGCAAGGGCCTCGTTGACCGTACGCAAGTGGATCAGCCGGCGGTAGAGATTCAGCAGTGAGCCGGGGTCGGCTTGCTGCGCCGCGACGTTGGTCGTCGGCGCGTCCGGCTGGGGGCTCTCCCACGGACTACCGGAGGTGAAGCCTACTCCGCGTTCCGCACTCCACTGCATCGGGGTCCGCAGGCGCTCGTCGGGCTTGTCGCCGCTCATGCCGATTTCTTCGCCGTAATACACGAAGGGTAGGCCGGGCAGCGTGAGCAGGAGGGTTCCCGCGAGCTTCGCCTTGGCGACGTCCCCGCTAAGCATGGTCATGGTGCGGGTGCCGTCGTGGTTGCTGAGGAGCGGCGACCAGCGATACCCGGGCAGGGTGTCCTGAAGCCGCAGGAAACCGCCGAGCAATCCTGCCGCCGAGCCGTGGCGAACCGCCGACAGGAGTGAGTCGGCCAGCTCGAAGGCGAAGTAGGAGGTGAGCTGGTCGGGGTAGTAGGGCAGCAGGGTTGCGAGGTTGCCCCACGCCTCTCCCACCGTATACGCCCCGGGCGCGATGCTATCGATGTGGGCGGCATATTCGTGCAGGAACGCGTGGGTCCCTGCGCATCCCGTCAGGCAGCTGCCGTCCTCCACCAGGTAGGGAACCGCATCGAGCCGGAAGCCGTCTACTCCCATGTCGCGCAGCCAGAACGTGGCGACCTTCTTCGCTTCTTCCCGGACCGCGGGCGTGTCGTAGTTGAGGTCGGGCATTCCTTTCCAGAACACGCCGTAGTAGTACTCGTTCCGCACGGGAGAGCGGTGCCAGGCCTCCGCGCCCCAGGGTCCCTTGCCCAGCGGCGTCGAGGAGAAGCGATACCAGGACCGATAGGGCGAGGCGGTGTCTCGCAGGGCTGCCTGGAAGGACGGGTGCTGGCTCGAGGCGTGGTTGAGCACCATGTCCACCAGGACGCGGATGCCGCGCCGGTGCGCGAGCTCGACGAGTCGCTTGAAGTCGTTCGTTGTTCCGTAGTCCGGCTCCACTTTGTAGTAATCGCTGACGTCGTAGCCGTGGTAGCTGGGCGATTCCGCGACCGGCATGAGCCAGATGCAGGAGGCGCCAAGGTCGCTGATGTAGTCGAGTTTGGCCGTGAGCCCGTTGAAGTCCCCGATCCCATCCCCGTCGCTGTCGGAAAAGGAGCGCACGAACACCTCGTAGCAGACGGCGCCGGGGGCTGAAGCGAGCGGGGTCGGGAGGTCGGGACGTCGGGAGGTCGGGCGGCAACCGGACAGGGCGAGTGCTGCCAGAACCGCCCAAGGCCGCGGTCTCACCGCTTGCTCGCGGCGTCGATCGCGATCGCGGAGCGAGCCGGGAGGTTGAGCTGCACGGCGCCGGCGCCATCCACCACCACGGAGGCCCCGGCGCAGGCGCTTGCTACGAGCCCGCCGGTCAGCAGGTCGCAGTAGGTTCCCGCCGGCAGGCCAGTGCCGGTGGCGACCGCCACGGCGGCGCTCTCATTGTTGATGGCCACGAAGCCCTGGTCTCCCCGGGAGAAGGCGATCGCGCTGGCGCCGTTGTCCCACCAGTGGTTCTGGTCGGTGCCGGCGACGGTGCGACGGAAGCTCACCATGTTGCGGAGGTACGGGTCGCGGTGCTCGCAGACCCATTGCCCGATCGTGGCCGATTCGAGGCTCGCGGCGCAGGTCAGCGCATTGGTATTGCCGTTGGCATCGGATGGGGGACCCATCGAGTTACCGCCCGGACAGCTGAACGCGTAGCTCGACAGGATCGAGGGATAGCCGTACGGTTGCGCCAGCATCCACACGTTGGCGAGGCGGAAGACGCTGCCGTCGCGATAGCTGATGCCGCAATCGTGCTGGGTGTCGTGGTTCTGCAGGAACACCACGGCTTTTTCGGTGGGCATCAGCCCCCAGGCCAGCGGGGAAAACTGGTTGCCGGGCGTGCCGTTGGGGTTGAGCTGCGAGATATACTGTCCGCCCAGACTTCGAAACTTGTCGCCGACCCCGACGAAGGTGAATTCGGTGATGTCGGCGGCCCCGCCGGAGCTGTATCCCTCGCCGTAGTAATCCCGCGCCGAAAGGGCTTCTCCCGCTCCGCCGATGACCTCAAGAAAGAAATACGGCAGCGCGCGCCCCTCGCCGGCGAGCGTCAGGTTGACGCGCCCGATGATATCGTCGAGCTCCACCTGCTGAATGTGCTTGGCCGCGTCGATCCGGAACCCCGCGACGCCCAGGCGGGCGAGCAGAGCCAAGTAGTCGGCGATCTTCTGGCGCACCGAAGCAAGCCCGGTATTGAGGTCGGGGAGGGAAAAGAGCTCGCAATCCTGGACGTTGGCGGCGCTCTGGTAGTTGTTGATCGCGCAGGGGGCATGGAAGTCGGCTTGGGTGTAGAGACCGGGATAGCTGTACTTGGTGTACGCCGTGCCGTTGCTGCCGACCCCGGGGCTGGGGAAGTTGGTCATGTGGTTGATCACGGCGTCCACGATGATGTCCACGCCGGCCGCCTTGCAGCGGTTGACCATATCCGTGAATTCGGCCCCGGTCCCGGAGCGGCTCCGCGCGATGCTGTAGCTCACCGGCTGATAGCGCTCGCTCCAGTCGTGGCTGGGTGTGATGCTGTGTTCCTGAGGCGGCGAGACCTGCACCGCCTTGAAGCCCGCCGGACCCAGCACGTTCTCGCACTCCGGGGCGATGTCGGTCCACTTCCATTCGAACAGGTGGACGAAGACGTCGCCCGCCGCCATGTGGCCGCTCGGGCGGTAGGTTTGGGCGAGGGCGGGTCGCTCGGCGGGTGGAGTGCTGCCGGGCGGGGAGGGCAGGTCGCCCCCGCACGCCGCGCCCGCGAGGGCGAGCAGCGCGGCTGCGACGATGCGGTATCGGGGTAATGCGGCTCGTAGCATGGCTTGAAAACGATCCGCAGCTCCACCGTCGAAACGGCGGAGCTGCGGACCCCTGATGTCAGGAACGCCGGTGGCTCAGTACCCCGTGTTCTGCTTCAGGTTCGGGTTGGCCACGAGCTCGTTGGCCGGGAGCGGATACAGATCCAGGTGCGCGTCGGTCGACGTCCCGGCCAGCGCGCCACCCTTCCAGGCCCATAGGTAACTGCCGCCGGTAAACTTGCCGTACCGGACCAGGTCGTTGCGGCGGTGGCCTTCCCACAGCAGCTCACGACCCCGCTCGTCCAGAATGAAGTCCAGATTCAGCTGGCCGCTGGTGATGTTGCCGCTGGTGTTTCCATAAGCCCGCTGGCGCAGCGCGTTGACGTAAGTCAGCGCTTGGGCCGCGCTCCCGCCGCCGCCGCGCAGCGCGGCCTCGGCATAGATCAGGTAGGCATCGGCAAGCCGGAACATCGGGTAATCGGTGTCGACGAAATTCGTTTTCTGTCCGAACCCACCGGTCGAGGTGCGATTGGTGTACTTGGGCGCCTTGATCCCATCATCGAAGTTGCCGATGCTGTTGATCGCGACCCCATTCCCGACGGCGACGAAGAAGGAATTTCGGGTGTCGCCGGCAACGAATCGGTTATAGGCCTGGGGCTTGAGGCGGAGTCCGTACCAGCAGCCGTCCACGCCGTAATCGGATGCATTCATGCTGCCGCCGCAGGAGGCGTGGATGAGGAAATTGGTGCTGCCGTAGGTCTGCGTCTTCAGCCCATCCTCCGGGACTGCGAAGACGATCTCGGACGACGTGTTGTTGTCGGCCTGGAACATGTGGCGGTAACTGGGATCCAGGCTGTAGGGGCCCGCGATGACGGCTTGCGCGGCGGTCAGCGCTCCAGCGTAGTTCGGGGTGCCGGTGTAGACGCCGGCGTTCAGGTACAACTTGGCCAGCAGCATGGATGCAGCCGGGCCGGTCGCGCGGCCGTAGGTGGCCAATCCGGGGGCCGGAAGGGCGCTCTGGATGTCGGTCAGCTCGCTCACGATGAAGTTGTAAATGTCCGCGCGCGTGGCCTGCGGCGGCGGCGTGGAGCTGAGCTGATCGGCGTCGGTTACCAGCGGGATATCCCCGAACAGATCGATGCCGTGCCAGTAGCTCAGAGCGCGGAGAAATCGGGCTTCGGCGCGGTAGGTCGCAATGGTCGCTGCGAGTCCGGTCTGGCCCCGCTCGGCCAGCTTCGCATCGGTCGACTGGCGCAAGAACTCATTGGCCATCCCGACCTGGAAGTAGATCCGATAGTACATCGCCCCGACGAAGGGGTTCGTCGCTCCCCAACTCTGCTTGTTCAAATCGGGAAGGCCGGGGTCCCCCCAGGCAATTACTGCTTCGTCGGTGGGCAGCTCCTGGTGCTCCCAGTAGAGCCGGATGTACTGCGAAAACCCGCCGTCGATGCCCTGGATGTCTGTCTGGCCGTCTCCTCCCTGTTGCCCTCCGACGGCCAGCCCGGCGTACGCCTTGGCGATGAAGGCCCGGTACGAGTTGAGATCGGAGAAGATGTTGGCCTCGGTGACCGTGCTCTTCGGCTCCACCGTGAGGTCGGTGCAGGCGAGCGCACCCAGGCTGAGGAGAGTGGCCGTGGCGGCAAGCGCCTTGCTGAGTCTGACGTTCATGTGTCCATCCCTTTTGGAATGATCCTGGGCCACCCGATCAGAACCGGAGACTGAAGCCAGTCGTGAACGTGCGCGCTCGTGGGTAGATGTTGTTGTCGATGCCATTCAGCCCCGCCGTCGGATCGACTCCGCTGTATCCGGTGATGGTGAACGCGTTCTGCACCGTGGCGAAGGCGCGGATCGGGTTGCCGTGATACTTGAACGTGTACCCGAGCGTCAGGTTGTCCATTCGCAGGAAGGACGCCTTCTCCACATAGTAGTCCGAGAAATACTGCGGGGTCTGGAAGCCGGTCGTCAGGACCGACGCTTGCAGGTTGTACGGCGAGCCCCGGGTGACTTCCGAATAGGTGCCCAGGTTGGATGCCACGTTGTTGTAGACGTAGTTCCCCAGGTACGACCGCAGCGTGAAACCGAGGTCGAAAGCGTGATACCCCAGGTAGGATGAATGACTGAGCATCCACTTCGGCGCCGGATCGTGAAACGGGACCCGGTCGTCGCCATTGATGACACCGTCGGGCCGATAGAGCCCAACGCACGTCGGGCCGGCCGGACAGCCAACGGCATCCAGGAGGGTCGGCTGATCCACATACATGTCGATGTCGTGGGTCGAGTAGATGGGCTTGCCGTCCGTCCCGAGTTTGTGATGGTACACGTAGAAGGAGTTGATCGGGACTCCCGGCTGGAACACCTGGATGGTGGTACCCACGCCGCCCGCGACGCCTCCGGTCAGGATCCGCTGCGCGCCGACTCCGCGCGGATTGATGCTGGTGAGCTCGTTTCGATTGTGAGACGCGGTAAAATCGGCGGTCCAGCTGAGTCCGCCCCGCCGCTCCTCGAGCAAGCGGGCACTGAGGCTCAACTCGATGCCCCGGTTCTGCATGCTGCCGATGTTGGTGGTGACGAAGTTACTGAGGTTGGTACCGGCAGCGACGGGCACGTTGAAGATCAGGTCATCGGTATTCTTCTTGTACAAGTCGAGGGCGCCGGTCACCCGTTGACCCATGAAAGTGAAATCGACGCCGACGTCGTAGGAGCGGGTTTCCTCCCATTTGATTCCCTTGTCCACCGCGTTGGGTCGGATCGTGGGGACGAAGATGTTCCCGAACTGCGCCTGCGACTGGTCGGCCCCCAGCAGGTAGGACGCGAACTGCTGGTAGTTTGCGAACGCCTGGTTGCCGGTCTTCGCCCACGAGGCCCGCAGCTTCAGGTCCGAGAAGAACTTGAAGCCCCGCATGAACGGCTCCTGGGAAATTCGCCACCCCACCGACGCGGAGGGGAAGTTGCCCCACTGCTGTGCCGGCCCGAAGCGCGAGGAGCCGTCGTGGCGGAGGCTCGCCGACACCAGGTACTTGTCGTTGAAGTTGTAGTTGACCCGCCCGAAGACGGAAATCAGGCGGCTCTCCTGGATGTCCTGGAAGTTCACCACGGACGTCGCCGAGGTGACGCCGTTGCCGCCCAGGAGATCGGTGCTCAGGCCGTTGGCCGAGTAATAAGGATACTCGGCATGCGACCAGCCGTACGAGTAGCCCCCCGTCACATCGATGGTGCCCGGCACCGCGTTGAGCGGCGCCGAATAGTTGAGATACGCTTCGGCCGTCGTGTTCGCCTGGCTCTGGTTGGCGCGGTAGTCGCTGCCGCCGTTTCCGCTCTTCTTCTGGCCGTGCAGCACGCTGGGATAAAATGACTGCCGGTCCGTTCGGGTGACGTCGTAGGCGACATTGGCCGTGGCCCGCAGCCCTTCGAGGAAGGGTAGCCGATACCCGGCCTGCACGCTGCCGATGCTCCGGTAGGTGATCCCACGGTCCGTCGCCAAATTCAGGAGCGCCACCGGATTGTCCGCGGATTGTACAGAATTCCCCGGCCAGTCGTAAAAGCCCGTCGGGGTGCTAGCATCGAAGACTGGCTGGGTCGGCCCGAACTGGGCTGCGTTGGAGAGCACCCCGGCGGGGGTGAACAGGTCCTTCGCGCGCGAGCCCCGCACGCTGGCGCTCACCTCCATGCGGTCCTTGAACAGGCGCTGCTGAAGGTTGAATCCCAGCGCAACCCGCTGGGTCGTGGTGCCGCGAATGACGCCGTCCTGGTTGAGGTAGCCAGCCGACAGGCGCCAGTGCGAGCTTTCGCCCGCTCCCGAGACGGCGAGGTTGTGCTCCTGACCGAAGCCGGTACGGTCCACCTGCTTGAACCAGTCGGTGTTCGAACTCTGGAGCTGGCCAACGTTCTGTGGTGCGTATTGCGCCACTGCCGCCCGGAACTGCTCGGCGTTCAACATGCTGGGAAGCCGGGTGACCGACGAGGACGACATGCTGCCGGTGTATTCGAACTGGGTTCCACTGCGCCCCGACTTCGTCTGGATCAACACCACGCCGTTGGCGGCATTCGCGCCATAGATCGCCGCGGCCGAGGCATCCCGGAGCACGGTGATGTTCTCGATGTCGTTCGGGTTCAGGAAATTGAGGGGATTGCGGCCGGCCGAGAGCCCTCCGCCGGCGCCAGTGCCGAGGGGCACGCCGTCGATGACGAAGAGCGGCTCGCTGCTGGCCCTGATCGAGGTCGCGCCGCGAATCCGGACTGAAAAGCCCCCGCCGGGCTCGTTGTTGTCGACCACCTGCACTCCGGGGACCTTGCTGCGAATGAGCTCTTCCGGACTGATGATCCGGCCGGTGTTGAAATCCTCGGACGCGACTTGCGTCACCGCGCCGGTGATGTTGCCCGCCCGCTGCACCCCGTAGCCGGTCACGACGATTTCCGACAAGCTGACCGCGCGAGCCGCCAGGACGATATCGGCGTCGACCGTCTGGCCCGCCCGCACCGTGACGACCCGCGCGGCGGGCGAGTACCCGATCACCCTCGCCCGGAGCGTATCCGTGCCGACGGGTACCCCGGTGAGGACGTATTGCCCGTCTTGCCGAGCCTGTGCGCTGTGGGACCCGAACGAGACCGTAGCGCCGGAGAGCGGCTGCCCCGACACGTCGGTGTTGACCCGTCCGCGGATCGTGCCGGTTTGCGCCTGGGCGCTCAGCGGCGCCATCCCGCCGAGTGCGAGGAGCGCACCGATTACATACCGAGATCGTCTCATACGCGTCCTATGCTTGAGGAACAGGCTATGGAAAGCAAAGCGATGCCCGACTGGATGCTGGGTCGGAGCGGAAGGTAGCAAGCGGGCACCGGCGTGCTCCGCGAGAATTGCCGGAGTTGGGTTGTCGAGTGCAGCAGGTGCACCGGGGACAGCGATCATAATGCTCCTCCGATGGCGCAGGGTCAAGGTACGGGAAGGGGGCGATCCTAGGCGCCCTTGCGTGCCGGAGCGGCATTGGCTATACTGAACCATATGGTTCAGTATTCCGTAGCGCTCGACCAGGCCTTCGCGGCGGTTTCCGATCCGACCCGCCGCGGGATCCTCGAACGTCTGGGGCGGGGAGACGCCTCGATAAGCGACCTCGCCGCGGACTTCGCGATGACCTTGACCGGCATCAAGAAGCACGTGCGGGTCCTCGAGAGCGCGGGGCTCGTGGCCACGGAGAAGGTTGGACGGGTGCGGATTTGCCGAATCGGTCCGCGCCGGCTGGCCGACGAAGCCAACTGGATCGGCAAGTACCAGGAGATGCTGGATGCCAGATTCAACCGGCTCGCCGCATTCCTGGAGCGCACGAAAGCGAAATCCTCATGAAGCGAAAGGGAAACCATTATGAAACAGACTATGGAAGCCGCGACGGTCACCACTCCGAGTGATCGGGAGATCCGCATCGAGCGCATCTTTGACGCGCCCCGCGACCGGGTCTGGCGAGCGTTCACCGATCCCAAGCTGGTCGCGCAGTGGTGGGGTCGCGGCAACAAACTGGTCATCGAGCGCATGGACGTCGCGCGCGGCGGCCACTGGCGATTCGTGGAGCACGGCCCCGGCGGCGTCCACGGATTCGAGGGCCGTTACCGCGAAGTCCTACCGCCGGAGCGCCTGGTGCAGACCTTCGAGTGGGACGGTATGCCGGGCCACGTTGCGGTCGAGACCGCCACTTTTGAAGACCTGGGCGACGGTCGCACGAAGGTCGTCAACACCTCGCTGTTCCACACCACCGAAGAGCGCGACGGCATGCTGCACTCGGGCATGGAGCAGGGTCTCAACGAGAGCTACACCGCGCTCGACCAGGTTCTCTCGAAGCTCGGCTGACATGAGCTTCCCGCGTTCCGCCGGCATCCTGCTTCATCCGACGTCGCTCCCCGGCCCGAACGGGATAGGCGAGATCGGCCCCGAGGCACACCGGTTTCTCGACTTCCTCGCCGAGTCGGGGCTCCGGATCTGGCAGATGCTGCCGGTGGGACCCACCGGCTACGGCAACTCGCCCTATCAGTGTTTCTCGGCCTTCGCCGGCAATCCGCTACTGATCCACGTGCCCGGCGAGCCGGGTGACTTCCCGGCGCACAGCGTCGATTTCGTGCGCGTGATTCCCCACAAACAGGCGCTGCTGCGCCAGGCGACGGCGGGCTTCGCTCCCGACGACGGGTATCTCGCTTTCGTCGCGGAACAGGATTCGTGGCTCGAAGACTACGCGTTGTTCATGGCGCTCAAGCAAGCGCATGGCGGCGTCGCGTGGACCCAATGGGATCACGGGGCCGCCTTGCGCGATCCGAGCGCGCTTGAAGACTGGCAGACGCGACTCGCGGATTCGGTGGAGCACTACCGACGGGAGCAGTGGCTCTTTTTCATCCAGTTCCACGCGCTGAAGCAGGCCTGCGGCGACCGCGGCATCCAGCTGATGGGTGACCTCCCCATCTACGTGGCGCACGACTCGGCCGACGTCTGGTCCAACCCCTCGCAGTTCAAGCTGGACGAGCGAGGACGCCTGCTGGTGCAGGCTGGCGTGCCCCCGGACTATTTCAGCACCACCGGCCAGCTCTGGGGCAATCCCATCTACGACTGGGATGCAATGCGCGCGCGCGGGTACGACTGGTGGATCCGCCGGATGCGGGCCGCGTTCGAGCTCTTCGACCTGGTGCGCGTCGACCACTTCCGCGGCTTCGAGGCGTACTGGGAAGTGCCGGGCACCGATACGACCGCGGTGAACGGCCAGTGGGTGAAAGGGCCCGGCGCGGACCTGCTCACCGCGATCACCAGCGCGCTGGGTCCGCTCCCGATCGTGGCGGAGAACCTCGGCGTCATCACGCCGGAGGTCGAGACCCTGCGGGAGCGCTTCGGCTACCCCGGGATGAGCATCCTGCAGTTCGCCTTCGGGACGGACGAGCAGGCCAATGTCTTCCAGCCGCACAGCTACCCGCGGGAGCGCGTGGTCTACACAGGGACGCACGACAACGACACGACGCTCGGCTGGTGGAGCTCGTCGGGTGACGGAGACTCCACGCGCAGCGCGGATGACGTGGCTCGGGAGAAGGACTACGCCATGCGCTACCTCGCGACCGATGGCCGCGAGATGCACTGGACCCTCATCCGCACCGCCCTGGCGTCGGTGGCGAGCACGGCCCTCATCCCGATGCAGGACGTACTGGGGCTCGGGAGCGAGGCGAGGATGAACCTCCCCGGCCGCCCGTCCGGCAACTGGGGTTTCCGCTTCTCGTGGGACCAGCTCACGCCCGAGATCACCGGCCGCCTCCGCGCGCTGGTCGACCTGTACCAACGCTAGGGAAGCTCGCGATGCGCTACGCCCTCATCTCCGACATCCACGCCAACCAGCCGGCGCTCAGCGCCGTCCTGGCCGACATCGGTGGGCGCACCGATGTCGCGGCGACCTATCACCTGGGCGACTTGGTCGGCTACGCTCCCTTCCCGGATGAGGTCGTCGCCACACTCCAGCGGGCGGGCATTCCCGGTGTCGCCGGCAACTACGATTCCACCGTGGCCACCGAGTACAAGCATTGCGGCTGCCGCTACGAAGACCCGCAGCAGGAAGCGCTCTCGCACCTCTCCTTTGCGTGGACCCTGGCCCATGTCTCCCCGGCAACGAAGCGCTTTCTGGGCGGACTGCCGTTTCGGATCGACCTCCGGCCACTCGGCGGGCACCTCGCCGGTCCCAGCGTGATTCTCCTGCACGGAAACCAGGTGCTCAACACCGTGTACGTGTACGAAGAGCGCTCCGAAGAATTCCTCGACAAAATGGCCGACGCGGCCGGAGCCCGGAGCGGCGACGTGATCTGCTTCGGGCATACCCACAAACCGTGGCACCGCGTGGTGCGCGGCGTTCATTTCGTGAATACGGGAAGTGTGGGGCGGCCCAAGGACGGCGACTGGCGCGCGTGCTACGCGCTGCTCACCGTGGCCAGCGGCGACATTGCAGTGGAGTTCGTGCGGGTCGAATACGACCTCGGGGCGGTCGTCAGCGCGATTCTCGGGAGTGAGCTGCCGGATGAATTCGCCGACCAGCTCCGCAGCGGCGGCTAACGCAGCAGGACGTAGGCGAGCGCGGCAATGCTCCCCGCCATCGGGATCGTGATGATCCACGCCCACACGATCCGTCCCGCGATGCCCCAGCGCACCGCCGACAGCCGGGTGGCCGCGCCGACGCCTACGATCGCGCCGGTGATGGTGTGGGTGGTGCTGACCGGGATGCCCAGCGCCGTGGCGAGGAAGATCGCGCCGGCGCCGCCGGTCTCGGCGCAGAACCCGCCGAAGGGCCGCAGCTTGGTGATCCGGGTTCCCATCGTCTTCACGATTCGCCACCCGCCCAGCGCCGTGCCGAGCGCGATCGCGCTGTAGGCCGCGATCTCCACCCAGTACGGGATCTTGTCCGCGGTGGGCACGTGAAAGATGCTCATCCAGCCGGTGGCCCCCGCGAAGCGGTCCTGCGTCGCCACCAGCAAGCCGACGATGATGCCCATGGTCTTCTGGGCATCGTTGCCGCCGTGACTCACCGAGAACGCCGCCGCCGAGAGGAGCTGCAGCTTGCGGAACGTCTGCTCCACCGGCCGGGCCGGAAGCCGGTGCACCAGCCAGGAGAGCCCGACGGTGAGCACCAGGGCCGCGGTCATCCCGACCAGGGGCGACACGAAAATGAAGGTGACCGTCTTGATCCAGCCCTTCGCGATCAACGCACTGATGCCGGCCTTGACCACCGCGGCGCCGCCCAGCCCGCCGATGATCGCGTGCGAGCTCGAGGTCGGCAGCCCCAGCCACCAGGTGATCAGGTTCCAGGTGATGGCGCCGATCAGGGCCGCGAGGATCAGGCTCGGGTCGCCCGCCACCACGTCGGGCTGGACGATCCCCTTGCTGATCGTCTTGGCCACACCCGTGCTGATCACGAAGGCCGCGAAGAAGTTGAAGAACGCCGCCCACACGACGGCGACGCCGGGGGAAAGCACCCGGGTGCCCACCACCGTCGCGATCGAATTGGCGCTGTCGTGGAAACCGTTGATGAAGTCGAAGGCCAGCGCCACCACGACGATGAAAAGGACCAGCGCGACGGAGGCCGTCATCGTCAGGAGTGCTTGATCGCGATGGATTCGAGGATGTTGGCGACGTCCTCCGCCTGGTCGAGGGTCTTCTCCAGCGTGTCGTAGATCTCTTTCCACTTGATCAGGGCGATGGGGTCCTTTTCCTGGTCGAACAGCCGTCCCAGCCATTCGGCGTAGGCGGAATCGCCCTCTTCCTCCAGGCGCTTGACCTCGATGCACGCCTTGATCACCACGCCGGACTTGCCCTTCTCCAGGACTTGGACCGCCACCAGCAGCTGCTCCGTGGCCCGGACGATCACATCCACCAGCACCATCGCGCCTTGCGGCGCGGTTTCCGCGCGGAAGATGGCGGTGCGCCGCGCCGCTCCGTCGATCCGGTCGAGCACGTCGTCGAGCCGCGAGGCGAGCATATGGATGTCCTCGCGGTCGAGCGGCGTGATGAAGCTGAGATTGAGCTTGGTGACCAGCTCGTGGGTGACCTGATCCGCCTGGTGCTCCAGCCGTTTGATCGTCTCGACGATGTAGGCGCGCTTGTCCACCGGCGCCTTGAAGAGCGCGCGCAGGGCCTGGGCGGCCTCCACATTCATCGTGGCGACCGAAGTGAACAGCTCAAAGAACCGCTCGCTACGGGGTAAGAGACGCACGGCCGGACTCCTTGCGGAGAGAATCGGGGCGGGAGAAGATAGCCCCGCCTAGGGGGCTTCGGCAGGGCTGCGGGGGTGCGCCTCGGCTTCGGCGTACAGGGCCTCGATCGGCTCGGCATAGTGCTGCTCGACGATCTTCCGCCGCACCGAGAGCTTCGGGGTAAGCTCGCCGTTCTCGATCGAGAAATCCCGCGCCAGGACCAGGAAGCGCTTGGGCACCTCGAACTGCGCCAGATCGCGCAGGTTCTTTTTGGCCTCCGCGGCGAGGTGCGCCTCCACTTCCGGCAACGCGACCAGGTCTTCCCGGCTGGTCCAGCGCAGGCCCGCTCCCTTTGCCCAGGGCTCCAGGCGCTCAAAGTTGGGCACCAGCAGCGCGATAGGGAACTTGTGGCGATCGCCCAGCAGCACCGCGCTGCTGATGAATTTGTTGAGTTTCAGGAGGCCCTCGATCGGCTGGGGCGCCACCTTCTTGCCGCCGGCCGTCACGATCAAGTCTTTCTTGCGATCGGTGATGCTGAGGAAGCCTTCGGCGTCGAGCTCCCCGATGTCTCCGGTGTGGAACCATCCGTCCGGGTCGAGCGCCTCTCGCGTAGCATCGGGCTTGTTGTAATACCCGCGCATGACGTGGGGACCGCGGGTGAGAATCTCACCGTCCGCGGCGATGCGCACCTCCAGGTTTCCGAGCGGCTTGCCGACCGTGCCAATCTTGAAATGCTCCGGGGTATTCACGCTGATGACGGGAGAGGTCTCGGTGAGGCCGTACCCCTCGAAGATCTGCAGGCCCGCCGCGTAGAAAAAACGGGCGATTTCGGGTGCGAGGGGCGCCCCGCCGGAAATGAAATAGCGGAGCCTTCCGCCCACCCGCGCGCGCAGCCGGGAGAACACCAGCCGGTCGGCGACCATTCGCGCGAGCCGGAGGTCGACCGGAATCGGTCGCCGCGCCAGCTGGTGCGTGGTCCACTCCTCGCCCACTCGCTTGGCCCAGAAGAAGAGTTTCTTCTTGAGGGCCGGGCCGCTGGACGCCGCCTCGAAGGCCCGCGCGTAGATCTTCTCGTACAGCCGCGGCACCGCGCAACACACCGTGGGCCGGACCTCCACCAGGTTCTTCGGCACCTGCTCGAAGCTCTCGGCGTAGTGGATCACCACGCCGGCGTCAAACATCAGGTAGTGTCCGGCCATCCGCTCGAAAATGTGGGAGAGCGGCAAGAGCGAGAGGCATTGATCGCGCTGGGACAGCGGCAGCAGCTCGAGGCAGGCCGCGACGTTGGATGCGATGTTGCCGTGCGTGAGCATCACGCCCTTCGGGTCGCCGGTGGTGCCGGAGGTGTAGATGAGGGTGGCCAGCTCGTCGGGCCGGACCCGAAGCGCGTCCTCGCGCCAGCGCGGGTGGCGCCCGACGGCATCGCGTCCGCGAGCGACCAGCGCCTCGAAGCCGATGACCTCCGGGTCCTCGAGGCCGGGGGGGTCGAAGCCGATCACATGGCGCAGCCCGGGAAGCGCCGAGCGCACTTCCCGCAGCTTGGCGAGCTGCGCCTGGGTGGAGACGCAGACCGCGACTGCTCCGGAGTCGCGCAGGATGTATTCCACCTGCTTGGCCGGCAGGGTGGCATAGACCGGCACGTCGGCACAGCGAGCCGTCAGGCAGGCAAAATCGGTGATGGCCCATTCCGGACGGTTTTCCGAGAGAATCGCGACCCGGTCGCCGGGAGTGATGCCGAGCTCGAGCAGCCCCAGGCTCACCGCTTGCACCCGCTCCAGCAGGTCGGTATGGCTCAGGGGCGTCCAGCGGCCTTCCCGTTTGGCCACCAGGGCAGCGGGCCGGCTTCGGAACCGCTCGGCAGCGCCGAAGAAGAGTTCGGTGAGAGTCTGTGGTGGGCTCACGGCCGCCGGAGCGCGGCGGCGGGGTGTTTCACGATGATCGTGATGAAGTCGGAGACCAGCTCGTCATTGCCGATCACGGCTTGGACCCGTCCGCTATCGGGCGCCAGCGCGGTGACCAGCCCCGTGCTCGCGACGGTGAGGGTGGTGTCAGGGGTGCGCCAGACGATCGGGACGTCGAGGGGATTGCCGGACTGGTCGAGCGCCAGCGCGCGCAGTTGCAGCGTGCCACCGACGTCAAGGGTGCGATTGAGGGGCTGCTCGATCTGCAGGAACGCCGCACCGTCGCTGGTCGTGGGGAGGCTGGTACACCCGACGATCAGGGCGGCCAGCGCTCCCCAGACTGCCCTGCTCACGCCGTGCCTGCGGCCTCGGCCCTCTGGGCCGAGGCCGCGACCTCGATCTCCCGCAGCGTCGCTTCGGCGTGGCGCACCCAGCGCTCCGCGTCCGCGCCTTTCGGGGGACGGCTCAGGAAGGCGCGCAAATGCTGCGCGGCCGGCTCGTTCTCCCCTCGTCTGAGCAGCAGGAACGCCATGCCGTAGTGGGCGCCGGTGAGCGTGGGGTCGAGCTCCAGGGCACGGCGGTAGTGGCGGATCGCCTCGTCGGGCTGACCCGTCTTGGTGAACGCGATGGCCATGTTCTGGAGAATGCGCGGATCGCGCGGGTTGTCGCGAAGCCCCAGCCGATACGAGGTAATCGCGGCGGTGAAGTCGCCCTGCCGCTCGAGGGCGAGCGCCTCATTGAGATAATCCAGGCGCTTCGGACGGGGAGACTCGGACGTCGAGAGGGCGCCCAGGAGCCGTCGCCAGAAACTCATCGGGTTGGGTGCTTCTCCGGTCGCAAGGTGGGCTCCCCTGACGGGGAACGTCTCCCTAAGCTATAGCTGCGGTCACGGCAAGGCAACGCATTTGCCCTCACCAGCTTCCGGTGTTTACCTTCGGCCTCGATCCGTCTCCCCAGGAGATTCAGCCGGAGCCCTCATGCGCCGCAAGATTTCCGCCACCACCCGGGGCATCCTGGAGATCGATTGGCCGCTCTTCGGGGAGCTCTGCCGCGCCCTCGCCCTCAAGGTGGCGAGGGAATACGACCCGGAGATCATCCTTGGCATCGCGAAGGCCGGCGTCATTCCCGGCGTCGTCATCGCCGCCATCCTGCAGCGCGATTTCGCCTCTATGGTCGTGACCAGGAAGGCGGAGGACGCGTTGCCCGTCCTGGTGACGGGCCCGCCTCCCTCGGTGAAGGGCCGGCGCGTGCTCATCGTGGATGAAACCTGCGATACCGGGCACACCCTCCGCCTCGCGCTCAACGAGGTCCAGGGCGCCATGCCGGCGGAGGTTCGCACGGCCGTGTCGTTCAAGACCGGTCCCTTCGAGCCGGATTTCCATTCGTTCGACACCGACAAGTTCATCATCCTGCCGTGGGACCGCGAAGTGGTGCAGGACGGCCAGCTGGTGACTCGTCCCGACTACGCCGGGTACCTGCAAAGCACCCGGTGAAGGCGCCGATCCTCGACGCGATCTCGCAATCGCGGGCGGGGTACAGCGAGCTCCGGCTGCGCCGGGTGTGGTCCACGACGGTGTTGGTGCGCGGACGGACTGTCGAGGTTGCCGGGGCGGGGGTCGAAACGGGGGGGCTGGCCCGCTGCTGTTCGCCCGGCACCGGATGGGGTGCGGTCGGGTTCAGCGGAGCCGAGCGGCTGGACGCTCAGCTGCGCCGGGCCCACGAGCTCTCCCTGGCCGCCAGCTCGCGCCAGCCCGTCAGCCTCGCCCCTATCCCGATCCGCCAGCTCGAGCTTGCCGATCCGCTTCCGGACGATCCCCGCGAAGTCGGCCTTCCCGAGAAGCGCCAGCGGGCGGAATCTCTTGCGACGGAGCTCTACGCCGCGGATCGCCGGGTGAGCGCGGTCCGGGTCCTCTGCCGCGACGAGGTGACCGAGACCTGGCTCGCTACCTCCGAGGGGACCTGGATCCACGAGGTGCGGCCAGCCGTCAGTGTCGCGGTTCTGGTGGTCGCGGAGGAGGCCGGCAACGTCGAGCGGGCGCTCGGTTCGCTGGGTGCGCGCGGAGGCTGGAGCGCCATCGCGGGAACCGAGCGCCTGCGCGAGAGCGTCGTGGAGAGTGCGGTGGAGCAGCTGCACGCCAGACCGGTGCGGCCCGGGCGCTATCTGGTGGTGCTGGATCCCGGCGCGGCGGGCGCGTTGATGCATCGCGCCGTGGCTCACCTGGCGCGGCCCGCGCTGCCCGGAGCGGATCCCGACGTGCTTCCCATGGGCACGCGAGTGGGACCGCCATGCTTGACCGTGGGGGATGATCCCTGCGCGGAAGGGTTGCGGGCCAGCTCCGTCTGCGACGATGAGGGCACCCTGGCCCGGCGCAGCGTGATCATTCAAAACGGCGTGGTGCTGGGCCATCTGCACAACCGCGAGACGGCCGCGGCGTCCGGTCACGCGCCCACCGGTCACGCCCGCGCAGGAAGCCTGCGGGGTGCGCCGCATCCTCGCGCCAGCAACACTTACCTCGCCCCCGGCGAGGGCTCACTCGAGGATCTGCTCGAAGGGGTCCGGGTCGGTGTGTACCTCTCAGAAGTCCTCTCCTGTGAGGGGGCTGGGGATCAATTCGCCGTGCGGGGAGCGCGGGGCAGAATGATTCGCGAAGGGCGCCTTGCCGAGCCAGTCAAAGGCGTTCAAATCGGCGGAGAGCTGCTGGCGCTGCTGGGACGGGTGGACGCGGTCGCCGCCGATTTCGCCTGGGATTCCGGCGGCGCGCGCTGTCGGGACGGTGCAGCGGGCGTGGTCCCGGTCACGACCGGCGCGCCGCATCTTCGCCTGGTCGATGTCGCAGTCGGGCAGGGCAGCGCATGATCGCGCAGATTCTCGATACGCTGGCCCCCAGGGTGAGCGGAGCGGACCTGGTCGTGAAGACCGACGATACGCTCACCCTGGCGATCTCCGCCGACGGCGATACCCGAGCGACGAGCTCACGCAGCCGGAGCAGCCACCTCCGCGTAGCCCGCGAAGGCCGCGTGGGGTATGCCTCGACCGAAGGGGATGACGCGGGAGAGCTTATCGGTCACGCCCTGGCCGCCGCGGCGTCGGGCGGCGAGCTTGAGCTGTTCCTCCCCGCGCCCGCACCGCTTCCCTCCGTCGCGAGTCGCGCTCCGCAGGCCGCCGTCGCCGATGTCGCCACCCTCGACAGCCTGGCTCGCGCCCTGCTCGAGCGACTGCAGCGCAGCGACCGCCGGATCGAGGTGTGGGCCGAGCGCACCGCCGGCTCGGTGCAGGTCGCCAACACTCGGGGGGTGCTCGCGGGATATGAAGCCACCCTCGCGGGGGTCGGGGCAGTGGTCGAATCCATCGGCGCCGGGTGGGCGCCACCCTGCCGGGTGCACACCGCGGCGAGCGCCCTACCCGCCTTGCCAGACATCGAGCGCCTGGTGTCGGAAGTCGAGCGACGCCTTACTCCCCCTCTGCTGGATTCCTGCGCGCCGCTCCCCCCCAGCATGCCCGTGTGCCTGGCGCCCCGCGCCGTGGCCACCTTCCTTCGGCCCCTTCGCGCGGCCTTGGCGGGGTTTGAGGCCTGGCTCGGCAATTCTCCCCTGCGCGGCAAGCTGGGCGAGCGGGTCTTCGACGAGAAGCTTTCGGTCACCGACGATCCGCTGGCGCCGAGCCGTCCGGGCTCGCGGCCCATCGACGACGATGGGGTCATCTCCCGCCGTCTCCCGCTGATCGAGCGCGGCAGGTTGCTCAGCTTCCTGGCTGACCTCGAGGTGGGCGCACGCGCCAAGGTGCCCTCAACCGGTCACAGCTGGCGCAGCCCCTCGGCGGCTCCGCGGGTGGGATTCACCAACCTCTGCCTCAGCCCAGGGATCGAAGGCCGCGCCACCCTCCTCACGATGATGGGTCGCGGACTGCTGGTCGAAGACCTGCAATGGGGCGCCGGACCCAACCCGCTGGCGGGCAACATTTCGCTCCGAGCCCCCTGGGCTTATCTGGTCGAGGGCGGGGTCGTGCGAGGGAGATTGGAAGGAGTGTTGCTCTCGGGGAACGTCTTTGCGGCGCTGGCTCAGCTTGGCGCAATCGGCAATGATCCGACCTGGGTCGGTGCGCTCTGTGTACCGACTCTACTGGTGGAGGGGCTCGGCGTCTCGCAACGCGGGTGACCGGTCACCGGTCACTGGTCACTGGTCACCGATAAAGGCTGCGCCCCCAACGCTTCCGTGTAGGTCATCCCGGTCGTCATTCGCTCGTACACATAGGTCAGCAGGTCGGGCGAGCCCACCAGAAACCGGCAGCGCGGCTCCCCGCGGCTGCCGCACTCGACTTCCATCACCGCGGCCTGCGATCCCCCCAGCCGGGTGAAGAAGTCCGCCAGCATGCCGCAGGAGAAATGACAGGACGGATACTCGGCGCCGTGCGGCGTGGCTTCGGCCCATTGCGGCGCGTCGAGGCCGAGCACGGTGGGCGTGATCTCGCTCAGGGTCACTTCCCCCCAGCCCGCGTCGGCGAAGAACCCGGACAGCGCTTCGCTCAGATACTCATTGTCCAGCTCGCGCGGCGACTCGACGTGATTGTGGGTCCGCGTCCAGCTCTCGAGCGCATCATACAGCGCCTCGCCGGTGGCAAAACCGACTTCCCGGAGCAGGAGTGCCGCCTGGGCGCCGGTTTCGCGCTCCAGGATCGCGCGCATCTGGTGCAGGGCACGCTTGCCCACGGTCACCCCGGCGGTGTGGCTTATGGTGCTGGTCATCGCAGGACTCCGCCTCCCGATCGCGCCGATCACTCCGCGCGCTGAACGCGCCGGAGCAATTCGGCCTCGTCAATGATTTCGATTCCAAGCGCGCGGGCCTTCTCCAGCTTGCCGCCCGCCGCTTCGCCCGCCACCACGGCATCGGTCTGTTTGCTGAGGCTTCCCGTCACCCGTCCGCCGGCCGCCTCGACCAGCGCGGTAGCCTCACCGCGCGAGAGGGTCGACAGCGTGCCGGTCAGTACGTAACTCCTGCCGGCCAGCGGCCCGCCGCTCTGAACCGCCTGGGGTTCGGTAAGGGTAAGCCCCGCTTGCTTGAGGCGCTCGAGCAGGCGGCGATTCGATGCAGCATGGAAGAAGCTTGCCACCGCGTCGGCGATGGTGGGCCCGACCCCGGGCACCGCATGTATCTCGTCCCGCGTGGCCGACTTGAGGGCCTCGAGCGAGCCGAATCGGCGGGCCAGGAGGGTCGCGACGTTCTTCCCGACGTGGCGGATCCCGATGGCAAACAAGAGGTTGCTGAGGGGCTTCGCCCGAGACGCTGCAATGGCCTGCACCAGCTGCTCGGCGGATTGCTTGGCGAAGCGCTCCAACTCGGTCAGCCGTTCGGCCCGCAGATGATAGAGATCGCTCACATCGCGAATCAGGCCCTCGTCGAGCAATTGGCGAACCCGTTCGGGACCCAGGCCCCGAATGTCCATCGCCCCCCGCGAGGCGAAGTGCACGATGCCTTCGAACACCCGCCCGGGACAGGCGGCGTTGGGGCAATACGACATCACTTCGTCGGCCGGACGCTCCGCCGGGGTTCCGCAGGCGGGGCAGCTGGTCGGCATTTCGAACACCCGCTCGCTGCCGTCGCGCCGCTCGCGCAGCGGACCGAGCAATTGCGGAATGACCTCGCCGGCCCGCACGACTTCGACCCAATCGCCGATGCGGATGTCCTTCTGCGCGATCAGCTCGGCGTTGTGCAGCGTCGCTCTGGACACGGTGACGCCACTCACCTCGACCGGCTCCAGCTCGGCCCAGGGATTGAGCGCGCCGGTGCGTCCCACGTTGAGCTTGATGTCCCGGAGCCGCGTGACCGCGACCTCGGGCGCAAACTTCCGGGCGATCGCCCAGCGCGGCTCGCGTCCACCGACGACGCCAAGGTCCTCCTGCAGGTTCCGCTGGTTGACCTTGATCACCACGCCGTCGGCCTGGAACGGCAACGAGCCGAGCAGGGTTTCGAAGTGGGGGATCCGCGCTTGCACCGCCGGCAGGTCCGGGTGCAGCTCGTGATGCGGCTCGACCGGGAAGCCCCAGGCCTCGAGCTGGCGCAGCACCGCGTCCTGGGTGGGGAGCTCGAGCTTTCCGTCGATCACCTCGATGCTGAAGGCGAACATCCGGAGCCTGCGCCGCTTGGTCTCCGCCGGGTCGAGTTGGCGCAGCCCACCCGCCGCCGCGTTGCGGGGATTGGCAAAGAGCGGATCACCCGCCTCGGCACGCTCCTGATTCAGCTTCGCGAAGTTCTTGTAGGGGAGGTACACCTCACCGCGAATCTCCAGCAGAGCCGGCACCCCTGGCGCCCGGAGCTGGAGCGGGATGTCGCTCACGGTCTTGAGATTGGCGGTGATAGCCTCGCCCACCAGACCGTTGCCGCGCGTCGTGCCGACGACCAGCCGTCCGTTTTCGTACGTGAGGCTCACCGCCGCGCCGTCGATCTTGATCTCGCTGGTGTAGCCGGCGCCGCGGACGTCGGGGTTGAGCCGCGTGTTGCGATCCTCCCAGGCCGCCAGCTCGTCCGCGTCGAACGCGTTCGCCAGCGAGAGCATGGGTCGACGGTGGGGATGCTTCGCGAGGGCCGGGGCGGGTCCCGCGCCGATGCGCTGGGTGGGACTGTCGGGCGAGGCGAGCGCGGGATGCTCGGCTTCCAGGGCGGCGAGCTCGCGGAACAGCCGGTCGTATTCCGCGTCGGAAAGCTCGGGCTGATCGGCGACGTAGTAGAGCTGATTGGCCCGCTCGAGCCGCCGGCGCAGCTCTTCCGCGTGCGCGACGGTCTGGGCGGGGGGCCTCGAGCTCATTTTCCCTGGGCTTCGTTGCTGACCACGGTGAGCGCCACGCCCACCAGGCGGTCGAGCTCCGCGGTGCTGGCGCGGGCCAGCAGGCCCTCGTCCCAGGCGCCATCGCGATCGCCGAACGCGAGCAGGAAGCGCCGCAGAAAGCCGATCAAGGCGGCCCGCTCGCGCTCGACGGCCACCGCGCCGGCGCCCCCGCCCCTGGTCGCCCTGAGCCGTTCGAAATGATGCGCCTGCCGCAGGGCCCGGGCGGTAAGCTCGGCGACCAGGCGGCAGAATTCGATTTCCTGTTCGGCCAGCTCCGCGCCATCGCGGAAGGTGCGCAGGAAAATCGCGCCGATCGCCGCATCCCTCCAGGTGATCGGCACCACGGTGATGGATTGCACCCGCCGGCTGGTCAGCACCGCGAAGACCCCCGCGAGCGACGGGTCGTGCGTGGCGTCGGGAATCTTGACGACGCTGCCCGTCTCCAGCGCGCGGCGCAGCTCGGGATAGCGGCTCAGGTCGACGACATGATTCCGGATCGCCGGATCTTCGTAGCTCGCGACCAGATGGACCGCTCCACCACCCCGCTCGGCCAGGAACACGGAGCAGCGGTCCAGCCCGAACGTGTTCCCCAGCCGCCGCGCCACCGTCTGCACGATATCGAGGTAGTGCAGTGAGCCGCTGATCTCGCGGAGCAGGTCGAGCAAGGCGAGCAGCTGCTTGCGTTCCCGCTCCAACGCCTCGACCCGGGATTGCAGGCGCTGAATCTGGTCGGCTGCTGCACTGGTTGCGGGGGTCATCGCCGTCCTCTGGAGAATCCGGGGGAGCCGCGCTGGAACTTGGGCCGATGGGCAGAAGCGGTCAAGCGAACCGAATAATGTTAGGTTCCGGGCGAACGCTGCATCATCTCGGGAGGGCTGTGATGAGTCGCGATGACGAGGAAGCAATCGAAACCGAGCTCGATGACGACGATGACGACGACGAAGCCGAGGGAGCCGAAGCAGACGGGGCAGACGAAGCGAGCGAGGAGTCGTCCGAAGGCCGCCGGCTGGGCGGATTTGTCGTTGGTGTGGCCCTCGGCGCGCTGCTGGGCGCCGCGGCGGCGTTGCTCTTCGCGCCGGCGTCCGGCCACGTTACCCGAAGACGGCTGCGGCGCAAACTGGAGCATGCCCGCGAGCTAGCGGACGATCAATGGGAAAACCTGAGCCGGCGCGCCAAGACCGAGGTCAAGCGGCGGGTGGAGTCGGTCCAGAGAAACAGCGGGCAAGGAGCGCAGTAACTCCGTCGCCTCGCGCCGGAGCGCGGTATCGGCCGCCACGCGAATCGGCAGCTCGCCGATTCGCCGCAGCTGCGAGCGCGCCGCCGGAACATCCTTGCGTGCCAGATAGATCCGCGCCAGGTCGAGCCGGTGGTAGATCCGGGTGGAGTCCAGCGCCACCGCGCGCTCAAGGTGGAGTCGGGCCTCCTTCCAGCTCGCCTTGCCGAGCCCGCCGCCGCCCAGGATGGTCCGGGCGATGAAGCGCTCGAATCCCGACAGCTTCATCACTTCGTAGTTCCAGCGCCCCAGCAAATGATGGGCGCCGTCGAGCGTCGAATCCGCGGCGAGCGCGCGCAGCGCGAGATCACGAATCTCCCCGGCCATGCGTACCCGATCCTTGAGGCCGCGGCTGAGCGCCGTATTGCCGAGCACCAGGCCGAGCGCGAACATCGCGCGGGCGTTCGCGGGGTCGAGGCGTACCGCCCGCCGGGCCTCGACTTCGGCTTGCTCGAGCAGGGAATCGCGGCGGGAGCGGGCCTGGGTTCCCCCGAACTGCTCCGCCAGGTCGCTGCGCGCGATCGCGGCGCGCCAGTTGGCCACCACGTCGGTTGAATCCGTGGCGAGGATCGTCTCGAAGCGGAGCAGTGCGGCCGCCGGCTGCAACGGGGCCAGCCGGACGCCCTCGGCCAACAGCGAGTCTCGCGACGGGGCTTGCAGGACAGCTAGAACAACTGCGGCAGCGTATGTTACCAAGTCCGGACTCCCCGTTTCCTTAGTCCCCTAGCCCCCAGCTCACGTGCTTCCTATTCCAAGACTAATCGAGCGCAAGCGCGATGGGCTCGCCCTCGAGGGCGGGGAATGGCGCGCCCTGATCGAAGGCTACGTGGCCGGCGAGGTGCCCGACTACCAGATGAGCGCACTCGCCATGGCGGTCGTCTGGCGGGGTCTCGCGCCCGAGGAGCTGGCGGCGCTGACCGAGGCAATGCTGCGCTCGGGCGCCGCGCTGGATTTTGGCGGCTGGAAGACGCCGCGGGTCGACAAGCACTCCATCGGGGGCGTGGGTGACAAGACCTCGCTGCTGCTGGCTCCGATGGTCGCCTGCTGCGGGGTAGCAGTACCGATGATCTCGGGGCGCGGCCTGGGTCACACCGGCGGGACGCTCGACAAGCTCGAGGCGATCCCCGGCTTCAACGTCCGGCTCTCGCTCGCCCAGGCGATCGCGCAGGTCAAGCGGCTGGGGCTCGTGATGCTGGGGCAGACCCCGGAGATCTGTCCCGCGGACCGCAAGCTCTACGCGCTGCGCGACGTCACCGGCACGGTCGAGTCGATTCCGCTCATTTCCGCCAGCATCATGTCGAAGAAACTGGCCGAAGGACTCAGCGGGCTCGTGCTCGACATCAAAACGGGCAGCGGCGCCTTCATCACCGATCCGGCCCAGTCGCTGGTGCTCGCCCAGACCATGATCGGGATCGGCGAGGCACACGGCTGCCGCAGCGTGGCCCTGCTGACCGCGATGGACCGGCCGCTGGGTCAGGCCTGCGGCAACGCGCTCGAGGTGATCGAATCCCTGGAAGGACTGAAGGGCAACGGCCCCCCCGATCTCATGGAAGTGAGCTACGCTCTGGCGGTCGAGATGCTGCTGGTGGCGGGGATCGAGCGCGAGCGCGGCCCGGCGCGGGCGCGCCTCGAAGTGACCGTGCGCTCGGGAGCCGCGCTCGACCGCTTCGCGAAGATGACCGCGGCGCAGGGCGGGGATCCCCATGTGGTGGACGACTACGCGCGCCTGCCCCGGGCACCGGTGATCGTCGACCACAAGGCGTCCCGCGAGGGCGTGATCGCGGAGATCCCGCCCCGGAAGATCGGCCACGTGATCATCGCGCTGGGGGGCGGCCGTTCGCGGACCGATGACGTCATCGATCCGAGCGTCGGCCTGCTCATTCCCGTCAAGCCGGGCGACCGGGTCCGGCGGGGGGATGTGCTGGCGGTGGTTCACGCCAAATCGGCGGCCGACGCCGAGCGGGCGCGCCAGGCGCTCGACGAAGCCATCGTGCTGGGCGAGCGCGCGACACCGCGCCCGCTGATTTCGGATCGGGTGACGGTGGCAGGAGTGGAGCGGCTACACGTCGAGGTTTGAGACGTATCTGGCGTTCTGCTCGATGAACAAGCGGCGCGGCTCCACCTCGTCCCCCATCAGCTCCTCGAACAGCTTGGACGCCTCGACCGCATCCTCCAGCGTCACTCGGAGCACCGTGCGCTTCTCGGGGTCCATGGTGGTCTTCCAGAGCTGGTCCGGGTTCATTTCGCCGAGACCCTTGTAGCGCTGGATGTTCGCCTTGCTCTTGTCTCCGCCCCCAAGCCGGGTGGCGTACTCGTCCCGCTCCACCTCGTTGTACGCGTAGTACTCTTCTTTCCCTCGCGCCACGCGATAGAGCGGCGGCTGGGCGATGAAGATGTAGCCCGCCTCGATCAACTCGGGCATCTGCCGGAAGAAGAAAGTGAGCAGGAGGGTCCGGATGTGGGCGCCGTCGACGTCGGCGTCGGTCATCAGGATGATCTTGT
>CAZYPO010000039.1:0-1061 GCA_964649225.1 uncultured Gemmatimonas sp. | reverse complement strand
CCGGTCCCGATGGCGGTCACCATCGCGCGGATTTCCTCGTTGGAGAGGATCTTGTCGATCCGCGCCCGCTCGACGTTGAGGATCTTGCCGCGTAGCGGCAGGATAGCCTGGAACGAGCGGTTACGGCCCATTTTGGCGCTGCCGCCCGCGGAATCACCCTCGACCAGGTAGATCTCGCAGAGCGCGGGATCGTCGAGCGAGCAGTCGGCCAGCTTGCCGGGCAGCACGCCGTTCTCCAGCCCCGATTTCTTGCGCACCAGGTCGCGCGCCTTGCGCGCGGCCTCCCGCGCCCGGGCCGCGCTCACCGCCTTCTCGATGATCGCGCGCGCCACCGGGGGGTGCTCGTCGAGAAAGCTGCCCAGGTGCTCATTCACCACCGTCTTGACGATGCCCTCGACCTCGGAATTGCCCAGCTTGGTCTTGGTCTGTCCCTCGAACTGGGGCTCCTTGACCTTGATGTGGAGCACGCAGGTGAGCCCTTCGCGGATGTCCTCGCCCGTCAGGGTGAAATCTTCCTTCTTGAGGTAATTGCCCTTCTTGGCGGTCTCGTTGATGGTGCGGGTGAGCGCCGATTTGAACCCGGTAAGATGGGTTCCCCCTTCGTGGGTGTTGATGTTGTTCACGAAGGTAAAGGTGTTCTCGTTGTAGCCCTCCTCGTACTGCAGCGCGACGTCGACCTCGACTTCGTCCTTGGTGGTCGTGAACGCGACCGGCTTGGGGTGCAGCGACTTCTTGTTCCGGTTGAGCCATTGCACGAACTCGGTGAGCCCGCCCTTCGCGAAGAACTTCTCTTCCTGCGCGGGGGTCTGCCGCTCGTCCTTGAGCGTGATCGTCACGCCGCGGTTGAGGAACGCCAGCTGGCGCAGCCGGTCGGCGAGCGTCTGATAGTGAAATTCGAGCGTGGTGAAGATCTCGGGGTCGGCCTTGAACGTGACGGTGGTCCCGGTGCCCTTGGCCTTGCCCACCACCTCGAGTTGCTTGACCGTCTGGCCCCGGACAAAGCCCATGTGATGCCGCTTGCCGTCCCGGTCCACGTAGACGTCGAGCTTCTCGGAGAGCGC
>CAZYPO010000038.1:23509-28073 GCA_964649225.1 uncultured Gemmatimonas sp. | reverse complement strand
TCTCGGGCGACGGCAACCACCCGGTCCAGCAAGCCTGGATCGCCGAGCAGGTCCCCCAGTGCGGCTACTGCCAGTCGGGCCAGATCATGCGCGCGGCTTATCTGCTCAGCAAGACGCCCAAGCCCACCGATGCCGATATCGATGAGGCGATGTCCGAGAACCTCTGCCGCTGCGGGACCTATCAGCGCATCCGCCGCGCCATTCACCGCGCCGCGGGGGAGGTGACGGCATGAGCGCCTCAGTCACCCGGCGCGATTTTCTTCGCGCGAGCGCCGTCGCCGGCGCCGGCCTCACCATCGCCGTCACGCTGCCCTCCTGCTCCTCCGTCAAGAGCAAGTCCTCGGGGCCGCCCTTCCAGCCCAATGCCTGGGTTCGGGTCCGCCCGGATGGCTCGGTTACACTCGTCGTGGATCGCTCGGAGATGGGTCAGGGCGTGCTCACTGCGCTGCCGATGCTGCTCGCCGAAGAGCTCGACGTGCCGTGGGAGAACATCTCCATTGAGCAGGCGCCCGCCGGCCAGGAATATGTGAACGCCGATTTCGGAATCCAGGGCACCGGCGGCAGCTCCAGCGTCCACGCCGCCTGGATGCCGCTCCGCCAGGCCGGCGCCAAGGCCCGCCTGATGCTCATGACGGCGGCCGCCGCGGCGTGGGGCGCGCCGGTGGCCGAGTGCAGCACCGAACCTGGCGTGGTAATTCACCAGCGCACCCGCCGGCGCATCCGGTACGGCGAGCTGGTGCAGCAGGCCGCCTCCGTTCCGGTTCCCGCGTCCGTTACCCTCAAGGACCCCAAGGATTTCCGCTACATCGGCAAGTCGCTCCCGCGGCTCGACACCCCCGACAAGGTCCGTGGCAAGGCCGAGTTCGGAATGGACGTTCAGGTGCCTGGAATGCTGGTCGCCGTGGTGGCGCGCTGCCCCGTGTTCGGTGGGTCGCCCAAGACCTGGGACGAAGCCGCGGCGAAGGCGATTCCCGGCGTCAAGCACGTCGTGAGAATCTCGTCGGGCGTCGCGGTCGTGGCCGATGGCTACTGGCCCGCCAGCCAGGGCCGCGAGGCGCTCGCGGTGGTGTGGGATGAGGGTCCCAACGCCGCGCTCGCCAGCGAGAAGATCGACGCCGAGCTCACCGCCCTTGGCGCCCGGCCGGGCATCGTCGCGCGCAAGGAGGGCGCGCCGGTGCGCGGGGTGCGACAGGTCAGCGCCACCTACACAGCGCCCTACCTGGCCCATGCCTGCATGGAGCCCATGAACGCCACCGCCCACGTCGAGCCGGACCGCGCCACGGTGTGGGCACCGACCCAGTTCCAGTTCGGCAATCCCGCCATGCCAGGAGCCCAGCAGCTGGTGGCCAAGCTCATCGGGCTCGATCCCGCCAAGGTCGCCATCCACACCACGTTGCTTGGCGGCGGGTTCGGCCGCCGCTTCTTCAACGATTTCATCGCCGAGGCGGTCGAGACGTCCAAGGCGGTCAAGCTTCCGGTCAAGCTGATCTGGAGCCGGGAGGACGACATTCAGCACGACTACTACCGCCCCGCGGTCCGCGCCAGCTATCGCGCCCAGCTCGACGCCGAGGGGATGCCGGTCGGCTTCGCGAGTCACATCGTCGCCCCCTCCATCAACGTTGCCGCCATGGGCGCGCCCAAGGACAAGCTGGACGACAACTCGGTGGACGGCGTCTCGAACCTCCCCTACGACATCCCCAACGTCACGGTGGACGCCGTCAACGCCAGCTTCGGCGTGCCGCTCGGTTTCTGGCGCTCGGTGGGCGCGTCGCATAACGGCTTCATGCTCGAGTCCTTTATGGACGAACTGGCCCTCGCGGCGGGACAGGATCCCGTGGCCTACCGGCGCGGGCTGCTCGGCAAGAAGCCGCGTCACCTCGGCGTGCTCGACCTCGTGGCGGAGAAAGCCGGCTGGGGCTCGCCGCTGCCCGAGGGGCGAGCGCGCGGCGTCGCGGTGCTGGAGTCCTTCAGCAGCGTCGTCGCCGAAGTGGCCGAGGTCTCGCTCAATCCCGACCGCACTATCCACGTCAATCGCGTGGTGGCCGCGGTGGACTGCGGGACCGTGGTGAATCCCGACATCGTCAAGGCGCAGCTCGAGAGCGCCATCGTCTATGGCCTCACTGCCGCCCTGCACGGCGAGATCACCGTTGCGCGCGGCCGTGTGGTGCAGAGCAATTTCCATGACTATCCGTTGCTCCGCATGCGCGAGATGCCGGTGGTCGAGGTCCACCTGGTGCAAAGCAGCGCGCCGCCGACCGGCATTGGTGAGCCCGGTACCCCGCCGATCGCGGCCGCGGTGGCCAACGCGATCTATGCGTTGACCAAACAGCGGATCCGCCAGCTCCCGATCCGCGCGGTCCCGGCGTGAGCGAGCCGGTCTCCCGCCGCGATTTTCTCAAGACCGGCCTCTCCGCCGGCGCCGGGCTCACGCTGGCGGTCTCTCTCACGGGGTGCGGGGAGGCGTTCCCCAGGGCAAACGGGGTCGCCTTCGCGCCCGACGCCTGGATTCGGGTCGGCGCGGACAACACGGTGACGGTGATTGTGGACCGCTCCGAGATGGGGCAGGGCGTCTTGACCGCATTGCCGATGCTGGTGGCCGAGGAGCTCGACGCCGACTGGGCCACCGTGCGCTATGAGTTTGCTTCAGCCAACCAGGCCTACAATAACCCGCTTTCCCTCGGTCAATTGACCGGCGGCAGCACCAGCGTCAGGGCCGCCTGGCGCCCGCTGCGCGAAGCGGCGGCCAAAGCGCGCCTCATGCTCGTCGGCGCCGCGGCCGCTGCCTGGGGCGTGAGCGCGGATCAGTGCACCACCGACAGCGGAGCAGTGGTGGCTCCCGATGGCCGCCGGGTGCGCTACGGCGCGGTTGCCGCCGCCGCGGCCTCCCGTCCCGTCCCGGAACGGGTCACCCTTAAGCGCGCGCGCGAGTTCAAGCTCATCGGTCGCTCGATCCCGCGACTCGACGTCGCCGAGAAGGTCACCGGTCGCGCGGTCTTCGGCATCGATGCCGGGCCGGAGGGCGTGCTGACCGCGGTCATCGCGCGCTGTCCCGTGTTCGGAGGCATGCTGCGCTCCTTCGACGCCACGGCGGCGCGCGCCATACCCGGCGTGCGCCACGTGCTGGAGACCGACGACGGCGTCGCGGTGGTGGCGGACGGCTATTGGGCCGCGAAACAGGGCAGGGACGCGCTCAAGCTGGTGTGGGATGAGGGTGAGCTCGCCACCCTCGACGATGCCGCGGTGAGTGCGCGCCTCGAAGCCCTGTCGCAGGAGGGTGGCGAGCTGGCGCGCAGGGTGGGTTTGGGGCAAGCGGCCCCCGTCACCCGAGCCATCGAAGCGGTGTACGAGGTACCCTACCTGGCTCACGCCACCATGGAGCCGATGAACTGTACCGCCCACGTCCGGCCCGACGGGGTGACGCTCTGGGTGCCCACCCAGTATCAGACCGGACCGAAGCTGCTGGGTGGCGGCACCCGCGGTGTCGCGGCCCGGCTCGCCAGCGTGCCCATGGAAAAGGTCACCGTGCACACCACCCATCTGGGCGGGGGGTTCGGCCGCCGCGCGGAGACCGATTTCGTGGGCGAGGCCGTCCGCATCTCGCGGGAGATCGGCGCCCCCGTCAAGGTCATCTGGAGCCGCGAAGACGACATCCGCCACGATCAGTACCGGCCCGCGGCCCGGCACGTGCTGCGTGCCGGGTTAGGGTCCTCCGGGCAGCCGGAGCTCTGGTTCCACCTGGTGGTCTGTCCTTCCATCATCGCCAAGTTCATGCCGCGCTGGCTGCCCCGCTTTGCCACCCGGATCGCGGGTCCGCTCAAGGGCGGGGTGGACGCCAACGCGATCGAGGGGGCCACCGAGCTCCCCTACGCCATCCCCAATCTCGAAATCCGCTACCGGCGCGCCGATCTCGGCGTTCCGGTGGGGTTCTGGCGCTCGGTGGGGCACTCGCACACCGCCTTCGCGGTCGAGTGCTTCATGGACGAGCTCGCCGCGCTCGCCGGCAAGGACCCGGTCGACTTTCGCCGCACCCTGCTCGCGGGCTCGCCCCGTCACCTCGGCGTGTTGAACCTCGCGGCGCAGCAGGCGGGCTGGGGCACGCCCGCGCCCGCGGGCCGCTTCCGCGGCATCGCCCTCCACGATTCTTTCGGCAGCTTCGTCGCTCAGGTGGCGGAGGTCTCCGTCGAGGGAAGCTCGGTCCGCGTGCACCGGGTGGTGTGTGCGGTGGACTGCGGACAGGTGGTGAATCCGGATATCGTGAAGGCCCAGATGGAAGGCGGGATTGTCTTTGGTCTCACCGCCGCCCTCAAGGGCAAGGTCACCCTCGAGAAAGGCCGGGTGAAGCAGAGCAACTTCCACGACTACCCACTGCTCACCATGCGCGAGATGCCGGTCATCGAGGTCCACCTCGTCCCCAGCAATCTCGAGCCGGGCGGCGTGGGTGAGCCGGGCACCCCGCCCATCGCGCCCGCGGTGGTCAATGCGGTCTTCGCGGCCACCGGCAAGCGGGTTAGGAATCTGCCCCTCGACCTCGCGGTCCAGTGATCCTACCTACCTACCTACCTAC
>CAZYPO010000038.1:7477-23409 GCA_964649225.1 uncultured Gemmatimonas sp. | reverse complement strand
CCTACCTACCTACCTACCTACTTACCCACTCACCCACTCACCCAGTTATGCGCCCTCTCTTCGCCGTCCTCCTTAGCCTCGGCCTCCTCACCGCCTGCCGCCCCGAGGCCGAAACAGCCGAAGCCGTCATGGCCCGCCAGGCCGCCGATCAACAAGCGGCGGAAGCTGCCATCCGTCCCTTGGTGGAGCGCTTCGTCACCCACTACAACTCGGGTCACGCCGATTCGCTGGCGGCGTTCTACGCACCGGATGCCCACCTGATGCCCGCCAACCTGTCGGCCGTCGTCGGCCAGGAGGCCATCAAGACCGCCTTCGAGCAGGCGACGGCGTCCAAGGGCACGCTCAAGCTGGTGACGGAAGCGATCAGTGCCTCAGGAGATCTGGCCGTGGAGCGGGGAAGCTACGAAGAGACCTACACGCCGCCGGGCAGCGCCACCCCGATGACCGACCGGGGCAAGTACCTGGTCCACTGGCACCGGATCGGCGGGCAGTGGCTCATTGTGGATGACATCGCGAACAGCGATCTGCCGGTGCCGCAGAAGCAATAGGATCGAGGATCGAGGTCACTCCTCAATCCCCTCCTCGAGTCCCCGCTGGCATTACGATCGCCTGCGCCTCCGGCTCCGGAGTGAAATCCTCGCCCGGATTGATGAAGCGGTCGCGCTCCAGCCGGAACTGTTTGTCGTAGAGCTGGCGGTAGCGTCCGTCCGCCGCCAGCAGCTGGCGGTGGGTGCCGCGCTCGACGATCTTGCCTCCTTCCAGCACCAGGATCTGATCGGCGCTCATGATGGTGGAGAGCCGGTGGGCGATTACGAACGTGGTGCGCCCCGAGCGCAGCGCGCGCAGCCCGTCTTGGATCATCGCCTCGCTCTCGCTGTCGAGGCTTGAGGTGGCCTCGTCCAGCAGCAGGATTGCCGGGTCGGCCAGGATCGCCCGGGCGATCGCCACCCGCTGCCGCTGCCCACCCGAGAGCCGCACCCCGCGCTCGCCCACCACCGTGTCGTACTGCTTCTCGAATTCCTCGATGAATTCGTCGCAGTGCGCGATCCGGCTCACCGCCTTGACCTCTTCCCGCGTGGCCTGGGGTCGGCTGAAACGGATGTTGTCGGCGATGGTGCCGTCGAACAGGAAGTTGTCCTGCAGCACGATGCCGAGCCGGCTGCGAAAGTCACGCAGCCGGAGCGTCGCGAGGTCCCGCCCGTCCACCAGCACGCGGCCCTGCAGCGGCCGGTTGAAGGCCATCACGAGGCTCATCAGCGTGCTCTTGCCCGAGCCGCTCGAGCCCACCAGCGCGGTGGTCGAGCCCGCCGCCGCCGAGAAGGCGATGTGCTTGAGCACCGGCACGCCCGGATTGTATTCGAAGCTCACGTCCTCGAACACCACTTCGCCGCGCACCGAGTCGATCGGCTCGCGCGTGGCATCTTCATCATCCTCCGTGGTCATCTGGCGCAGCTCGCGGATCCGGTCCAGTCCCGCGAACGCTTCCGTGATCTGGGTGCCGATCGAGGCGATCTGGATCAGCGGTGCCGCCATCAGCCCGGTGAAAAAGATGTACATGATGAAATCGCCCAGCGTCATGCGGCCCAGGATGATGTCGTGCCCGCCCACGTAGATCATCACCGCGCCGATCGCGCCCACCACCACGCTGGAGAGCGCGGTCACCGCCCCCACCCCCGTCATCGTGGTGGCGACGTTGCGAAACAGCGAGTGCACCCCCTTGGTGAAGGTGTAGTCCTCCCGCCGCTCCGCCACGTACGACTTCACGATCCGGATTCCGCCGAACGATTCCGTCAGCCGGCCGCTCACCGCCGCCATCAGCTTGCTGCGCTCCCGGAAGATCGGCCGCAGCTTGGAGAATGCAATGGCCATCCCGCCACCGAACGCCAGCAGCACCACCAGCGTGCCGGCGGTGAGCCGCCAGTTGAGCCAGAAGAGCGCCACCATCGCGATGATCGCGGTGAGCAGTCCGCCCGCCAGCTGCACCAGTCCCGTCCCCACCAGGTTGCGGATGCCCTCGGCGTCATTCATGACCCGATTGAGCAGGATGCCGGTCTGCGTCGAATCGAAGAACCGCACCGGCAGCCGCAGCACGTGCGCCTGCACTTCGCGGCGCAGGTCGGTGATGGCCCGCTGCGCCGCGATGCCCAGCACCCGCACCAGTGCGAAGGAGGTCCCCGCCTGCACCATCGTCGCCGCGAGCACCGCTCCCGCGAGCGGCAGCAGCAGGTTGCTCTCCCCCGCCTTGATCACCCGGTCGATCAGGATCTTGGAGCTGCCGGGCAGCACCAGCCCCGCCAGGCGGTTCACCAGCATGATCGCGAAACCGAAGGCCAGCCGGCCGCGATAGCGCCAGATCAGCGCGCGCGCTTCGCGCCAGACCACCGCGAGCGGAACTTTCTTCTTTTTCTTGGGCGTCGTATCGGGCGTCTCCGCCATCAGGGCCTCCGCTTGGCGGCCAGCCGCTTTTCGAGCCGCTCGCGGAAGCTCGCGAAAATCGCGCGGCCCTCCTCACATTCCGTCGCGATCCACTCGGCGTTGCGGAAGCCGCGCGGATAGGCCGCCGCGCGATACTCCGCCAACCAGGGATACACCTTCGCCAGCAGATACAGTCCCTCGCCGGCATTCTCGGCCAGGTAATCCGGGTTCACGATCCCGTGCCGCGCCATCCCGTACGCCATCTCCCAGTAGCTCGCCACCTGCCGGAATGCGGCATTCTGGGGATGGTCGGCCGTGGTGATCGAGAGCAGCTCTTCTTTGCTCGTCGGCCAGAACTCGGCGACCAGGTAGCGCCGCGCCTCGCGCATGGTGGTTTCACGCCGGAGCTCGTAGAGCCGCAGCACCAGGTCGGCGTCGTGGTGATCGGGCGCATCCTTGATCATGGCGCCCCGCGCTCGGGGAATCGGCATTCCGGTCATCACATCTCCTGGGAAGGCACTCCGGTCTGGTCGGCGCCGATCGCGCGGAGAAAGAGCGTCACGTACTCCGGGATCGCCTGGGCGGGTTCTCGCCGGTAGACGAAAGGAAGAATGTCGCGGGTCATCGCGTCGGCAAAGAGCGTCCCCATCAGCGTCGCCGTGGCCGCCGGCACATCGAACTTGGGCCCTGCCAGGCCAAGGGAGCGCAGCCGTTCGAGATACGTTCCCAGCTCCCGGCCGGCGCACGCGGTGGCGCTGTTCTCCTTGGGGTAAAGCTCGGGATGCTCCTCGCTCTCACCCATCGCGGTGCGGATCACCCTGCGGCGATTCCACAGCCCCTCCCAGGTGGCGAGTGCCCACTGCAGCAGCTCCTCGCGCGGGCGCCGCGGAAACTCGGGCAGCACGTGCGGCTCGGGGCGCGCACAGGCGCACCGAATCGCTTCGTGCAGCAGCGCGGTTTTGGAGCCGAAGTGGCGAAACAGGGTGACTTCGTTGACGCCCGCGCGCTGGGCTATCTGCCGCGTGGTGGTGCCCCGAAACCCGGTCTCCGCATAGAGCTCGGTGGCGGCGCGCAGGATTCTCTCGCGAAGCGGCATGGCCGGCCAAGCTTAGCGGCGCTTCGGACTGGATGCAAGCGGGTGCTTGCAGGGGCGGCATAAGTGTCAGCGAGAAATGTTCTTACGAGATTAGCTTTGGCCTTATGCACGGGCGACGCGGTGGCTGTTTCTTCCTGGCGATCCTGCCGGCGGCAGCGGCCTGCCACTCGCCGAAGCTGCCCGCGGAGAGCGCTCGCTCCGCCAGCGCCAGCCAAGTTGCCCGCCCGCTCGCGCCCGTCCTCACCGAAGCAACCGTGGTTGCGTTCTGGCTTTCCGGGGCCGATACCGTGCCCGAGGCGACACGCGCCGAGGCCCGCGAGCAGTTCCGCCGCTCCAACGCGCTGGTCGCCCGGTACCTGAGCGACACGGACATTGCGCTGGTCGCCACGGTTAACGACACGGTGGTCATCGCGCTTGCCGGCGGAACCCATCGCGTGCTGACGCTCGTCGGCCTCGACCTCCCCTACGGGTACGTCTTCATCGAGCCGGGCTACGCCGAGGAGTACCACACCGGGATTCCGCAGCAATCGGATCTCGAGGCCGCCATCGACGACTACTTCGGCCTCGACGACCCCTCCCCTGGGCCGAAGCATCGCATCGCGCTGCTCCTCCCGCCCGAGCCCGGCGTCGCGCTGCTTGACATCCTTTCCTGCGGGCGTGAAGGTTCGGCACTCCGAAACTGGAAGCTGGATGCGCGGGTATCCTCTGCGGCACTTTGGCGCCGCTGTTGTGCTCGGTGTGCTCGGCTACGCCGCAACGCGCGGCGTGGGGGCGGCGCCGCCGCTCGGGCCCTTTCTCGATCCCGCTAACGGAGTCTGGTCGCTGGCCCGCGGCGCGGAATTCCCCGCGCGCGGGCAAGCCACGCTTCCCGGCCTGGGGGCTCCCGTCCGGGTGCTCTACGATGATCGTGGCGTCCCCCACGTCTTCGCGGCCACCGAGGCCGACGCCTGGCGGGCGCAAGGCTACCTCGTTGCCCGCGACCGCCTCTTCCAGATGGAGTTGCAGACCCGCGCCGCCGCGGGCACCCTCTCCGAGCTGCTCGGAGCGCGCGCCGTCCAGGCCGACCGCGCCGATCGCCGTCGCGGCTTTCCCTGGGCCGCTGAGCGCTCCATGGCGGCGCTCGATTCGAGTGCCCTCATCGCCCGGGCCGCGCGCGCCTACGCCGAAGGCGTCAACACCTGGATTGACCAGCTCGGCCGCGCCGGCCTCCCGCTTGAGTACCGCTTGCTCGACGCCAGGCCCGCGCGCTGGCGTCCCATTGATACGTTCTACCTCTTCCTGCAGATGGCCTACACGCTGGCGTGGGAGGATCAGACGCTGCAAAAGCTCCAGGTGCGCGGTCTGGTCGGCGCCGCGGCCGCCGAGGCGCTCTTCCCCCCTAACAGCCCGATTCAGGAGCCTATCCAGCCCAATCGCGAGGGCGCACCCCGCTACGATTTCGTGCGGCCCTTCCCCGTGCCCGGTGCCCCCGACACCACTGCGCTGCTCGCGGCGCGCCAGCGCTTGGACCTCGACCTCGGGCTCGGCTGGAATCCCGCGCGCCCCGGCGATGGCGACGCCATCGGCAGCAACAACTGGGTCGTCGCCCCGCGCCGTACCGCCGCGGGCTACCCGCTCCTCGCCGGTGATCCGCACCTCGAGCTCTCGCTGCCTTCGGTCTGGTATGAGATCCATCTGCACGTTGACGGGGGAACCGACGTTGCCGGAGTGACCTTCCCGGGCGCCCCTGGCGTCATCATCGGTTTCAATCGCGACGTGGCGTGGTCGTTCACCAACACTGGCGCCGACGTGCGCGACCACTACCAGGAAACCGTCGACGATCAACTCCATCCCGCCCGCTATCTGCTCGATGGCGCATGGAGGCCGCTCGACTTTCGCATCGAGGTTGTGCGCGGGCGCGGCGGAGAAATCCTTGCTACCGATACCGTGCGCTTCACCCATCGCGGGCCCCTCGCGCGCCAGGGCGGACGCTGGCTTTCGATGCGCTGGACCCCCTTCGAGGCCAAGGGTCCCGGTGAGGACTTCCTCCGCCTCGACCGCGCCCACAACGTGCAGGAATGGCTCGACGGCTGGAAGGACTACGTGGCGGCGGCGCAGAATGGCGTGGTGGCCGACCGCAACGGCTCGGTGGCGCTCCGCTCCACGGGGAAATACCCCATGCGGCCCGGCGGCCGCGGTGACGAGATCCAGGATGGCAGCCGGAGCGCGAGCGACTGGACCGGCTTCCTGCCGCTCGACGCTTATCCGTTCGCCCGCGATCCCGCGCAGGGTTACCTCGCTTCCGCCAACCAGCAGCCGGTCGACCCGCGCGCTAACCCGCATTACTTCGGCGTCGACTGGCCCTCCCCCTGGCGCGCCCTCCGGATCAATCAGCTCTTGCGCGCCGATTCCGCTGTCACGCCCGAGGCCATGCGCCGCTACCAGGGCGATCCGCGCAGCGCGCGCGCCGATGCCTTCGTGCCGGTGCTGCTCGCCGCGGCGAAGGGAGACGCCACGCTCAGCCAGGCCGCCACGCTGCTCGCCGACTGGGACCACTTGTACACCCGCGAGAGCCGGGGCGCGGTGCTCTTCGAGGCCGTGATGGGCGCGCTTGGTCCTCTGGCCTGGGACGAGCTGATTCCCCCCGAGACCCAGGCCGACAGCACCGCGCTTCCTGTTGCCATGCCCGAAGAGGCCATCCTGCTCGAGCTGGTCGCCGACTCCACCAGCGCCTGGTGGGACGAGCGCGCTACGCCCGCCGTCGAACGGCGCGACGCGGTGATCGCCCGGGCCCTGAAGCTCGGCCTGGCCCGCACCCTGCGCGATCACGGCCCCGCCGAAGGGCCGGGCTGGCGCTGGGAAAACGCCCATCACGCCAACCTCTTTCACCTGCTCCGAATGCCCGGGCTCTCCGCGCTCGAGCTGCCCGTCCAGGGTGGCACCTCGACACTCAGTCCTTCCCCTGGACGCGGCACCCACGGCCCCAGCTGGCGCATGGTGGTTGAGCTGGGGCCCGCGCCCCGCGCCTGGGCCACCTATCCGGGTGGACAGTCCGGCAATCCCGCCAGCGCGCGCTATCTCGATCGCTTGCCGCAGTGGCTCGCGGGGCGGCTCGACACCGTGCTCTTCCCGGCCAGGCCGGAAGAGCTGCCAGCCGCGCGCGTGCGTGCCGAGCTCCTCCTTACTCCGCGAGGCCGCTGATGCGGAAAGCCGCCTCGTTTCTCGCCCTGGTCGCCGCGTTCGCCTTGGCCTCCTGGCTCGGCTGGTGGGGGGTGCCAGCGGTTGCGGCGCTCTGGGGCCTGCTCCGACCGGGAACCTGGCGGCCCATTCTCAGTGCCGCGCTCGCGGCATCGTTCGGCTGGGGCTTTTGGCTATTGCTGGATTGGATGCAGGGTCAAGGTGCCCTGGCACGGCTCGGCTCGCGCGTGGGTACGGTAATGCAGGTGCCGTTTCCTCTCTTGCTTCTGCTGACGCTGCTCTTCCCCGCCTTGCTCGCCTGGAGCGCCGCGGCGTTGTCGTGCGGGTTAGCCGGCCTGCTGGCTCCGCGTCCCGGGGGGCGGGCCTAGCTCCACTCTACCCACCTACCCACCTACCCACCTATTCGGACCGTGAGGTCGCTGACCGACAGGATCGGCGGGCTTTCGGACAGCGCGGCTCGGCTAGGGGACCGGGGAAGCTAACTCCCAGCAAGCGGGGTCCAGCGCTATCTTCTTCCCCTCACGCCTTTACGAGGATTGTCCATGCGCTTCGCCAACCGCTCCCCCGCTCGATTCCTCGCCGCCGCCGCGGCGCTCGTGCTGGCCGCCGCCGCTCAGCTCTCCGCGCAGGCCGGCCTCGACACCGTGCAGATCCGTACCATCCCGGCGGGCAAGGGCGTGTACATGCTCATGGGGTCGGGCGGCAACATCGCCCTCTCGGTGGGGAAGGACGCCGCCTTCCTGGTGGACGATCAGTACGCCCCGCTCTCCGAGAAGATTCTGGCCGCGGTCAAGGCCGTCACCGACAAGCCGGTGCGTTTCCTGGTCAACACCCACTGGCACGGCGATCACACCGGCGGCAACGAGAACATGGCCAACGCCGGCGTCATCATCGTCGCGCACGACAACGTGCGCACCCGGATGAGCAGCGAGCAGTTCATCGCCGCGTTCAATTCCAAGGTCCCCGTTTCTCCCGCCAAGGCGCTGCCCATGGTCACCTTCATGGACGGCGTCGCGTTCCACTTGAACGACGACGACATTCACGTGGTGCATGTGCCCCCCGCACACACCGACGGGGACGCGATCATTCACTTCACCGCCGCCAACGTGATCCACATGGGCGACACTTTCTTCAACGGCCGCTATCCCTTCGTGGATCTCTCCAGCGGCGGGAATTTCGAAGGTGTGATCGGTGCGGTGAACGCGGCGCTTCCTTACCTCAACGACAGCACCAAGGTCATCCCCGGACACGGCGTGCTCGGCGGCAAGACGGAGCTGATCGCCTACCGCGATGTGCTGGTCAAGATCCGCGACCGGGTGGCCGCGCTCATCAAGCAGGGCAAGACCAAGGAGCAGGTCATCGCAGCGAAGCCTTCGGCGGAATGGGACGCCGCCTGGGGCACCGGGTTCATGAAGCCGGATGTGTTTCTGGGGATTGTGTATGACAGTATGAAGAAGAAGTAGTCAGGGAGCAGGAGCAGGGAGCAGGGAATCAAACCGGTCCCCCTGCTCCCTCATCACCATCGAACCCCCACCCCCACCCGAAACGTCCGCGGCGCCACCCGCTGGCGGGTTTCCCCGTAGGAAGAAGGAAAATCGAGGTCGAACGAGCCGTTCACCGAGGTCTGCACCTCCGTCATGCTCGAGGCGCCGAGGGCATTGAAGGCGTCGAGGGCCACACTCGCCTGGGCGCGTCCCAGCGGAAACCAGCGCTCCAGGTGGAAGTCGAGAGAAGTCCGCGCCGGATACCGGTAGGTGCCCCGCGGCTGCACGAAGACCCGCTGGCCCGCGCTGAAGTGGAACAGGTAGGCCTGGAGAAGGGGCGGAGTCGCCCCGGTGCTCGAGGTGTCGGGCAGCTGGAACTCGACGGTCAGGTCGGAGATCGTGAGGGTCGGGGTGACTCGGTCGCCCTCGAAATGGGTCAGGAAGGCCCCGCCCTGGAACCCGAGCGGGAGGTTGCCGCCCAGCTGCAGCTTGAGCTCGAACCGGCTTTGGTTGTTGAGGTCGCCGTAGAAGTTGGTCTGCTCGTTCAGGCGAACAAAGGGCCCCGCGCCCGAGGTCGTGTAATCGTCGGTTCCGGTCAAGCTGTTGAGATTCCCGACCAGGCGGGTCAGGGTCGCCGAGGCCTGCGCCCACCAGGTCGGGTAGCGCGCGCTGGCGTTGAGCTGGACCTGGTCGAATTTCCGGGTGGCTTCCGGGACGTTGGTCAGCACGTTGTCGGGGTGATAAGTGAGCGCGAGCCACTGCGCCCTGGGCATGCCGGTCGGGTAATAGCAGCCGCAAGTGGACTGCCCCGAGAGCAGAAACGGTCTCCAGTAGATGATGTCTTCGTTGGAGACCGCGAGCTTGGGGAGCACCAGCGGCTCGCCCTGGAACAGCACCGGCCGGAAAAAGCGGTCGAGCACCGTGATGTTCTCGTAGACCGTGTAGTTCTGGGCAAGATTCCGGTCCACTACTGCCACCATGTTCTTGTTGCGACGCCGCACGTAGAGCGCTTCCGCCTTGATCCGGCCCCCAAAGCTCTTCTCCAGCCCGAGCGTCGCCTGCTCAACGTACGGCTCCTTGAAGTTCTCGACCCGCCCGACCTCGTTGAGCCGGATGGTCTGGACCCTCTTCCACGCCGAGCTGCTGTTGCGGTCGGCCAAACCGAACGTAGTGTGGGGATCGCTGAACGCGGGGCCCGTGTACTCCCAGCGCTCCTCGTTGCTGTAGACATTGCCGCCCTCGGCGCGATCGAAGAACGCCGCGAACATGTTCTGGTGAAAGAGTCCCCAGTGCGCCTTGGCCACCAGCGTGCCCCGGCCGCTCAGGTCCACCACCGCGCCGATCCGCGGATCGAACGCGTTGTCGTTCACGGGCGTGAAATACACCCTCCCGGGCACGGGTTGTCGCAACCTGCCGATCCATCGCCCCCAGCGGAGCCCCGGGTTAACGCTCAACCATCGGGTAACCTGGATGTAGTCCTGCGCGAACAACGCGCTGTTTTGGACTTTGGAGTCCAGCTGCACCTCGCCGCCCCAGGTGCTCGTCATGGCGCCGCTGAACAACACCCAGGTCGCGGGATCCGCGGGGTCGAATACCGGCGGCGTGAGCCGCTCGCCGGGTCGCCAGGTCAACCCGCCGTTGCGGAGGCGCTCGTGGATCCACCATCCGTACCCGTGCTCGCCACCGATCTTCAGGTGGTGCTCGGCGCCGAAGGTCCTGGCGTAGACATCCCAGTTGAGCGCCAGGGCAAGGCTCGCCGGCTCGCGCCGCTCGCGGAACGCGGAGTTCTGATAGGCCCGAGGGTTCACCTCGAGCAGCGTCGCTACGCCGGGAACGCCCGCGCCGGTGTAGGGCTCGCGCCGGTCGCGGCCGTTAAACCCCGCCACCTTGAGCTCGAGAAAGTTCCGCGCCGACCAGGTCCGCTGCCAGGACAGATTGTAGAACGTGGCGCCCGCGCTGCGGCGCTGTGTCGCCTCGGCACTCTGGAATCCGTTCAGGCCGTAGCGGTCCACGTCGAGATCCGTGCGCCCCACCGCGCCGTTCAGAATGTCCCGCCTGCCCGGCTGCCAGGTCAGCTTGCCCAGCAATTTGAGCTCGCGCTCGTCGGACCCCTCGGGCGCAAAGTCTCCCGCCACCTGCCGCACCCGGTTGAGCACCCGCGCCCCGCGATCCACCAGTTGCGCAAACGCCGCGAAATGCAGCCGGTCGCGCAGGATCGGACCGCGTAGCTGGCCGTCGAATTCCGCCCGGTGCGAAGGCTCGGAGCCGGACTCGGTCACGCGCAGATTGGTGCCGTTCAGATGCCACGACTCCCCGTTACTGCGGAGCTGACCCTGGAATCGGTTGGTCCCCGACTTGGTGACGATGTTCACCAGCCCTCCCTGGAAGTTCCCATACTCGGCGCCCGCGCCCAGGCCCTTGACCTCGATCTCCTCGATCCAGCTGGTGGCCGGCTGCAGGAAATCCCCGCCCACCCCCGGGTGGTTCACCGCCACCCCGTCGAGCTGGTAGTTGTTGGCCTGGGACGTCGCCGCGCCCCAGATCTGGTTGGGCCGAGCGCCAGGGGTGAAGGCCACCAGGTCGCGCGCGTCGTTGGGGAGGGGAAGCAGCACCAGCTCCCGAGTGGTGAGGCGGGTTCCGAATTCGGTGTCGCTGGTGTTGATCCGCACTGCGGCGGCCTGCACCACGATCGAGTCGAGCGTGAGCGCCGCCGCCGCGAGCGTGAGCTCGAGGGCTTCCACCCGCCCGGCGCGCACCGCCACCTCGCGTACGATCACCGCGCGATAGCCGATCCGCCGCACCGTAAGACGATAGGGTCCCGGCGGGAGAAACCCGATTCGGAAGGAGCCCTTCGCATCCGACGCGGCCTGTCGGCGGGTAAACCCTTCGAGGTGCTCCGCGATCACCTCGGCCTGCGCGATCTCCTTCCCGGCGCTATCGCGCACCCGGCCCTGAATGATCCCGGTGCTGGCGGACTGGGCGTTGAGCGGGCGGCCAGTCGCGGCCAGGAGAATTGCCGCGCAGGTAAGCCAGGCGATCCGGTTCATTATTTCAGTTTGACCAGGATGGCGCCATTCTCGTGATCGACCCCGTAGCGCTGGGACGCATCGAGCCCTCGGAGGGGCTGCAACTCCCGAACCTCCGATCCGCGAATCTCTGCCAGAGCGCTAGGGCCTCCCCGGTTGATTCCGTTGACGTAAACCTGGACGTCACGAGAGGTCTGGGTCATCGAAGAAGGTCCCCGCTGCTGTAGCCAAAGCGAGCGAAGCTGCTTCACGATGTCATACGCCGTCTGCGCATCGGGCGCGAAGGCCTGGATTTCTTCGAGGGTGATGAGATCGGGGCTGCGCTTGATCTTGGGCTTGGCCGGGTCCTGAGCGGAGAGCCCCGCCGGCACAGCCATGACCACGGCCAGTAGTAGGAGGCAACGGGAGGTTTTCATGGGCGGGACTCGGAGAGTTGGAGGCCTGACATCCCGGCGGTGGCCCGGGGCTTCTGCTGGCCTAAGGATAGCTCACTAGTCACCCTCTTTCAGCTTCCCGGCGTCGAGTACGGCCCGCCGCAGCAAAAACTCGATCTGCGCATTGAGCGAGCGCAGCTCCGCGCCGGCCCAGCGCTGCAGGGCCTCGTGCAGCGCCGGATCCAGCCGGAGCAGGAACGCCTTGCGCTCGGACGTCACGCCAGCTCAGGTGTTGTAGAGCGTTCCGGTATTCAGCACGGGCTGGGTGCCCCGCTCTCCGCACAACACCACGAGCAGGTTCGAGACCATCGCCGCCTTCCGCTCGTCGTCCAGGTGCAGGATGTTCTTCTTCGCCAGCAGCTCCAGCGCGTTCTCCACCATCCCGACCGCGCCCTCCACAATCTTGTAGCGCGCGGCGATGATCGCGCTGGCCTGCTGCCGTTGCAGCATCGCCTGGGCAATCTCGGGCGAGTAGGCCAGGTGCGATATGCGCGCCTCTTTGACCTCGACCCCCGCCTTGGCCAGCCGCTCACCGAGCTGGGTCATCAGGTTGGCCGCGACCACATCGGTGTGGCTGGAGAGCGCCGGCTCACCCGTGGCGTGCGAGTCGTACGGGTAGCTCGACGCCAGCGCCCGCACCGCTGACTCGCTCTGCACCCGCACGTAGTTTTCGTAGTCGTCCACCTCGAACATCGCCTCGGCGGTGTCCACCACGCGCCAGACCACGATCGCGCCGATCTCGATCGGGTTGCTGTTGGCGTCGTTCACCTTAAGCTTGGCCGTTTCGAAGTTGCGGGTTCGCAGCGTGAGCCGCTTCTTCGCGGTGAACGGATTGACCCACCACAAGCCGGCTTCCTTGACCGTTCCGTAATAGCGGCCGAACAGCGTCAGGACTTTGGACTCGTTCGGCTGTACGATCAGAAACCCGGGCGGGGCCAGCATCAGCAGGATGAAGGCTCCCACAGTGAGCACGATGGGGCCGAGCCGATCGGCCTGGATGACCCGGGTGAATAGCCAGAAGTTGAGCCCGAGCGCCACTATATAGAGGAGGAACAGGGGCAGTCCGGGCAGCGGGCGTAGCACCTTCTCGCGAATCATGACGCAAGGCTCCGTTGGAGTGATAGCGATATGATATCATAATGCTAGAGGTCTGTCAATGGGAGTCGGCCTCTCCTGACGTCCGTCTGCCCGTCCGCCCTTCCGCCCGTCGCGTTCCAACGTTTCACGCCACCCAAGTCTCCAATTCACCAACAGATGGAACGCTGGTGCCACGACTGGAGGAAGCCCTCTGCAGGCCGCACTCGCCGTGAGCAACGCCGACCTCGATCGGGCGGATGTCGCCCTCGCAACCTCGGGCGACCACGCCGCGTTCGAGCGGTTGTACCGGCGCCATGCGCCCAAAGTGACGATCCTCGCCACCTGGCTGCTCGATGCGGGAGACAGCGATGATGCGGTGCAGGAAGTCTTCATCCGGGTCTGGCAGAAGCTTCACACCTTTGCGGGGCAGTCGAGCTTCGGCACCTGGCTGCACCGCGTGGCGGTGAACCTGATGCTGCGCCGCCGCCAGACCCTCGGCATCGCCCGCAAGCGACACGTGGATGACGAGACGACCCTCGACGCGGTCGCGGGCCCGGTGGACCGGCCCGATTTGCGGATCGCCATCGAGCGGGCGGTGGAAAAGCTGCCCAACGGAGCGCGCGAGGTGTTCGTGCTCCACGACATGGAAGGCTACAAGCACGACGAGATTGCGGAGCTGCTGGACGTGGATCCCGGCACTTCGCGATCGCAACTTCACCGGGCGCGGCTGCTGCTCCGGCAGCACCTCGCCACCTGACGCGGGACCGGGACATGCCTGACTTCTACACCGACCAGCTTTCCGCCTATCTCGATGGCGAGCTTGATCTGGCGCGCCGCCGCCGCCTCGAGGCGCACCTCGCGGCCTGCCCGGAATGCTCGGCGCTGCTCGTCGATCTGCGCGCGATCGTCGCCGCGGCGCCGCACTACGAAGGCCAGCAGCCTTCGCGCGATCTCTGGAGCGACATCGAAGCTCGGCTGGACCAAGCCGAGGTGATTCCCATCGGCACCTCCCGACGTCCCGACCTCCCGCCTTCCCGACGCTTTTCCTGGCCCCAGCTCATCGCGGCCTCGTTTGTCATGGCGGCACTCGGCGGCGGCGCGACGTATCTCGCGCTCCGCTCCAAGACCACGCAGCCGGCCACGAATGCGGTGCAGCCTCCCGACTTCCCGACTTCCCGACCTCCCGACTCATTGCACACCGTCGCCTACGCCGAGGAACAGTACGACGCCGCGGTTCGTGATCTTGAGCTCATCCTCGATGCCGGGCGCAGCCGTCTCGACAGCACGACGGTAAGGACCATCGAGCTGAGTCTGCAGAAGATCGACGCCGCCATCGCGGAAGCGCGCACGGCGGTGCAACGCGACCCTGCGAATGCGTATCTAAGTCGTCAGATCGCCGCGAACATGCGACGGAAGCTCAACCTGCTGCGCGCCGCGACCAATGCGATTGCCGCCCGAACCTGATAGGAGCGCCGAATGTACCTGCTTTCCACGCTGGCCCTGCTCACCGCCGCAATGCCCCAGGGCAGTGCGACCGACACCACGATCTCAGTGAGCCAGGGCACCCGGCTCAAGATCGACAATCAGGGTGGCGACATCGTGGTCCACGCCTGGGACAAGAACCAGGTTCGCATCCAGGCCAGCCATAACCGGCGCACCCACGTCAACGTGCGGCTCACCGGTGCGGTGCTCTCGCTCGAGGCGAGCGCCGACCGCGGCCCCGCCAACATGGTGGACTACGAGCTCACCGTCCCCGCGTGGATGCCGCTCAAGCTCGGCGGGATGTACGCGATGGTGAGCGTCGACGGCAGCAAGGCGCCCATCGAGGTCGAAACGCTGGAGGGCGACATCACCATCAAGGGTGGCGCCGAGACCGTGAAGCTCGGCTCGATCCAGGGGAAGATCGTCGTGTCGGGCGTGCGCGGACGGCTCGAGCTCAACAGCGTCAGCGAAGACGTCGAAGCCTCGGACATTCAGGGTGACCTCGTGGCCGAGACCGTGAGCGGCGATCTGATTCTCCGGAACATCGTGGCCAAGTCGGTCGAAGTGGAGAGCGTGAGCGGCGAGCTGTACTTCGAGGGCCGCGTCATGGATGGCGGCCACTACTCGCTGCTCACCCACAGCGGGGAGATCTACTTCTCCGTCAACGAGGGCACCAACGCGACCATCTCCACCGCGATCGGCTCGGGTGATGTCAGCGCCAGCTTCCCGCTTCCGGCCTCCGAGCGCCCCAGCCGGCGCCGCCAGACCTACCGGCTCGGCAATGGGAGCGCCACGGTCGAGTTGGAGACCTTCAGCGGCGACATCCGGCTGATGCGTTCGGCGGAGCTCTCCGCGCGGCTCGAGCGCCTGCTGCGCGATCGCCAGGATCGGATGGACGAGAAGATGAAGCACAAGCAGAAGCCCGACAGGGACGATGATCACGATCACCAGGGGAGCTGAGCCATGGGCTACCGATTGTCGGCGTTCGGCTTCTGGCTCGCGGCCTCGGCCGGCGTGGCGCTGCTCGGCCGCGCCGCCGCCGCCCAGGGCAAGCCCGACTTCGAGTTCCGCCGCGAGTTGGCAGCAGGCAAGCGATTCCACCTCTCCGATATCATCGGCGACGTGAGCGTGGTCGGCGGCTCCGGCCGGACGGTGGAGGTCACCGCGATCAAGAAGGCCGGCCGCCACGGCGAGCCCGAGGACGTGACCATCGAAACCATCGAGCTCGACGACGGCGTCGCGCTTTGCGTCCGCTATCCTGCCGCGCGCCGCGGCAACCGCTCTTCCGAGAAGGCGCTCGTCAAGAACCCCTGCAGCTGGGAAGGGCGCTGGACCGGCAACGGCGACCGCAACGACACCGAGGTGAACTTCACCGTGAAGGTTCCGGCCGGGCTGCGACTGCGTATCGCGACCGTCAGCGGCGATGTGGACGCCCGCGGGCTCGAAGGGGAGCTCGAGCTGCACAGCGTGTCGGGCGATGTCGCGCTCGAGGGAGGGAAGGGGCCCAGCATCGACCTCGAGACCGTGAGCGGTGACGTCCATCTGCTCGACGTGACTTCCCGCGAAGTCTCCGGCCATACCATCAGCGGCGAGATCGCTTTCCGCGGTCCGGTTCAGGATGGCGGCAGCTACGATTTCGCTACCACCAGCGGCGACATCGACCTCACCCTGCCTCAGCGGCCCAATGCCACTCTCTCCGCCGCAACCTTTTCGGGCGACTTCTCGTCTGACTTACCAACCA
>CAZYPO010000038.1:5061-7377 GCA_964649225.1 uncultured Gemmatimonas sp. | reverse complement strand
GCGCTTCGCTCCTTCCGCAAATCCCCCGGCTTTACCCTTACCGCGCTGCTCACCGTCGCGCTCGGCATCGGCGCCAACACCGCGATCTTCAGCGTCGTGAACGGCGTGCTGCTCCGGCCGCTGCCGCTCGGAGAGCCGGAGCGCGTGGTCCTGATCGGGCACCGCTACAAGTCGATCAATCTCGACGCCGGAGTGTCCGGCGCCGGGTTCAAGTTTTACCACGATCAAAACCGGGTCTTCGAGAAGAGCGCGGCGTTCACCGGCTGGGAAGCCAATCTGGCCACCAGCGGGGAGCCGGAGCGTCTGGTGGGCCAGCGTGTCGCCTCCGAATACTTCGCGGCGCTCGGCGTGCGCCCCACGCTGGGCCGCGGCTTCACCCCCGACGAGGAGCAGCTCGGCCAGGATAAGGTCGTCGTCCTGAGCGAAGGGCTCTGGGCCCGCGACTTCGGCCGGGATCCGCAGATCCTGGGGAAGCCCCTCCTCCTCAACGGGGAATCCCACCTCGTCGTCGGCGTCGTCCCGAACGGCTTCCAGTTCGGCACCGATCCCATCGCCATCTGGAAGCCGCTGGCGTTCACGCCCGATCAGGTAGACCCCGGATGCTGGGGTTGTGAGTGGCTGGCGATGGTGGCCCGGCTCAAACCCCGCAACAGTCTGACTGCGGCGCAAGGAGACCTCGACCGCCTCGCCGCGCTGGTCCGGGAGAATAAGGCCGCGTTCCGCGACGAGGACTGGGGCCTCTACACCAAGCAGGCCAGCGAGCAGGTGGTCGGCAATATCCGGCCCGCGCTGCTCGTGCTCATGGGCGCCGTCGGCTTCGTGCTGCTGATCGCCTGCGCCAACCTGGCCAACCTGCTGCTCGCGCGGGCTACGGCGCGGCAGCGCGAGATTGCGATTCGCACCGCGATGGGCGCCGGCCGCTGGCGGCTCGCCCGGCAGCTGCTCACGGAGAGCGTGTTACTCTCGGCGGTGGGAGGCGCGGCCGGGCTGGGCATCGCGTACCTGGCGATCAAGGCGCTCGTCGCCTCCAACCCGATCAACCTGCCGAGGATCGACGCCATCGGCATCGACGGCGCGGTGCTCGCCTTCACCGGCGGGATCACCCTCCTGCTCGGCCTGCTCTTCGGCTTGGCGCCCGCGCTGCAGGCCACACGGCCCGGCGTGCACGGCATGCTCAAGGATGGGGTCAGGACCTCGCACCAGGGCGGCGGTCTCCGCTCCGCACTTGTGGTGACCGAAGTGGCCCTGGCGATCGTGCTGCTGATCGGCTCGGGGGTCATGCTGAAGAGCTTCCGGCGCTGGATTGCGGTCGACCCCGGGTTCAAGCCGGAGCACGTCCTCGCCTTCAACGTCTCTTTGCCCAACGCGAAGTACGGTACCGACGCCCAGCAGGTGGCCTTCTTCGACCAGCTGCGCCACCAGCTCGCCTCGGCTCCCGGGGTCGAGGCGGTGGGCGGCAACGTCGCCCTCCCCATGAGCAACAACAACTGGACCCGCAGCTTCCGCGTCGAGGGCTATACGCCCCCTCCGAAGGCGCAAGGCCCCTGGGGCGATTTCCGCGTGGTGACACCGGGTTATTTCGAGGCGATGGGAATCCCCATCAAGAAAGGCCGCAGCTTCGACGAAACCGACCTGGCCGCCGGCCGCCAGGTCGCCATCGTTGATGAGGTATTGGCCCAGAAGTACTGGCCCGGGCAGGATCCCATCGGCAAGCGCGTGGGCTACGGCCAGCAGGACGGCCAGCCGGCTTGGTTCGACGTCGTTGGCGTGGTCGGCCACGTGATGCAGAACAGCCCCAAAGACGACCAGCACACCCAGCTCTATCGCCCCTTTGCCCAGGCGGCGTTCACGCAGCTCGGATTCGTAGTGCGCACCCGGGGCGAGGCGCTCGATCTGGTGCCCAGCGTGCGCAAGCTGGTGCTGGGCATCGATCCTCAGCAACCCATTTACGCCGTGGCGCCGATGACGGAGCGGGTCTCCGGATCCTCCGCCCAGCCGCGCTTCCTCTCGCTTCTGTTGGGACTCTTCGCCGGCGTCGCGGCTACCCTCGCGGCCGTGGGCATCTATGGAGTGATGTCCTACATGGTGGCACAGCAGACCCGCGAGCTGGGCATTCGTCTGGCCCTCGGCGCGGAAACCGGCAGCGTGCTGCGCCTGGTACTCAACAAGGGGCTGCTGCTCGCCGGCGTCGGCATCGCTATCGGGGTCGCGGGCTCCTTCGCGCTGGGCCGCGTGATGGCCACCCAGCTCTTCCAGGTGCTCTTTGAGACCAAAGCGGTCGATCCACCCGTATTCGGCGCGGTCGCCCTGGGCTTG
>CAZYPO010000038.1:3069-4961 GCA_964649225.1 uncultured Gemmatimonas sp. | reverse complement strand
CTTTGAGACCAAAGCGGTCGATCCACCCGTATTCGGCGCGGTCGCCCTGGGCTTGATCGCGGTCGCCCTGGTCGCGACCTGGGTCCCCGCCCGCCGAGCAACGCGCGTGGATCCCATGGTGGCGCTCCGGGCTGAGTAGCGTGCCTGCGCTCGCAGAGCCTGCTTTACTCCCCGGAGAGCTGTTGCACCAGCTTCGCGTAACCCGGCTGGGTCCGCACCAGCCCGATGCGGGGATCGATCCGGAGATAGGCCAATACGGACGAGCGCTCCTGAAAGGCCCGTTCCAGCCAGTGGAGGGTCGTTGCCGTGTCCCCTAACCCGGCGTGCACCACGGCGAACCAGTACGCCGGGACGTACCCCGACCGGGCGCGGCTCGTGAGCGTGTCGAGGATCGCTCGCGCCCGCTTGGTCTGCCCCGCCAGTCCGTAGGCATGCCCCAGCGAGGCCAGGCGGTTGAGGCTACGACCGGCCACCTTCTCCAGCAGGGCGATCGCCTCCGGGAGACGCCCTTGTTGTTCGTACACCAGGGCCAGGCCCCAGCCGGCCAGCGGATACGCAGAATCCGCCCGGCGGGTCTCGTTGAGACCGGCCTCGGCTTCGGTCCGGCGCGTCCCGCGCTTCGCCTGGCGTGAGCACAAGATCCGTCTTCGGGATCCTTTCCGAGAGGAAGGAGCTGCATGACCGGTCTCATTCAGGAATTCCGCTACGCGGTCCGCACCCTGCGGCGCGTTCCCGGCTTCACCCTTGCCGTCATCCTCACGCTCGCGCTCGGCATCGGGGCGAACACCGCCATCTTCAGCGTGGTGGATGGCGTGCTGCTCCGGCCGGCGCCGTTCCAGAACCTGGGCCGGCTGACCATGGTCTGGGAGACCGATCGCAAGAGCGGCACCCTGCGGGAGCCCGCCTCTATCCCCGACTATTTCGACTTTCAGGAGCGGAGCAAGCGCTACGAGCGCCTGGCCGCCTTCTCCCCCATCCCGGCCACTGTGACTCCGGACGCCGGCGATCCTGTCCGCGTGGCGGCCCTCTGGGTGAGCCATGAGTTTCTCCCGATGGTCGGAGTCCGGCCGCTGCTCGGCCGCACCTTTAGCGCGGACCAGGACCGGCCGGGGGCACCGGCCGTGGCGCTCATCGGCGAAGCGCTGTGGACCGAACGCTTCAGTCGCAATCCTGCGGCCGTGGGCAGCACGCTCCGTATCAACGACGCCCCGTACACCATCGCGGGCGTGCTTCCGGCGTCGGCCGACTTCGGAACGCTTCAAATTCTCGGCGTTGCAGCGTACCGGAGAGGCTTCGCCGATCGAGGCGGACGAGTCCGGGTGGATGTGTGGCTCCCCCTCCAGCCCGACCGGGCAGCGAACCGCGGCAACCATCCCATCTTCGTGGTCGGGCGGCTGGCGCGGGGCGCCACCGTCAGGGTGGCGCAAGAGGAAATGGGGTCGATTGCCGCCGAGCTGGAGCGGCTCTACCCCGAGGCGAACGATGGGCGCGGCGTCCATATCGAGCCGCTTTCCAGCGTGGTATTCGGTGGGGTGAAGCCCGCGCTGTTCGTCCTGGTGGGGGCGGTGGCACTCGTGCTCCTGGTCGCCTGCGCGAACGTGGCCAACCTGTTGCTGGCGCGGGGAGCCGCTCGGGCTCGGGAGGTGATGGTTCGTGCCGCGCTCGGGGCCAGCCTGAGCCGGATAACCCGCCAGTTCCTGGTCGAGAGCGTGGTGCTCACGGTCGCCGGGGTGCTCGTAGGGCTGATCCTGGCTCGGGCCGGCCTCGAGCTGCTCCTCGCGCTGGCGCCGGGCAACATCCCGCGGGTCAGCGACGTGGGGATCGATGCGAGGGTACTGACCGCGACGCTCGGGCTCGCGGTCATGGTTGCGGTCACCTTCGGCATGGTGCCG
>CAZYPO010000038.1:0-2969 GCA_964649225.1 uncultured Gemmatimonas sp. | reverse complement strand
TCCGCAGCGTATGTCGGACTGGCCGCGGTGGCAGGGGATTCGCCGGTTCGGCGACGAGGTGCGGCGTCGAGTTGCCGCCTTGCCCGGTGTCACCGCCGTCTCGATTGCCGGCGCTCATCCGCTCGAGGCCGGGTATACCAGCTCGATCGCCGTCGTCGGTCGGGAGGCGGAGGCGGCCGACTGGCCCGAGCCGTCGATCCGTCTGGTGGATGCGGGGTACGCGGCGACCATGCGGGTGTCGCTACTCGAAGGGCGTGCCCTGAGCGACGCCGACGATCTGAACGCGGCTCCGGTGCTGGCAATCAACCAGACCGCTCGGAGGCGATTCTTCGGAGATCGGCCCGTCCTGGGCCAGCTCGTGCAGCTCTGGGGCAGGGAACGGACGATCGTGGGCGTATTCGCGGATGAGCGTTTCCACGGCCTCGCGGAGGCGGCCTCGCCCGCGATCTACCTGCCTGCGAGCCAGGCGCCGATCCCCAACGGGAGCATCCTGGTCCGCCTCGAGAGAGATCCTGCGGCGTTCGCCCCAACTCTCCGCCGCGTGGTCCGGGAGCTCGAGCCCGCGCTCGCGCTCTACGGCGTGGAGCCGCTCGTCGAGACGCTCTCGCAGTCGACCGCGCAGCGCCGTTTCACCATGCTGGTGCTGGGCGTCTTCGCGGGGGTGGCGCTCCTCCTCGCCATGGTCGGGGTGCACGGCGTGCTGAGCTATACCGTGGCGCAGCGCAACCGGGAGATCGGCATCCGCATGGCGCTGGGCGCCGATCGCGTGCAGGTGGGCCGGCTGGTAGTGGGGCAGGGAGCGCGGCTCGTGTTGGGCGGGTTAGGGCTCGGGTTACTCGGCGCGCTGGCCACAGCGCGGCTGCTCGCGACGCTCTTGTACGGCGTGCGGCCGACCGACCTGACGACGCTGGCCGGCGTGGCCGGCGTGCTGGGGACCGTCGCCCTCGGTGCGACCTGGCTCCCGGCGCGGAGAGCGGCGCGGGTGGATCCGATGGTGGCGTTGCGGGCGGAGTAGCAGGAATTTCCTTTGCGCCCCGAACGTCCCGGCCGTCGGAGGGCGGAGCAGCACCGCCTCCGGGACACCGCGGCCCCCGGACCCATGGGTCGGGGGTTACTGGTGGGGGTGACCGGCCGCGGTCTGGATGGGGGACCGTCGTCGGCGTGGCGGTGGGCTCCGCGACCGCTGGCGTGAGTCCCGGGTCCGTACCCGGTGGGCCAGGATACGGGTGATCACGGCGGGATCGGTGACGACTAGCCGCTGGGTCCGCGAGCGAGTATCGTTTTCCACCCGCCGATGCCAAAGCAGAGGTCCCGCGCCCATCCACGCGCCGCCGCCAAACCTGCCGCCAAGTCGCCCGCGGGAAACCAGGCACGCCGACTCTCCGCGCTCCTCCGCCTGAGCGGTGAGGTCGCCGCCGGGACCGACCCGCACGCGATCTGCAAGCGCGTGGTGAACGGCTTGCACGATGATGCCCTTGGGTACGAGCTCGTGGCGCTCTTTCTGGTGGATGAAACCACCAACGACCGCGTCCTCGAGGCGAGCGTGGGATGGCCTGAGATTACAACGGGCTTCCGCATTCCACAGGGACAGGGGCTGAGCGAGCGTCCCCTGCTCGACGGCAAGCTACATTATACGCCGGACGTCCAGCGGGATCCCGCCTACCTCTCGAGTTACGACGCGGGCTCCGAAGTGGACCTCCCGCTGCGCGTTGGGTACAACACCATCGGTGTCCTGATGGTGCAGAGCCGCCGGCCCGGCGCGTTTGGCGTGGAGGACTTCGAGATTCTCACCGCCGCCGCCAACCAAACGAGTATCGCCCTCGCGCGGGTCTATCTGCTCGAGACCCAGCGCCGGCTGCTCGACACCGAGCGTCGACGCGCCGATGAGCAGCAGGCCCTCATCGAGACCCTGGCCGCTCTGTCCGCGGAGCTGGAGCTGTCCAAGCTCCTCCAGGGTGTGCTCGACCGCGCCGTCGCGCTGCTCGCCGTGACCGGCGGCGAACTGGCCACCTACTCGGAGCAAGACAGGGAACTCTTGGTAGCCGCGAACTTCGGAACGGCCACCACCACCCTCGGTACGCGTCTCAAGCTCGGCGAAGGCGCCATGGGTTGGGCGGCGGAAACCCTCGAACCGCTCATCATTCCCGACTACCGGCAGTGGAGGGGTCGCTCGGCACAGTACGCCGCCATGGACATCCACGCCCTCGTCGTGGTTCCGCTGCTCGTGGGACGCCGTTTGGTGGGCGCAATGAGCGTCTGGCACTCGGACCCCGCCAAACAGTTTGGTTCCGAACATCTCCGTGTGCTCAACTTGTTCGCCCCGCAAGCGGCAATCGCGATCGAGAACGCCCGGCTCTACTCGGACGCCCATCGGCAGCGTCAATACTTTGAGCAACTGCTGGCCAACAGCCCGGTCGCGATCGTCGTGGTGGACGAGCGGCAGGACGTCGTGTCGTGCAATCCCGGTTTCGAGAAACTGTTCGGGTACACTGGCACCGAGGCAATCGGCCGCAACCTCGATGACCTCGTGACCAACGAGGAGATGCGCGCGGCGGCGGTTGCGTACTCGCTCCAGGGGCTCAACGAGCCGGTGCACGGAACCAGCCCGCGCCTCCGCAAGGACGGCACACTCGTCGAGGTGGACTTCTATAGTGTGCCGGTGTTCGTGGACGGACGGCGCGTGGGTTTCATGGCGCTGTACCACGACGTCTCAGAACTGCTCGAGGCCCGGCACGACGCGGAAGCCGCGAACTCCGCCAAGAGCCAGTTCCTGGCCAGCATGAGCCATGAGCTGCGCACGCCGCTCAACGCCATCCTCGGCTACAGCGAGATGTTGCAGGAGGAGGCGGCGGAGCGGGGACAACCCGACCTTGTCCCCGACCTCCAGAAGATCCAGGTCGCTGGGAAGCACTTACTGACGCTCATCAACGACGTGCTCGATCTCTCCAAGATCGAGGCCGGCAGGATGG
>CAZYPO010000037.1:13387-28130 GCA_964649225.1 uncultured Gemmatimonas sp. | reverse complement strand
AGTTCCGCTTCACCGCGAACCACGGCTCCACCGGCCAGATCGCCGTGGGCCTGAACTTCACGCTGGGGCGCCACTAGGCGACGCCTCAACAACTCTGCGTTTCGTCAGTACGGCTGCTGCTCAGCGATAACGCAGCTGAAACGTGATCGTGGCCCAGCGCGATTCGTAGTTGTGGTCGGAGGCCGTCACGCTGCGTATCCGGATGAGCGTGAGGTACCAGACACCGGGACCGCTGGGCCGCAGGGTGACGATCCCGTCGGCGCCGGTGGTGAGCTCGCGCCGCGCGAGCCCGGCGCCCGACGGCGCGCGTCCACCGGTAATGACGGTCAACCCCGCTACCGGTGCTCCGTCTACCACCGCGCGGAACCGCAGTGCTCCTCCCCGCTTCCATTCATAGGGGTTGTCCAGCGGGATCAGCTCGGCGGCGTACCCCAGCGGGGTGCTGAACGAAGCCGACCGGGACTCGCCGACCTGCACGATCGCCTTCACGTGCTTGGCGTATTGTTCTCTGGCCGAGTCGCGCGCGATGCCGGCCTTCTCCCGGGTAGCGATCACCTGGCCCAGGCCCTCCTCCTTCAGGTATTCGTGGAATTGCTTGCCGCTCATCGGGATGATGTTGGGCCGGGTGGCCACCCCGATGGCGTAGGTCCCCGCCTCGCCGGTCTGCAGGGCGAAGAAGGTGGAGTCGTGGCGCGCCGAAACGACGGTGGTATCGAAGTCGCGGCGACCCGCCGACCCGACCATGGCGATGCTGGCGATGCGGGACCGGTTGATCGAGTTCTCACTCTTGCTGAACGTGCCGTTCAGCAGCGGAACCGTGACAGAGGCGTTGGGCGCGAGGAAGTAGTTCTGGAGCTTGAGGAACATGTCGTGGGCCAGCAGCGTGGAGGCGAACACCACGAGCAAGCCGAGCGCGGACAGGAAGCGACGAGCCATGTGACCCCTTGAGTTTCGAGGGCTCTGCGGGGAACGCGGCGAGCCCCCGAATATACCCGGCTCGAGCGTCAGCGAATGCCAAGGGGAGGGCGGAGGACAACCTCAGATTGTACTTTCGGGCCAGGAGTCGTTAACTTGTGTCAGCGGTCGTTCAGTTCACGGATTATTTCCGAGTTGACGTGAGGGGCCCGGCTCTGCTGTGGCCCCTCTTTTCATCCTGATGATCGCGGACAGCGGTGGGGAGGAGCCCCGCGCTGTGGGAACGCCCCCTCCCGTGAGGGTTTGTCACGGGGACAGTGAGTCGGCATCAACGGCATAGCCGGGGGGCCGACCCAAGCACAGGGAGTATGGCAATGCGTACGACAGGCACAGTCAAGTGGTTCAACGACGCGAAGGGCTTTGGATTCATCACCCCCGAGGACGGTGCGAAGGATTGCTTCGTCCATCATTCGGCAATCACCGGCGAGGGGTTCAAGTCCCTGGCCGAGGGTGAGAAGGTCGAGTTCACCGTGGTGCAGGGCGCAAAAGGCCCCGCGGCCGAAGGCGTCACCCGGATCGTCGCCGGCGCGTAGCGCTCGCACCAGAGCGCCAATGTGGCGACAGCCAGTTCGACTTCGGTCGAGCTGGCTGTTTCGTTTTCTGCCGGCTGCGCTCAGCTCCCCTTGGGCAACCTGCCCAACAAGCCCTTGACGTGGCCGATTGCCATGGAGGCGCCTTGTGCTGTTCATGTCTCTCGGCGTAGTCTCCGGAGCGGAGCCTGTTCCGCCACCGTGTCGCCGGGAGGTATTCATGCGTCTGCGTTCATTGCCGAGCCTTGCGCTCGGAGCACTCATCATCGGCTGCGCCGCGGACTCGACTGCTGGGAGCCGGGAAGGGCCGAATTTCACCCATGTCCCGGATCTGACCGGGGTGCCGGATATCGTGGTCGATGGCCCGGCCCTCGCCCATTCGTGGGTCATCTACGAGGAGAGCTTCGAGGCCGACGCGTGTAGTGTGCTCGAGAGCCCGCCAGGCGAGGGGCTCACCGCCGGCGACCACCGCACGCTCCGGTTCACGGTGAACACGCCCAACGTTGGCACGGCCGATCTGCATGTGGGCGACCCCAATGCCCACGTCACGGCCAACGACGGGTTGTTCGAGTTCGCCAGCTGCCACAATCACTACCACTTCCGCCATTACGCGACCTACGAGCTGATCCGCCTGGATGCCGCCGGGAACGAGGTCGGGTCCCCCGTCATCGCGGCCAAGCGCGGCTTCTGCATGATTGACGTGGCGCCCTTCAATAGCGATGCCACGCCTCCCAAGTCGTGGGTCTACCGCAGCTGTGGCGCGGTCGGGCGGACCGGGAACCAGGGCATCGCCACCGGCTGGGCCGATCAGTATTACAAGTGGCTGCCCGGGCAGTTTTTCGTGATCGACGGCCTGCCATCCGGCCCGTACAAAATCAGGATCCATGTGAATCCAGGGTTCGTGCAGGGCCTGAACGACCCGGGCTGTCCGGCGCAGGATCTCCAGGGGTTCTGCCACCAGTTCGCCGAGCTCGACTACGACAACAACATCGCCGAGGTGGTGATCACGATACCCAACGGGCGTCCCGGCAAAGTCGGCTATGGCGCCGGCGCCGGGCAGCAGCTCCCCAATAACCTGCACCAGCTGGTGGACGACGAGAACCGGCCTTCCAAATAGGTCGGAGCGCGCCTCAGAGATCCAGGGCAAGCCGGAGCCCATCGTCGACTTGCTCGACGAGGCCGGCCGGGAGGCGCTTCAGTCGCTCGGTAAGAACCCCTCGATCGACGCTGAGGCTGGTGAGAGCGACGACGGTGACCGTGGCGAGCCGACTGCGATTAAAGGCGTCGCTTGGGATGACGAGGACGGGCCGCCGATAGCCAGGAGCCGAGCCGACGGGATGGGGCGGGTCGGCCCACCACACCTCGCCGCGCGTGATGACCACGGACTCCTACCAGGATTCACGCGAAAGTACCCGGGCCTGCGCGCCCAGCAGGGCCGGATCGAGCCGGCTGTCTTCAGCGGCGTACACCGCGTTGAGGCGTTGGGTGATCCGATCAGCTTTGTGCTTCGCGAGGAATTCCGCCAGGGCCCGCGCGTAGAGCTCGCTCCGGCTCACCCCGAGTCGCTTGGCAAGTGTGTCTCCGGACCGGAAGCGCTCGTCGGGAAGAGAAATAGCTGTTTTCATACCACAGTATGACCATCCCGATCGGCTGGGGGAAGCGATCAGGGTTGTTGCTCGACACCGCTGTGCCGAAGAGGATAGTAGGGGCCCGGCGCCAACCAGGGATGGTCAGGGAAGCGGCAACAACCGGGGGAGCAGCGCACGCAGCGGTGCTCCAAGGGGAGAACGGTAGATCCTGCTCAGGAGCTCCAGCACGGCACGGTGCCGCCGGCTCTTCCGGTGCGCTCGGGCAATTCGCGCCCGCAGCGCCGGTTCAAGCCGCAGCGCGATCGTGCTCGACCGACTGCTGTAGTCCAGGGCAATAAAGGCTTCGCGCAGCCGCGCGTGGGCCAGCTCCCGCGCGCCGCCCCATAGCTCGGCTATCGCTGGCTCCATACTCTTGCCCGGGTGGCCGGGGCGCCTGCCGAGCGTGGGGTTCAGGTTGATCTCCCAGGCCTGCGGCCGGTCTCCGAGCACGCCATAGTCGAGCCGCCCATACTCGATTCCCGCGAGGGTGAACACCTCCCTCACCCAGTGCTCATGGGGATTCCGCTCGATGTAGGCCAAGTCCTCTCGCGCCAGCTCAAGGGTCCGTTCCGCGGTCCCGGATTTCATCATCCACTCACGCCCCGCCATCAGGTGGGCGGGAACGATGGACTGCCCCACGCGAAAGGCGGAGTACTTTCGGAAGATCCCGTGGCGATCGGAGGTGTCGCAGAACTCCACGATGAGCAGATCCGCGAGACGATACCCCCGGAAGCGCAGGGCAAGCAGCGCCCGCCGGAGCTCCGCCGGCGACCCCAGCAGGCTGGTCAAGCTCCCCCCGTGAGCGTGGGCTTCCCGCAGAAAGACCGGAAAGCGGGAGAGTCGGTTCGCCTCGTGGGCCGGATAGGCCCGAAAGGTGTTGACGCCCTGATCCGCCAGTGCAGTGAGGAACGCGGGCCGCAGCAGGCAGCGGCTGGGATCGTTGAGGAGGACGTGTTCCGGCAGCAGACCCGTCAGTTGATTGCGGAGCGCGCTGACCCCCTCCCGCTCCGGCGCGGTGAGCTGGTCGAGGGCGGCGAACACCTGGGGCCCGCAGGCCACCTCGAGCGACCCCTCCACCCACTCATACGGGCGAACAATGAAGAGGTCCCGCAGCGCCCGCCCCCGTTCGGCGAGATAGTTCGCGATGCCGAACGCCCCAGCCTCGTCCACCCAGAACGTGATCATCAGCCCGGCGCTGGGGTCGGAACTTGCCGTGCCCGAGCCGCCCTGGAGGAGAGGAGGCGGGAAACCAGCACGGTCGCGCTCAGGTAGCCCGTGGTATTGAGCACGGTGAGAACCACGTCAAGGATCGCCGTCGTCGCGCCGAACAGCATGACGTACTCCGGGGCAATCCCGACGGCCACAAAGGCCGGCAGACTGCGCGCGCCCGACATCACCGAGGGCACCCCGGCGGTCGAAGGGCTCAACAGAATGGTCGTCATGGCGAAGACGAGGATTTGCCCCGGACTGAGGGCAAGTCCCAGGAAATGCGCCAGGAAGAGCAGCTTGACCGGCCCAGAGACGGCGCGCGACAGCTTGAGCGTCGCGCCGCCCAAAGGGATGACCAGGGCGGAGATTTTCGAGGGGATCTCCAGCGCGGCGTCGGCTTCCCGAATCAGCACGGGCACCGTGGCGAGCGAGGAGCGACTGGCCGCGGCGGTCACCTGAGCGGGAAACACGGCGCGCGCGAAGCGGTGAAGCGGGACCCTGCCCCCCAACGCCGTCAGCGGATAAAGCGCCCCGGTGCAGAACAGCAGCACCACGAGTTCGACCACAATGTACGCGAGCAACAGCTGCCCGACCGCGAGCCCGGAGTTCACGCTGGATCGCAAGCCGAGCGCGAAGACCAGCACGGGCGCCAGGCGCAGCAGCCATCCGATGATGACGAACAGGGTATCCCGGACTGCTCGCGAGCTGGTTTCGAGGACCTGCTGGAGCTCCGGCGCAAGGCGCCTGGCCGCGAGCGCGAAGGCGAGGGTGAAGAGCATCAACCCCAGGATCGCCTCCGGCCTGGCCGCCGCGGCAACCAGGTTCGGGGGGATGACATCGTCCATCCATGATCCAGCGCCGGCCGGGCCGGCCGCCGCGGCGGCCTGCGTCGCCGCGCGCGCGGCATCGAAATCGGTGAACGCGAGATGGGGGACCAGGGGTGAGGCGAGCAGACCCGCCGTGACCAGTATCGCGCAGAGCATAGTGAAGGCGAGGAGTCCGATGAACACCAAGGGGATCCCAAGGCCGAGGGCCGCTGCGTCGCCCTTGCTGGCACGGTGTGGCGAAATCGCCACAAAAAGCTGGGTGACGACGAGCGGAGTGACCACCAGGCGGAGGGCGTTGGTCCATACGCGGATCGCGGACTCCGCGACACCGAGCCAAGCGCTGACTGCCTCCGGCCGCAGACGCGGGAGGAGGATCCCGGCCAGGACGCCGAGGCTGAGGCCGACAATGCACTGTACCGTCAGGGACCGCTTCACCGGAGTGCCCTCGCTGCTGACCGTCGCAGGCGTGCCACTACCAATAGTAGCGCCGGTCAAAAACCATGCCGCCCGAGTAGTTGGCGTGCGAGGGCACTGCGGCGATCAGGGGATCGGAGTCGCGTTGCGCTGATCCAGGATGATCGTGTTGTCGCCCGGGTCCAGTCGCACCTTCAAGTTCCACAGAACGGGCTGGGTGTTCGATCCCGCCGTCACGACCAGATAATAGGTCCCGGGCGCCACGCCCGGGAAGCTCGCCTTTCCGCCGCATTGCGTTGCAGGGCTGGGAAAGCCGTCATGGGCGACCATTAACGCCCGCCTCCGCGCGTCCAAATCGAAATTGCCCCGCAGTTGCCGGAGGGAGACGCGGAGGGTGCGGATCATAAGCGCGCCACAAAGATGAGCTCGCCGGGATAGGACGAGCCGAACGGACTCTTGTCGTAGCCGGAATAGAGCCGCTCAACGCCGAACCCCGCGCGCGCCAGCAGATGCTCGGCCTCGAAGCGAAACAGGTAGCGCATCGCGAAGGCATGGACCCGGCGTTCGGCGCGGCCGTCCGGATGGGTGACCTCGTAGATGAGCTCGACGTGGTTCACCTGGTTGGCGCGGTCCCGGGCGGCAATACGGAAGCGGCGGGTTACCCGGCGGCCGTCGGGCATGCTGAACTCAGCCTCCGGCGGAGACTCGACTCCCACCGGCTGGGCCAGCGCTTCGATGGAGGGATTGAAGAGGTCGAGGATGAGCTGGCCGCCCGGCCTCAGGTGCCGGCGGATACTGCCGAGGCAGGCGAGCTGGTCCTCCACGGTGACCAGGTGCTGGAAGGGGCGGAAGGGAATGGTGACCAGGCTGAACGTCCTGCCGAGGTCGAAGCTGCGCATGTCTCCCTCAACCAGCCCCGCGCGGGCGCGCACCGCGGACGGCTCCTGAGCCAGGTGGCGGCGGCAGCCAGCCAGCATGCTGGGCGACGAATCGAGCCCGACGACCTCGATGCCGGCGCGCGCGACGGGAAGGAGCACCCGGCCGCTGCCGCAGCCGAGCTCGAGGACCGGGGAGCCCGCGTCCCGGGCCGCGTCGACGAAGAAGCCGACGTCGGGCCGGTCGCGGTAGATGGTGACGTGATCGTACAGCTCGGCAATCGCGGCGTATTCGTCCACCGCTCAGCCGTGCGTGGTGTTCCGCTCGATCGCGCGCAAGGAATCGAAGATGCGGAACAAGACGATCAACAGCTCGCAATAGAACCGGATCAGAAGCGGCCCCACCACCAGGACGAGCACGCCCAGGATCTGGGGGGAAACCGGTGAGGCTGCCGCGAGACTCGAGCTGCCGCTCAGGATGGCAACGCCGGTCACGACGCACCCGAGGACTCCGAGCCAGAAGAGAATCTGAACGACGACCGGGGTGATCATCTTCCGAAAGGCGAGAAAGTCTCCCATCGTGGGCTCCATCGAGAGGGGTGAGCGGGATAACATACCTTCAACTCATGACTTCCGCCGCCGTTGGTCGGTGCGCCACCTGCGTTCCTGGCCGTCGGATCACCAGAGGCAAGGCCGCGACCGACCGCTTGCCCGGTCAGCGAACTCGCGGCAGTTTACCCCGATCATCCACCGCTCTCCGCACCCAACCTGTGAGGCCCCATGCGTCCGTGCAGACTCCTTACCTCCCTTGCTTTACTCCCGCTCGCGGCCGGCTCGGTCTCCGCGCAGAAATTCATTCCGCAATCCGCGCTCATAGAGGTGGTGGAGACCCACAAAGCCTCCGTCCTCAGATATATCGACGCGGCCCCCGATTCCATGCTCGGCTTCCGGCCCACCCCGGGGGTCCGGACTTTCGCCGAGCAGATCGAGCATGCCGCGGGCAGCGACGCCCTGATCGCGCACCTGGCGATCACGGGGTCGGCGAAGGTGCCGCCGCTGGGCGATCCCAAGGTCTACCTCAAGGACAAGGCCGCGCTCAAGGCATACGCCGTGGCGGCGATGGATCACACGATCCAGATGCTGCGGGGCGTGAGCGATGCGGCGATGACGGAGGAGATCGTGCAGTTCGGCCACAAGGTGACGCGTGCCCGGGCGCTGATGGAGCTGCTGGACCATTTTCCCTGGACGCTGGGGCAGACGGTGCCCTACCTCCGGCTGAACGGGGTCACGCCTCCGGAGTACAGCCCCTTCTGAGGGGTTAAGAGCGGCCCTCGATCATCGCCGCCAGGGCGGCCGTCACCGGAACCGAAATTCCGTGCGCCGCTCCGCCCCGGAGAATCGGACCGGCGATCGCGTCGAGCTCGGGCGGCCGTCCGGCCTCGACGTCCTTTTGCATCGAGCTTCTGAGCGCACCGGGGAAACCGCGCAGGGTCCGCACGGTTTCCTCGGCATTAACCTGGGCGCCGAGCGCCAGCGCCACGGCGCACGCCTCACGCGCCGCCGCTTCGAAGCGGGTGCTCCATCCCGGATCGGCCCAGAGCTCGCCCACCGCTCGGCCCGCCGCGGTCGTGTTCAAGGCCATCGGGGCGAGCATCACCAGCTTCCGCCATAGCAGGGTGAGTTCGTCGGCCTCGAACCGGCAGGTGCAGCCGAACCGGGTTAGGATCTCCGCCACGCCGGCGAGTCGCTGCTCCCCGGCCGCTGCGAACCCGAACCGGACAAAGGCCGACCGGTGCAGGATGTGCCCCGGGGCGGCCCGCTCCAGCTCCCCCGCGATGGTGCCGGGCACGACCCGCTCCACGCCGAACTTGGACCGGAGTCGGGCGACGTGGTCCACGCCGTTGAGCAGCGGCACCACCGTCCGGGCGAGTGACGGGTTAGGCACCGCGTCGAGTGCAACCTCGAGCTGGGTGGCCTTGGTGGTCACCCAGAGGATGTCGACCTCCTCTTTCAGGGCGCTCGCTGTGGCGATCGGCGCGATGAGGTTTCCCAGCGGACTCTCTAGAGTCAGCGTCCCGGGGTAACCCGCGAGCGACTCGGTGCGGAGCAGCAGGAGCACTCGCTCGCCCGCGGCCGCGAGGACCGCGCCGACGAACCCGCCGACCCCGCCGGCGCCGAGGATGGCTTGAATCAGCGCACGTGCACCAGGACCACGACCGTGGCCGGAAGTGGTGGCGGTGCCGGCGGTGGCGGTGACCCCGGCGGCGGGGGCGGCGGCGCCGGGAACGGCGGCAGCCCGAACTTGAGGGTCAGCTCGCCCGTGCTGGCCGGCGTGAATTCGAAGTCGTAGATCTCGCCCGGGTCGAACACCAGCATCGCTGGTTTGACCACCGCCTGGGTCGCGGCGAGTGGGTAGCCGTCCTTGGCCACCGCACGCCACTCGACGGGTGTGTCACGCTGATTCAGCGAAACCATCGTGGGCAGATCGCCCGCGAGGTTGAAGAGCCGGAACCGGTAGCGAGTACCCGCCTTGAGCGTGATCGGCCCGGGCTGCGTGCTGCCGTTCATGAGGTAATTCGGGAAGGGGCCCACCAGCACGTTCACGCTGGTCCCCGCGGTGCCGAAGAAGAGGATCCGGTCGGTCTCCGGGTCGAACCGCTGGCCCGGCTCCAGCACGATGATGGGGCCGTAGAGCCCGGAGCCCATCTGCTTGGCCTCGCTGAAGTGCGAGTGGTACATGAAGGAGCCGGCCCGTGGCGGGGTCCAGGCCACCGTGAGCGAGTCGTGCGGCGCGATGGCCGGGAGGATGTTCTTGCCCGACCCGCTCCAGCCCGGCACGCCGTCGGGATAGCTCTCCAGCTCGATGCCGTGCCAGTGGACCGCGGCGTGGTCGTTCGACTGGTTGACGATCGTCACCTGGACCCGCTTGCCCCGCTCCAGGAACAGCGCCGGGCCCGGCACCGGCATCGCGCCGGGATCACCAGCCTCGGCCGTCCCGTCCATCACGAACGACATCCCCGCCTGGGTGCCATACACGTTCGGCTTCTCACGCTGCACGATCCGGATCTTTCGGGCCGGCTCCGGGGGCTGCGGCGCCGGACCCTTCGGCGAGACGGTCAGCCCCATCACCAGTCCAAACATCTGGTGCGGCCGGTCGGACTCGTGATGGGCGAGCATCACCGAGTCCATCGCGCCGTTCTCTGTATCCAGGGAAACGAGACCGGAGAGGTGGGCGGCATAGTGGCAGTGATAGACCCAGTTCCCCGGCCGGTCGGCCTGCCAGGAGAGCGCGATCGTCTGGAACGGAGGGATGACCTCAGTTACCGCCATCCGCTGCGCTGCCGCGGAGTACACCGTGTCGGCGATCCCGTTTCCCTTGGATTCCATGCGGAAGTAGAAGCCGTGGAGGTGCATCGGGTGGTCGGCTTCGGTGAAGTTGAGCACCCGCCAATGGATCGAGTCGCCCTGGGTGTAGGTGAGCCGTTCGGTATGGGGCCAGGAGAGGCCGTTGATGACCATGGTGCCGTGGCCGAGTCCGCTGGGGCTCTTCTGCTCGATGGTGAAGTACCAGGAGATCGCCATGACCCGGTCGGGCGGCGCGTTGGGTGCGTCCACCACGATCGCGCCCTGGAGCTGGGTATCCTGCGCCAGCCGGAGGCCGAAGGGATCCACCCCGTTCCGCGCGAAGTAGTAGAAGGTCCCGGCCTTGTCCGCGCTGAACGCGAACTCCGCGGTGGCGCCCGGCGCCACGACGACGCTGTCGGAAAAGCCCCGGGCCTTGCCGAGCCCGAACACGGTGAGTGGGCGCCCGAGCGTGTTATGAAGCGTGCCGCGGATCTCCGTTCCTACCGGCACGCGCAGCAGCGGACCCGGCGTCGAAAGCCGCCCGCCGGCCTCGGCGAAGGCCGCGAGACTGTCGAGCGAGCGGCTGCCGTCGCCTTCAGGCTGCCAGCTCCCAGTCCGCGCCTCGAGCGCCACGGTGAGAACGCCGTTCTCGAGCTTCCCGGCGGCCTGACGGTTGTCATTGGGCTGGATGGTGGTGTCCGGCCCGCGGGGGGACGCGCACCCGACGGCGAGGAGACCGAAGCAGGCGATGGCGGCACAGGTCAGCGAGCGGGGCATGCTCGGCTTTCTGTGAAAGGGGTTGGCTGGAACCTGGTACGCGGCGCAGTGGCGGTACCGGGCTGTCTAAGCTAGGGGGAGGGGCTACGTGCCGCCAGAGCGGTCTATCCGCCTGATCAGTATCAGTCGGGCAGCGATGGGAAGTACCGATAGACCGAGCCCGGGTTACCGCCCAGGTAGTTGGTCAGCACCAGTTCACTGGTCTGGCCGAGGATCGGGCCAACCAGCTCGGTGCTGACGATACAGAGCGCGAGCGGGGGACAGAGATTGATCCGGAGCACCCCGTCGCTGATCGAGTAGTTGAGCTCGATCGTAGAGTGCTCAAGCGATTGGTCGGGCCGGCGGACGCTGATGGCGTAGCTCACCATCCCGCTCACCGGCCCGGTTGTGCGCGGACGCTCCAAGTCGGCGAACCCCAGCGAGCCGGCCAGCAGCACCGAGCCATCGGCAGCGAACGGAACCGGGAGGGGTTGGCCGTCAACCGCCGACAGGAAATACCCGGGATAAAGCGGCGACGGCGCGAGCGGGTTGCCGCAACCTTGCGTGAGCAGGACGGCCAGGATAATAAGGACGCGGTTCATCTCGGACTCCATTCCCCTCGGGCGAGCGTCTTGTGATGCAACCGCCGCGCCACTCCCTATCCGCCCCACCTGCTGTCCGGCCAAGTGCTTACCGAATTGGGTCCTATCGGAGCGACACGCTCAGCGTGTCATTATGACCCTCCCAGCCGTTCAGTGCACCCGTGCGACGGTGAGGTGTCGGGTGGAGGAGCGCGTCGCCGACCAGTAGACGCCCAAGCAAATCAAGCTCAGGAGCGACGCCGCGAGGAATGCCGCGCCGGGCACGCGAGCCGGCGCGTTCGGCGCGGTGAAGCGGCCGAACAGCTGGGTCATCAGGAGCGGGCCGACGATCGCCGCCAGCGAGGCGAGCCCAGCCACGGCGCCCTGCAGCTCGCCCTGGGCCTCCGGGGCGATCCGGTGGGACATCACGGCATTGGTCACCGGGAACACGATGGCGCCGAAGAACCAGGTCGCGAGCCAGGCGAACATCATCCAGCCGGCGGTGGCGCTGGCAAAGCCCGCATAGCCGACCGCGGCGACCGTGATGCCGAGCAGCGCGACCTTCCGCTCGCCGAGGCGTGGCACGATGAGGCGCAACAGGGTCATCTGACTGGTTACCATGACCGCCCCGACCAGCGCCATCGACGCGCCGATCATCGCCTCCGACCAGCCGAAGCGATACTTGGTGTAAAAGCTCCAGGTGGAGGGGAACACCTGGTTCGCCACCATCCAGAGAAAAAGCGCGCCGAGCAGGCCCAGCACCACCGGATGCTTCTTCATCTGTCGGAAGGTCCCCAGGGGATTGGCCCGCTTCCAGTCGAACGCTCGGCGGCGTTCCGGTGCCAGGGACTCGGGCAGCACGAAGATGCCGTAACAGAAGTTGAGCAGGCTGAGCGTCGCGGCGGCGAAAAAAGGCGCGCGGGGGCCGAACTGGCCCAGCAGGCCGCCTAACGCGGGGCCGATGATGAATCCCATGCCGAACATGGCGCTGATGACGCCGAAGTTCTGGGCGCGCCGTTCCGGCGGACTGATGTCCGCGACGTAGGCGTACGCGGGGCTGAACGAGGCGCCGGCCATGCCGGAGATCGCGCGCCCCAGGAACAGCCAGCCCAGGGTGGGCGCGCTGCCCATGATCAGGTAGTCCACCCCGAGCGCGCCGATCGCGAAGAGCAGCACCGGGCGGCGCCCGAAGCGATCGGACAGGTTGCCGAGCACCGGGGCCCAGAGGAACTGCATCGCGGCGTAGAGGAAGGAAAGGAAGCCGCCGTAGATCGCGGCGCGGCTCACGCCCTCGCCGGTGAGCTGTACCAGGAGCTTCGGCATCACCGGGCTGATGAGCCCGAAGCCGATGGTGTCGAGCAGCAGGGTGATCGCGATGAAGACGATCGCCTGCTTGCCGGGGCGGTTTGGAGTGGTCACCCGCGAAAGAAAATGCCTGGCGGGTGGCTGGGGAAGATCCGGCGCGAGCGCACCGGAGGAGCTCCGGTAGCTGTATTTGCCGCCGCTCCCCCTATTTGGTCTTCCCAACGACGGAAGGCGTCACCCCCGGCGGCTTCTCTGGCCCGATGGGATCCTTGGTCCCTTTGTCCGCAATCCGGAAAACGGTGGCAAAGATCTCGCTCAGCTTCTCCATCGCGGTCTTGGCAAAGATTCCGCACATGGCCGCAAAGGCGTAGATGGCGACGAGGTTGAGATCCGAGGTCTTTGTACCTTCGCCGACGGGGCCACTCGGTGACAGGATCCCAACGCGCAGCAGCATATAGATGATCGGAGCCAGGCCCGCGCCGACAAACGGCAGCGAGAGATAGTACGGCAGCCAGCTCCGCTTCAATTGTCGATTGCCAACGTACTTCACCAGCGACCCGATCAGGTGCAGCGCGCCGCCCAGGGCGCCAAGGAGAACAACCATGAGGAGCACCATGTCCTCGGTCGCCCCGCCCGCACGAAGGTACACGCTCGCCTGGGCGCTGAGGGACTCCGCTCTCGCTTGGGCCACCAGCAGCGAATCGTGCAGGGCGACGGCTTCGCGAGACTTGCTCGCCGAGTCCTGTTCGGCGGCGCGCCGTGCAGCGGTGTCGGTTGCCACAATCGCGGTGAGCTTCGCCACGGCCTGCCCCTGCTCCCGGCTGGCGGTCATGGCACGGACTCTCGCCGTGTCCAGTCTCGCGAAGGCGGCCGACGCCGCCTGCACGTGTGGCGCGAAATCCGTATTGGTTGCCGGCGCCCAGCGCCAGACGATCAGCCCGAGGAGTCCCGCGGTCAGGACGATCGCAAGCACCATCCATGCGATGATACCGCCGCTGGAGGCGAAGGCGTCGGACATAATGTGTTTGGAGTCCGCCGGACCATCCCGGTTCGCCGCCGCGCGTAAGGACTCGTAGAGCCAGATGATGCGGTCCTGGACTCCAGCCTTCTCGTCTTCCGAGAGGGCTGCCCATTTCGCTTCGTCGATGCGCTCGGGAGTTCCCGGGACCGCGGTGAGCACTTCGTCCACCTTGATCTGCCTTACTCGGCTGCGCGCTTCTTCCCCGAGGCGCTCAATTGCCCTGCGCTCCTCGAGCACCTGGTTCACCACCTGTTGTAATTGTGCGGCATCAAAAGTTTCCATGGTTCCCTCAAGCCAAGCGGAGTCGCGCCGCGACCGCCCCATTATTTTCAGGGCGTGTCGGGACTCTTGCCAGGACGGCGCGGAGCGGTCTGGCTGAGCGCCTCCAGACCCTTGCGATTCGCCTCGAGAATCCGGGTTGCGTCTTCAAGCGAGTACCAGCGCCCCCCCCTGCAGAGCGCAAGCAACGCGGATTTCATCCCTTGGGGCAATTCACTCCCGCGGATAAATGCCTCCGTGCCCGGGTATTTCCAGTTGTTGTAGAACACTCCCGGGAGCGACTCCACGACTTGCTGCAATTCCTGCAGGCGTACCCTCGCTACCGCCAGGTCGGGAGCCATGACGGCGCCGATGTACAGAAACAGCGCCATGTTCAGTCGATGCACCGGGTTCCGCGAGACTGCCAGGAGGTCGCGGGCGACCGAGTCGGTTTCCTCATACTGGCCAGCGGTCAGGGTGATCTCGGCGTAATCCGCCTCGATACGTGCGTAATCGGTCGGCGCGGTTTTACGCAACTCCTGATATGCCGGCAAGCCCCGCACTTGTTGCATAGCGAGGTAGCTCCGCTGGAACGACGCCGGATCCGTGAGGGCCAGGACCTCGTGCTCGATCTCGGCGACGGCCTTGTGCGGCCAGATGCTGCTGCGATGGCGCTGACTCAATAGAGTGAAGGCCGCCACCGCCTCGGGGTACTGGTCGGTTTGCTCGAAGTGGCTGAGTAGATCGCGGTAGCCATCCTCGGAGCCGGGGCTCTCCGCGATGAAGCCATACGCGGCATCCACCGCATCGCAGCGTTTGTCGCCGTTGAGGTCGCAGCTCGCCTGCTTCAGAGTGGAGTCGGCCACCTCACGAGCCAGTTGCTGCTTGAGCTCCGGCGGGAAGTACTCGAGACCTTTCAGCGTATCCAGCAGCGCCGCCTTTTCGCGGCCATCCCGTCGTTGCGCCGCCGCGGTGTACGCTTGGGTGGCCACGGTGTCGATCTGGTGCCGAATGATGTC
>CAZYPO010000037.1:0-13287 GCA_964649225.1 uncultured Gemmatimonas sp. | reverse complement strand
CCGCCGCGGTGTACGCTTGGGTGGCCACGGTGTCGATCTGGTGCCGAATGATGTCGGATCCGATGGCGGGTTCCGTGGTCGCCTTGGTGACGTTGCGCGCTCGCAGCAGCCCGCTCAACGCGGGGAGCGCACGCGCGAAGCCGATTCCGCCAAACGCCTGCAGTGCTCTCGCCTTGCGTGCGGGGAGCTCCGCCGTATCCGGGGCAACGGCGATAAAAGCGGTGATCAGGCGCACTGCACTGTCCCCAAGCACACGATCGGGAACCCCGGCCATCGCCTGGAGCGCCCCCAGCGACTCCTCGAACGTTGCGGAATCGCGCTCCGTCAGCGCGCGCTGGAAGCGGGGCAGTTCCGCCGCCAGCTCGTTGCGCAATCGCGGGTCACCTTTACCGTCCACCAGATGCCAGGCGATGAGACCCTGAGCGAGGGCGGCATGCATGGCGGTCACATTGCGGCTCCGCCCCTCACGAAACAACTTCGCGAGATCGCCCGCAGCTTCGGTGCGGTACTGGGCGAACAGGAAGTGAACGATCTCGACCTTTTGTTGCCGGGTGGTGCCCGGCTGTTTCAGCATGATGATCTGGGCCCAAGCATGATTCTGCGTGATCATCACCCCGTGGAACAACGAGACCAACAGCGCCGGGCTGAGCGCCGCGGCCAATACCAGCGCGTAGCGAGGCCACACGGCGATCCGGAACTGTAGCCGCGCCAGGCCGGCGCGAGCCTTCAGCTCGAGCCCCGTGTTTACCTTGAGGCGTTCGAGGGCCTCGAGCGAGCGGGGGGTGGGAGGCCGCGACAGGATCGCGGTAATGGCGCGGCGGCGGTGCTCGTCCGCCGCGCTCCAGAGCCCTTCCAGCTCGGCGACCGCGGCGTCGTCCTTCCCTTTCCTGAGACAGCGAATCACCTGAGGCAGCAGGAGGGCGTCCCCCGCGACAAGCAGCTTGACCAGATGCGCCTGGGGGATGCGAGGGCCGAAGCGCCGCAATAGCCGCTTGGCAGCGCGGCGCTCGGTCGGCTCCTCGCTGCGCAGTCTGTCGAGCACGACATCAGCAAATGCCGGGTTGCGGAACACGGACTGATATACCACGACCCTCCGCCCCTGGCATGCCAGGACCCGCTTGAACACCAGCATGCCGAACGCGACCCCAACCACGTCGTAGAAGTACGTACCGATCAGCAGCAGCCAGCCGATCGTGCGATAGAGCACCGCAACGGGACCGAGGAAGGGCACGAAATCGATCAGACCGGCCAGCCCGAACACGAAAGCGAAGCCGAGCAGGGAGAGCCCGAACAAGGCGAGGCCACGCCGGACGCGGCGCGCGAGAACGTGCGCCAATCCATGCACCATGGGAATGACCGACACGCTGCAGAGCAGGAACAGCGCAACCGCGAGCACCCCGAGCGGAGACCCCCACCGTAACGACTCCGTAGGTTCCCGCCGGGCCTTTCGGAGCTTTGCCAGCACGATGCCCGTTACCACCGGCAGGGCAAACAGGCCAACGACAAACCATCCCGCCTGTTGCGCGCTTGCCCTGGAGATGAATCCGTAGGTGGCGCTCCAGAACCACACCATGCCGAATACTGCCGCGAGGACGAGCAGCACGGCCGTCGCCAGCATTCTGGTGGTGGGGCGCCGCCAGGCCAGCCGGGCGAGCAGGTGCTGATTCAGCTCAGTCGTCTTGGTGGAGGCCAGCGCCGCGGCGGCTGCGTGCCGGTCCTCCTCGTCCTCATCGTCCAGCGCGATGGCCACCAACGCATTGACCGAGGCAGGGATGTTCAGTGCCGCCAGCACGGAGATGGCCTTGTCCCGGACGGCGAGCGGAGTGTCGGGTTCCTTGACCAGCGACTGCAGCAGGAGCGCCACGTCATCTCGCGGGAAGAGCCGCAGGGCTTCCAGTGCGGGCTCCCGCCACGCGCTCTCCGGATGGCGTACCTCCTGCAGCAGCTTGTCCAGCAAGGCCTCGTCCGCAATGCCCGTCAGGCTCGTGAGTGCCACCGCCCGAACGGCCGGGGTCGAGTCCGTCAGGGCGAGGAAGGCAAGCCGTTCCCGCACCACCGGTTCCGGCTCCTCCTTATACTCACCGAGCATCGCCACGGCACGAAGCCGGACTTCCGGGACTTGGTCGAGGGCGGCGGAGAGCAGGATGTCGATTCCCTCGTCGCGGTGCGACAACCGACGGATCCAGTATTCGGCTGCCCCCGCCAGCTCCGGCAGTTCCATGCGCAGCGCAGCCTGCGCCAGGAACCGGGTGAGCTCATCATCGAAGGCAAGATGAGTTCGCTGTCGGTGGACCTCCGCGAAGCGTGACGGCGGCAGGAAGGTCCCGAGCAGCTGCCAGCTCCGCAGGCCCTCTTCCACGATTCGCTGCGCCTGTTGGTTCAACAACCGACGTGATTTCAGGTCTTCTTCGACGACCGTAACGATTTGGGGCGGCTGCAGCCGATAGCGGCCCTCGGAGGTCGTGACCAGCAGTCGGGCCGGATCCACGAGGAGCGCCACCACCTTCTCCACGGCCTCGCTGGAGACGGCGAGCCGGGGCGCCAGGGCAGCGAAGTCAGGCCGCGCTCCTCGACTCTCCGCCTCGACGAGGATGTGCAGCACACCTCGTGCGATTGCCGATCCGCGCGCTTCTCGCGCGTCAAGATCCTCCAGCTTCTCCTCGACGTAGCCTTGCAGAATGCCCTTCACCCCACCCAGTTTCTGGTACGTCAGCTCGTCAACGGGCCGCTGGCCTCTCTCTTGGCACGAGCGGGCAAATCGTGCATGCAGCAATCCCAGGAAATCAAACGTCACGTCGATGCCGCGCCGTTCCAACGCGTTGGCTTCCTCCCGAATCGCCGCTAGCACGACGGAGTCGTAGCTGGCGCGAGCCGCGCTGTCGGTGGCGCCAAGCTCCTCCAGGCCCTCGGCCAATCCCACGGACTGCACTTCGCAGATTCCGTTGACGATGCTGGGATCGTACGAGCTCAGGGCGTAGATGCTCGTCAGCTGGCGCGCGCTGACCACGGCCACGAGCATTGCCTGGGGGTCGCGGTGCTTCATCGTCTCGAACAGCTGCTCGAGCTCGTGGCGGCGCGCCTCGCGCGGGCCCTCGAGAATCCGATCGAACTCATCGAGCACCACGAGGCTCGGGCCCTGGAGCGCGTCGGCGAGGCTCGCCTCGCCGTCGTCCGCCGACACCACCGCCGGAATGCCGCTGTCGCACGGGGCGTAGAAGACGCGCCGCGCTCGCGACGCTGCTCGGAGGGTCGGTAACAGCCAGCGCTTTACCAGCATGGTCTTCCCGCTCGCCGGCTCTCCGTAGAGCACCACCAGGCCTCCGGTCGCCTGCAGAACAAACGCGGCGATCCGCTGGGCCTCTACTTCGCGGCCAATGAGAAAGGCGGAGGGTTCCGGATCCGTCGCGACCGCAGTTCCGGGACTCATGGACGCCACCCCGTGCCGGGCACGTCGAAGGACCACCCGCTCGCCTTCCCGCCGGGTTTCGGTACCAGCTCCGCGTAGTGGTTCTTGATGAACCCGGCGATTTGTTCCTTACTCATCTTCAGCGCCACCTTGATCATGTTGCGGAACCACACTGCATCGGACCAGGGGAAATCCTCGACGAAGCTGATGATGTCGCACAAGTTGATCGCCTGGTGCAGCGCGGCGAGATTCCCGTCGTACGAGGTCCGATAGGTGTCGTAGCGCACCTCTCGCGTCGTGGCAAGGATGTGGCACACCGCCTGGATGTGAGCCAGGGTGAACCGTTGGTTCGGCAGGGGCAGCGCCTTGGTCTGGACATAGCTCTGCAGCATCTCCTCGATGATGCGCGGCTCAAACTCGAACCCGCCTTGGGTCGCGAGCGACTGGATGATGGTGGCGACCTCCTCGCGTTCGAACGCGGCGCACTGGACCAGCGCCCACGACAGCTTCTGCTCCTGGCAGGCTTGCAACAGGGTCGGGACCAGGGCACCGCCCTCCACCACCACCAAGACGAGCGTGAGCTTGTCATCGCTGGCGGCGAAGAGCTGTTCTTTCAAGAACCGCCCCAGCCCTTCCCTCCCCGCCTTGGTGCTCGCGTCGAAGCGCCCCGTCGGACGCTCGAATTGATCGAGGAACAGTACCACCCGTCGCTCGCCCGCCTCCCGGGAGAGTTGCTGCAACGCCTGGGACACCGTCAGTTTCGTCGCTGCGGCGCCGCCAGGCAGCAGATCGCTTGGCGCAGACTCTCCGAATTTCTCCTGGCAGCGCACGTAGACGCCTTGATACCTGGCGCTGTCCAGGGCCGGAAGGAGGCCGGCCTTGACCAGGGACGTCTTCCCCGCCTTGGCAGGGCCGGCGACGACGACCACGCGCGGCGCCTTCTCGAGCTCCTCCGCGAAGTGGCGCATCTCCTCCTCGCGCCCGTGGAATGCGTCCCGGTCGGCTTCCTCATAGCTCTCCAGGAACTTGAACGGGTTCGGGGGAGGCGCTGCCTCAGCGTCCTTCGGGGCGAGCAGCTCGTCGTGGAGCGCCGTAAAGAAGTCGTCGAAGGGCTGCTCGATCGCCCAATCGTCCGATTGGCGATTACTCAGCGGCAGGCGCAAGTCGCGCGGCACGGCCGCCGGGTTGACCCAGATCACACAGCCGCCGCATTCGGAAAATGCGCGGCTCACGCAGAGATCGTTGAAAGCGTACCCGCACACGATGATGTCGCGACTGGTCACGCTGGTCACCAGGGATTCGATGGCCGGCGGGTATTGGTGCATCTCCTTGGCGTCAAAGAGAAAATGATCAGTGGAGTCCAGACTCCCGTGCAGCTTGACGAGCTTGAAGCGCGGTGCTTTGGCGGTGACGAGCGTTTGGATCTCCTCATCGATCGTCTCCCCGCGAGTCGCCACCTTGAGGTCCTGGAAGCCGATGGCGCGGAGCGCCTTCTCCAGGAGCGCGTCGAAGTTGAACGTCAGGGCGAGGTCGAAGTACCCGGCCTCGATGAGCTTCGCGAGCTTCGCATAGCCGTCGGAGGGGGTGTGATTGAGATAGGGCTCGAGATAGGCATTGCGCAGCGCACGCTGGGTCCTGCTCCACAGCTTGTCAAATCGCAGGTCCAGCGGCTCGTTGCCCGCGAGGTCCTGGCCGTACTTGTCCAGCAGCTCCTGCATGATTCGCGGAGTCGAGATCACCCCGGAACTCATCGAGGCGCCAGCGCCGAGCATGAGCACGAAGCGCTCGCCTTTGTCCTTCTTGAGCCTCATGTTGCCCGCAAGGGCCTTGATCTTCGCGCTCGCGCTCATGGCAGCTCCCTTCGGCGCCAATCCTGACCCTTCCGCCCCAGGTCGGCGGCGCTTCGACGCTCATCCCCGCACAGGCGGCAGCGCCACTTGCCCTGCCGGGGATGGATCGCGTCCACGGCGCCCACGTTGTCCGCCGGTCAGCGGCGCGGGCGATCGCATTAGGCTAGTCGGGCGGACGCACCGTGTTGCCGCGCGCGAAGCAGACCGGTGTCAGCTAGTCGAGGGATTCCCGGGAGGACGACCGGCGCCCTCCCAATCGCCGCTCCCAACGTACCGCACCAGCAGCGAACCGTCCAGCCGCTCGGGGACGGGACACTTCGGGTCCCTACAAGATCTTATAGGGACGCTGCCTAACCGCTATCGCTCTCCGGTCCTCCGCGTACCGGGTGGCCCGGAGGCATCCGACAGTGGCGCATGGAATCCCAGGGCAACCACACGGCGGCCTGCATCACTCTGGATTCGAAGGGGCGGTCGGTGGACTCCGGGCTCCGCTACTACCTGCCCTTCGCCGTGACGATTACCCAGATCCCGCTCCCCGCTCCGGTCTACCCGTGATGCCGCCACTGATGGCGGACCCCGCCCCGCCTTGACGCTCCCACCGCGCTGGGATAGCCTTCCATCGACGTTCTAAGGGAGACCGCGTGGCGCGCGCCGGCGACAGTTTCGGGCAAAACCTGCTGCCGGGCACCCTCGACATGCTGGTCCTCAAAGCCCTGCGCCTGGGCCCGATGCACGGCTGGGGCATCGCCGAGCGCATCGAATCCGGCTCCCGCAGGGTCTTCGAGCTGAACGAAGGGTCCCTCTATCCCGCCCTCTACCGCCTCGAGAAACAGGGCCTGCTCCGCTCCGAGTGGGGCACCTCCGATAACAACCGGCGGGCGCGCTTCTATGCGCTCACTCCGGCCGGCCGCCGTCACCTCGCCGCCGAGCGGGCCAACTGGGATCGGATCTCCGAGGCCGTCAATCTCGTGCTGCGACTCTCGGAGGACTGACGATGCCGCGCGACACCCGGGACAAGCGCCTTGACGAAGAAGTGCGCTTCCACCTCGAGATGAACACGGAGCGCAACCTCCGGCTCGGCATGACGCCCGAGGAGGCCCGCCGCCGGGCCCAGCTCGAATTCGGCGCGCGCGAGCACTGGAAGGAAGAGGCGCGCGACGTGTTCCGCCGGCCGCTCTGGGAGGATCTGCGCAAGGATTTCGTGCATGCCGGCCGTTCCCTGCGCCGCCATCTCGGCTTCGCGCTCACGGTGACGCTCACCTTAGGGCTCGGCATCGGCGCCAGCACCGCGATCTTCAGCGTCGTCAACGCCGTCCTGCTGCGGCCGCTGCCCTACGCCGACGCCGAACGCCTCGTGCTCATCTGGGGCGACATGCGGGCCCGCAACGTCAGCGATTTTCCCTTCGCGCCCGCCCCCTACCGCGACTTCCGCAACGGCAACACCGCGTTCGAGGACATCGCCGCCATCACGCCATTCAACGGTCCCTTCGCCGTCCCCGGCGAGCCGCCGGAGCAGGTGAGGGCGCTGGGCGTCACCCAGAATTTGCTCCCCCTGATCGGGGTGCACGTCGTCGCGGGTCGCGGCTTTACCGACGACGATGCCGCGCCTCCCCCGCCGGCTCCCCAGCAGCCGGCCGCGGCCGGCGCTATGGCTGCTCCCCCGCCGCCGCCGCTCCCCGCGATGATCATCCTCAATTACGGCTACTGGCAGCGGCGCTTCGGGGGCGACAGCGCGGTCATCGGGCGGAGCGTGGAGACGGGCGGCGGACCGGGCATCATCGTCGGCGCGCTGGGTCCGGGATTCGAAATGCTGTTTCCCCCCAACACCAACATCGAGCCGCACCCCGACATCCTCGTGGCGATGCGGGTGGACTACGAGCGGGCGTCCCGGCTCAACGTCTTCCTGCGGCTGGTCGGCCGGCTCAAGCCCGGCGCGACCCTGGCGCAGGCCCGGCTGGACGCCGAGCGGCAGGCGGCCGCCCTGCGCGAGCAGGAAACCATCTTCAAGAGCGCCGATATCCATTATCGCGTGGAACCGATGCACGACGACCTGGTGCGGGACGTGCGGCCGGCGATCTTCGCGCTGATGGGCGCGGTGACCTTCGTCCTGCTGATCGCCTGCGCCAACGTCGCCAACCTCCTGCTGGTCCGCACCTCCGCGCGTGAGCGGGAGCTGGCGGTGCGCGCCGCGCTGGGCAGCTCGTCCTGGCGCATCGCGCGGCAGCTGCTGGTCGAGAGCTTCGTGCTGGCCAGCAGTGGCGCGCTGCTCGGCCTCGCCCTCGCCTGGGCCGGGATCCGGGCGCTGGTGGCGCTGGCGCCGGCCAATCTGCCGCGGCTCGACGCGGTTCGCATCGACACGTCGGTGCTGGGGTATCTGTCGCTCGCCGCGCTCTTGTCCGCGACCCTCTTCGGCCTCGCGCCGGCGATTCGCGCCTCACGCCCCGGCCTGGGCGAGGTGCTGCGCGCGGCGGGGCGCACCGCAGGCCTGGGCGGCGGGAGCCTGCTGCGCAAGGGCGTGGTGATCGCGGAAGTCGCGCTGTCGTTCGTGCTGCTGGTGGGCGGCGGGCTGATGGTGCGGAGCTTCATCGGGCTGGCGCACACTAACCCGGGATTCGACGCGCGCGGCGTGCTTACCTTCACCGCGGGAGTGCAGGGCAATCGCAGCCCGGAGGAACGCGCCGCCCAGGTCCGTGCCCTGCGCGAGGGGCTGGCCGCGTTACCCGGCGTGCGAGCCGTCACGGCCGTGTTCCCGCTGCCGCTCGACGGCACGCTGGTCAACTCGCGCTGGGGCAAGGAGGAGGCCGTCACCGATCCGTCCAAGTTCCAGCAGGCCAACGTGCACGTCGTGCTGCCGGGTTACTTCGAGGCCATGGGGACGCGGATGCTGGCCGGCCGCACGTACACCGAGGCGGACAACCGACAGGACTTCACCGGCATCGTGGTGGACGAGCTGCTCGCCAAGCGGGCCTTTCCGAACGAATCGGCGCTCGGGAAACGGCTCTACGTGCGCTCGCGGGGCCAGCAGCCCGAGTGGCTCGAGATCATCGGCGTGGTGGAGCACCAGCGACACGAGTCGCTGGTCAGCGAAGGTCGTATGGCCATCTTCTTCACCGACGGCTTCTTCGCGAATCACGGCGGGGTCACCTCGTGGGTGGTGCGCCGGAATTGCGCGCCCGGGGCGCCGTGCCGTCCCACCGATCTCGCGGCGGCCGCGCGCGCGGTGGTGGCCCGGGTGGAGCCGAGGTCGCCCGTCGCGGACGTGAGGCCGATGCAGGATCTGGTCGACCACGCGATGACCTCGACCCGCTTCGCGCTGGTCCTGATCGGGGTGTTCGCCGCCATCGCGGCGGCGCTCGCCTGTATCGGCCTGTACGGCGTGCTCGCGACCGCCGTCCGGCAGCGCACCGCGGAGATCGGCGTTCGGGTCGCCTTCGGCGCGACCGCCGCGAGCATCCTCGGCCGGGTGATCGCCGACGGCATGAAGCTGTGCGGGCTGGGGCTCGTGGTCGGGCTGGTGGCGGCGCTCTGGCTGACCCGCGCGATGAGCACGATGCTGGTGGGGGTCCGGCCCACCGATCCGCCGACCTACCTGGCGATCACCCTGCTCTTCAGCCTGATCGCGGTCGCGGCGTGCTGGATCCCGGCCCGGCGCGCCGCGTCACTCGACCCCACCGCCGCGCTGCGCTCAGACTACTGAACCTTACGGTCTAGAGTTGGCCGGGACCGACGCCGGCACCAGCTGAACGGCCAGCCCAATGAGCGGAACCGGGAGTGAGCACCCTCGCTCACTCCCGGTCGTTCTAGGGAGTCCTAGCCCCTGGCTCCCTAGCCCTCAGGCGACCAGCGGTCTCGGAAAGGAGATCTCTCCCCTCCCCCGGCTGATGCTACACTGCTCAGCCGCTGCCGATCGAGGTGGGTCCGATGTGACGGATGGAAGGCGCGCCGGCGAGCCCCATCGTCAGGACGAGCTCCTTCCGCAGGATGTCGAGCGTCTTCTCGACCCCGGCCTGCCCGAACGCCGCGAGGCCCCACACGTACGGCCGCCCGATGCCGACCGCGGTCGCTCCCCGCGCGAGCGCCTTGAACACGTCGGTGCCGCGGCGGACCCCGCCGTCCACCAGCACCGGGATCTTCCCGCTCACGGCCGCCACGACCTCCGGCAGGCTGTCGATCGTCGCCCGGCCGCTCTCTTCGGCGCGTCCGCCGTGATTCGAGACGATGAGCCCGTCGATCCCCGCGGCGAGCGCCAGCGCGGCGTCCTCGCGGGTTACGATCCCCTTGAGCAGCAGCCTGGCCTTGGTGATCTCGCGCAGGCGGTGGATGAAGTCCCAGGTCAGTCCGGGTGACCGGGTCTCCCGCCGAGTCAGCGACAGGCCCTGGAACATCGGCTTCCTCGCGAAATAGGTGGTCTCGCGCTGGGCCGGAGTACCGTGGCAGGCCGTGCAGTCCCGCGAGTCGGTGCGGGCGAGCCGGGTGGCGGTCAGCCGGTTGCTGTCTACGGGCAGATCCACCGTGACGGCGATGGCGGGACAGCCGGCGCGCTCCGCCCGCGCGACCAGCGCCTGCGTCACGTCCCAGCGCGAGGTCGGATAGAGCTGGTACCAGACCGGCTCACCGCGGGCCTCCGACGCCTCCTCCACGCCGGTGGTCGCTACGGTCGAGAGGACCATGAGCGTATCTCGCGAGCGCGCCGCGCGCGCGGAGCCCAGCTCGCGCTCCGGATGAAAGGCGAGCTGTCCGCTTACCGGCGACATCACGATCGGCGTGCTCCATTCGCGACCGAAGAGCCGGACTTTCGTGTCGACGGTGGTGACGTCCACGAGGCGTCGCGGGCGCAGGTACAGGCGCTGGTAGCCCGTCTCGTTGGCGCGGAGCGTTGCGTCACCATCGACCCCGGTCGCCATGTAGCCCCAGTGTGCCGGGGGGAGGTTGTGTTGGGCGACCGCGCGCAGATCGAAGACGTCGAGCGCCTCCTCGACGCTCCCGATCAGGTCCTGCCCCGAACCGGGGGGAGTGCCCGGGGCCTTGGTGGAGCCGGGGCTCGCCCCTCGGTCGGAACAACCGCCAAGGTCGAGCGAAGCCAGCAGGGGACTGGAGGCGAGAAAGCGCAGGAAGGCACGTCGTCTCACGGTACCTCCGGTGGTTGGGGATGCTTGGCGCTAGCGGTGCGTCGGCGACGCGTCTCGCAAGGCCGCCCACACGGCGGGATCCTCCGAGCCCAACAGCCACACGGAGTAGCCTCTCAGGCCTCGCTGTACCGCCAGCCGGCGCTTGGCCATGAACGCGCGGGCGTCCTCGAGCCAGAGATGCTGGAAGACGCCATGCGCCTCCCACATGGCATAGGGAGCCCGCTGCAGGCTGTCCCACACCGCCATCACCCCGGCGTCCGCGAGGATCTCCTGACCCCGAGTGTAGGGAATGTCGCTGCCCCGCAGCCGCGCGCCGTTCTTCTCGTCGTAGGTCGGGTACCACCAGTCCGAATAACCCGCCAGTCCGAGCGAGATCTTCCGGGGCGGCACACCCTGCGCCAACAGGTAGTCGAGGCATGCCAGCATCCAGGGATACCCGGCCACCGGACCGGGCGATGAGCCTCCGGCATGTTGCGCGTAGGTCATGTACGAGATGAAATCCAGCGTGTCTGCCAGCGCCTTGTAATCGAAACCGGCGCGCCAGTTGTCGTGAATCCACCGGTCGTAGCTGCTTGGACCCGGATCGTCTCCCCTGCGGGGTACCACCGCCGCGGAGAGCGAGCAGCCGGCCCGATGCACCGAGTCCACCGCGGCTCGCGTGAAGGAGGTGAAGGCGTCGCGGTCGCTCACGTGGAAGTTCTCGAAGTCGAACTGGAGCCCATCGAAGCAATTCACCCGGCACAGCTCGGCCAGCGAATGCAGGGCGGACGCCCGCGCCACCGGGTCGTTGAGCACCCGGTGGATGGACGGCTGATCGAAGCCGGGGTTCATCACCAGGGGGAGGAGCTTGACGCCCCTGGCCCGCGCGGTGGCGACCACGCGCGGGTCCACCCTGCCGCGAATCACGCCGGTCGAGTCCATCACGAAGACCTGCGGCGCGACGATGGAGACCTGATCGGCGTGGGCGAGGAACGCCTGGATGCTCTCCTCGCCACGCAGGTACCAGAGCGACTCGAGCCCCTGCGCGCGGGCGCCACCCGCGCCGAGGGCCAAGAGGGCCGAGAGGGCCAGCGCCCGGGCCGCGCTCACCTAACCTTCCCGCCGGGGTGGCCTGGTTGGCCGAAGCTCCACCCGGGACGGCATGGTGCGAGCGGGGACCTCGAGCAGATTCAGCACGACCCCGGCGATGTCCTCCGGCTGGATCTTCCAGGCATCGACTTCGCTCGGCGTATGATCGTTGAAATGGGTGGCGACGCTGCCGGGCATGAGGCAGCTCACCCGGATGTTGTCGTGGCGGACGTCGAGCAGCAAGGCCTCGCTGAACCCCACCAGCCCGAACTTCGAGGCATTGTACGCGGTGCCCCCGGCCATGGGATTCTTGCCCGCCAGGGAGGCGACGTTGATGATCCAGCCGCCGCCCCGACGGCGCAGGTGCGGAATCGCCTCGCGGCAGCAGTAGAACGCCCCGCTGAGATTGGTCTCGATCATCTGCTGCCAGCGCTCGACCGGAAGCTCGGCCACCGGGCCGAAATAGCCGACGCCGGCGTTGTTGACCAGGATGTCGAGTCCGCCGAACTCGGTGACCGTGCGGCGGATGAGCTCAGCGACGGCATCAGGTTGGCGGACGTCGCAGGGCACTCCTAACGCGCGCCCGTTTCCCAGCGCATTGAGCCGGGCGGCGGCGGCGCTCACCTCCTCCGCATTGCGGGCCGAGACCGCGACGCTCGCCCCGGCGTGCACCAGGGCTTCGGCGATGGCATAACCGATCCCTTTGCTGCTTCCCGTCACCACGGCGACCCTACCGGACTGGGCCATACCCATACCTAACACTATTCGACAGAACGCGTTTGACCAACACTCGGCCACCAGCCCTTCCCACTCGATAACAGATCCTCCTTGACTCAAGCCTGTCCCAACACTAGTTTAGTCTAGGCCTAGACTAACACTGGCTGAGTCGGAGCCTGGAGAAACTTCCCACCCGTGAAAAACCGTGAGCAACGAGACCTCTTTCCGGGCGCGTTGGAGATGATGATTCTCCGAACGTTGAAGCGGCAGCCCCTCCATGGGTACGCCCTCGCGCAGCATATCAAGCGAACATCCGACGATTTACTCCAGATTGAAGAAGGCTCGCTTTATCCGGCTCTCCAGCGTCTCCTCAAGGAAGAATTGGTAAAAGCCGAGCGGGGCATTTCGTCCACCAATCGTCGCGTGCGGATCTACAAGCTGACGGCGAAGGGAGCGAAGCATCTGAGGCATGAGGTGTCGCGTTTTGAACAGATGCTCGAAGGGATTACACGGGTCTTAGCACCGGGAGAATCATGATGTGGCTCAACCGATTATTCGCGCGCCGCCGTCTCTATGGTGATCTCTCCGAAGAGATTCGGGAGCACCTCGAAGAGAAGATCGAGGCACTGGTTGCGCAAGGCAGGTCCAGAAAAGAAGCCGAGGCAGCTGCTCGGCGCGAGTTTGGGAATGTAACGTTGACGGAGCAAGACAGCCGCGCCGTGTGGCGCTGGGCGGCGATCGAAGATTTTTTCATGGATCTCCGATTTGGTGTGCGCATGCTCCGCAAGAACCCGGGGTTCACGGCCGTGGCCGTGGTGACGCTGGCGCTTGGAGTCGCAGCCAATTCGACCGTCTTCAGCATGGTAAGCGGCTGGATGTTGCGGCCTCCGAGGATCAAAGATCCCGGCCAAGTGGTCGCGATCCTGACGACCGATCCGGCGAAGGGGAGGTATGGATGGGACCAGAATCCCGTTTCTGCCCCCGACTTCGTCGCCTGGCGCGAGCAGAGCCATTCCTTCGCGAGCATGGTGGCGAGCGAGTTGAATTCCTTTGCGCTGACCGGAGAGGGCGAGCCGGAACGGCTCGGCGGGATGCGCGTGTCCGCAGACTATTTCCA
>CAZYPO010000036.1:19455-28333 GCA_964649225.1 uncultured Gemmatimonas sp. | reverse complement strand
CTCCGGCCGCTGGGACGCGGACGACGGGCGGCGCGGGGCAGTCCCTGGCGTGCTGAGCGCAGGGCGGGGTGGATTGGGCCATGAGAAAGCTCGTCGAGAAATGGAGAACCCTTGCCGCCAGAATCGTGGCTCGGAGAGACATGGCTACCTCGCGATGGCCCGCTTGGTGAAATCGGAGAGGACCAACCGTCCGCTGAGCTCCGCGCGCGCCGCCAGCAGCTCGGGCCAGTGTTCGGTGCCGGCCCAGAAGGTTTCCTTCAGCAGCCGCATCGCCTCGGGATTGAATCCGGCGAGTTTTTTCGTGAAATCGCGCAGCCTCGCGTCCAAGCCGGGGTTCGTTTCCAGCACTTCCGAATACAGTCCGTGTCGTTCGGCCCAGTCGGCGCTCCGCCAGTCGGCGTCCACGGCCAGCGCGCTGAAGGCCCCGAGGCCGATTTTTCTCTCGATGACGGGCCCCACAACGAAGGGCCCGATCCCCACCGCGAGTTCGCTCAGCTTGAGCTCCGCACCCGCGGTCGCCAAGGCGTAGTCCGACGCCGCGATGAGCCCCACCCCGCCGCCGGCGGTCTTTCCCTGCACCCTGGTCACCACGAATTTTGGCGCGCGGATCATGGCCAGCACGACCTGGCCGAAACCGGAGAAGAACCGCTTGCCTTCTTCCGCCGTACGCACCGCCCTGAACTCATCGAAAGATGCGCCGGCGCAGAACGGTCCCGTGCCTTCGCTCCGCAGCACGATCACCCGCGCCTCGGGCTCCTCGCCCAGTTGCGTGATGGTCTCGGCGAGCTGGACCAGCAACTTGCCGGTCAACGAATTGCTTTTGGGATGCTCGAAACTGAGTGTTGCGATGCCGTTGGCCACCGAGGCACGCACCGCTCCGGCATCGAGGACCGAAGGGGAGTTATATTCCATTCGTAAGTCCTTGCCCAATAAGCGGATCGGGAAGGTAATCCCGATGCCTGCCAAGGAAGGCGGCGGCATGGAACGTACTCAAAACCAGGACGCGCCGGAGGATGCCGGCAGGCTCAGCGCCTTCGAGGCGCGGATTGCCCGCGGCGAGAGCATCGAACCGAAAGACTGGATGCCGGTGCGCTACCGCAAACAGCTCATCCGGATGATGTCGCAGCACGCGCATTCCGAGGTGGTCGGCATGCTGCCGGAAGGCAATTGGATCACCCGCGCGCCGTCGCTCCGCCGCAAGCTCTCCCTGCTGGCCAAGGTGCAGGACGAGGCCGGGCACGGCCTCTACATCTACTGCGGCACCGAGACGCTCGGCGTGGACCGTGCGGAGTTGGTGGACCAGCTGCTCGCGGGCACGGCCAAGTATTCCAGCATCTTCAACTATCCGACGCTCACCTGGGCCGACATGGGCGCGATCGGCTGGCTGGTCGACGGCGCCGCCATCGTGAATCAAACCATGCTGGCGCGCGCCTCCTACGGTCCGTACGCGCGGGCGATGGTGCGGGTCTGCAAGGAAGAGAACTTCCACAAGCGCCAGGGATACGAGATCCTCGCCACGCTCTCGGCCGGCACGCCGGCGCAGAAAGCCATGGCCCAGGACGCCGTCAACAGGTGGTGGTGGCCCTCGCTCATGATGTTCGGGCCGAGCGACAAGGACAGTCCCAACAGCGCGGAGCTGCTCCGCTGGCGCGTCAAGCAGAAGGGCAATGACGAGCTGCGGCAGCGTTTCGTGAATCTGACTGTTCCCCAGGCGCAGGCCATCGGACTCATCCTGCCCGATGCTGACCTCAAGCTCAACGACCAGACGGGCGACTGGGAGTTCGGGACCATCAACTGGGACGAGTTCTATCAGGTGATCGCCGGCAACGGGCCCTGCAACCGCGAGCGGCTGGCCGCGCGAAACAAGTCGCACGCGGAGGGTGCTTGGGTGCGCGCCGCCGCGGAGGCCTATGCGGCAAAGCACTCGACCGGGGCGCAGACGGCAGCATGACGGCTGCGGACCAGTGGCCCCTGTGGGAAGTCTTCACGCAGCCTCCGGGCGGCGGGCCCCACGAGCACGCCGGCAGCCTGCACGCGCCCGACGCGGAGCTCGCGCTGCAGAACGCGCGTGACACCTATTCCCGCCGCGGCGAGGCGGTGAGCATCTGGGTGGTGCCCAGCTCGGCGATCACCGCCTCCAGCCCCGAGGACGCGGGTCCGTTCTTCGACCCGGGCAACGACAAGCCGTACCGGCACCCCCAGTTTTACAAGGTTCCGAGAGGGACATGACTCCCCTCTTCGAGTACCTGCTCCGCCTCGGTGACGATCGCCTGGTCCTCGGTCATCGTCTCTCCGAATGGTGTGGACACGGACCGATTCTCGAAGAAGACATCGCCACCACCAACATTGCCCTCGACCTGCTGGGGCATGCCACCATGTTCCTGCGCCTGGCCGGGCAGCGCGAGGCCGAAGGCCGCGACGAGGACGCGCTGGCCTACTGGCGCGACGAACCCGAGTTCCGGAATCTCCAGCTCTGCGAGCTGCCGAACGGCGACTTCGGCTTCACCATCATGCGGCAGTTTCTCTTTGATGCCTGGAGCTTTCACCTGCTCGAGGCGCTCGCGCGCTCGAGTGATGCCGAGCTCGGCGCCGTCGCCGCCAAGGCGCTCAAGGAGACCCGCTACCATCTCCGCCACAGCGGCGAGTGGGTGCAGCGGCTGGGAGACGGAACCGAGGAGAGCCACGGCCGGATGCAGGCGGCGCTCGATCAGCTCTGGCCCTGGACCGGTGAGCTCGGCTATCAGGATACGGTCGACCAGGCGCTGCGCTCGGAGGGTGTCGTTCCCGACCTCGAACCGTTGCGGGAGCCCTGGGAGGTCATGACGCGCGATGTGATCGACCGCGCGACCCTCAGCATCCCGGAAGGCCCCATGCGGATGACCGGCGGGCGGTTCGGCCGGCATACCGAGCACCTCGGCCATCTCCTGGCCGAGCTGCAGATCGTGGCGCGGAGCCATCCGGGGGCCAAATGGTAACACCGCGTCAATGGTCAACGGTCGACGGTCAGCGGGAGCCGCCTGAGCAGGCCGCGGCCCGGGCGCGCGCCCTGCTGCATCTGGTGAAAGATCCGGAAGTCCCGGTGCTGTCGGTGGTGGAGCTCGGCGTGGTCCGCGGTGTGGAGGTGGAGGATGGGGCCGTCACCGTCACCGTCACGCCCACCTACTCCGGTTGTCCCGCCATGCATGTCATCGAAGCGGGGATCGTCGCCGCGCTCCAGGACGCTGGGTTCCTCAAGGTTACCGTGAAGACGATCTACGCTCCGGCCTGGACCACCGACTGGATCACCGAGTCCGCGCGGGAAAAGCTGCGCGAGTACGGAATCGCCCCGCCGGGCGCGACCGCGGCGGAGTCGATCGTACCATTCGGCCGTACCGAGCGGCGGATCGCGTGTCCCTTCTGTGGCTCGAGCAACACCTCGCTGCAAAGCGAATTCGGCGCGACGGCCTGTAAGTCCCTCCATATCTGCCACGACTGCCGGGAGCCCTTCGAGCACTTCAAGACGTTCTAGTATCACGGAATCAGCCGCACAGCGGGGTCCCGGCGGAGATCGGGGTTGGCACAGCGGCAGAGCTCCTGGCGCAGCTGGAGCAGGGTGATGCGCTCCCAGACCGCCTCGCCCTGGAGCGCACCTTGGAACGCGCCGACTGAGGCACCCTCGACGGCTCCGGCAGCGGCTCCCTTGGCGATGGACCCCGCGAGGTTGACGTCCTCCCAGTAGCTGCTGGTGTTGGCGACGAGCCCGAGGAGGCCGCCGGCCACCGCACCGATACCCGCCCCGATCAGCGCTCCCTTGCCGGCGCTCTTGGCCGTCGCCTTGAGGCTGCCTTGCTGCCCGCGGTAGATGTCCAGGTCCATGCCCGATGCCGCTCTGACCACGAAGCGCTGCTTGGCCTCCAAATCATACAGAACGAGCGAGTCACCGTCAGCGAGCACCAGGCTGCCCTTGCGGGTTACGCTGTCGGGCGCCGTCATTCGGAGGACGACGGCGGCCGGCCGGGGGCCGGCGCCGAGCTGCTGCATCATGCAGGCGGTGTCGCAAAGCAGGAGCGTCGCAGCGAGCAGCAACCGTGGGGCAGCCATAAGACCTTCCGTTTGTGTCATGGCCGGAAGGTCGCCGGGATCAATCAAGGGCGCGTCAAGCGCCGCGGTTCAATCGAGTGGTGCGTGCCGGCCCCGTGCGGTCACCGGCTCCGACCCCTGGACGGTACCGTCTGCGACGATCACCGCCCGATCAAAGTTGTTGACGGTGGGACAGACGTGACTGGGCAGCAGCCAGAGCGCTTGTCCCCGTGCAGGTAGTGGGGCTCCGGCCGGCACATCGACCGGCAAGTGCTCTTCACTGGGGTGGCGGGGAATGAAGTGAGGGTGGCCGAGCACTTCGCAGGTGGGGTCACCCGCATCGGCGGAGACGGACTTGTGCCCCGCGTCCGCGCAGAATCTCGTCGCGGAAGGATGACTCACCACCGTGCTCAGCACCAGCGCCGCCGGCCGGTAACCCGCGTTGCCTGGAAGCTGCTCCAGGCTGTGCCGGTCGTTGTAGACCACGGTGCCGGGCGACACCCGGTGAATCGCCCCAGTCCCCTCGAACCCCCGGTAGCTGATCGCATGGGGAAACGCCGGCGTCCCCGCCGTGACGACTTCCGGCGTGGCGATGCCCGCCCCACTGAGCCGTTCGACCAGGGCGAGCACCCGTTGATAGCCCTCGTGTACCCGTCCTTCCGCCTCGGATGGCTTGAAGCCATAGGCGTGCCCGTCGTAGCAGTGCAGGCCGGCAAAGCGGAGTCCCGCGGCCTGGATCGCGCGGGCCAGGGCGATCACCTGGATGGCGTCGAGCAGCATCCCGGTCCGGTCCATACCCGAGTTGAGATCGATGAAGAGCCCCACTCGCGAGCCGCGCCACTCCGCGATCATGCTGACGTCCTCGACCAGCGCCGAGATCGCCGTGGCCGGGAACGCGTCCGCGATGCGCCGCACCACGGCCAGCTGCGGACCGGTCACGGGATAGGCCAGCAGCACGTCGCTGAATCCCGCCCGGCACGCCGTTTCCAGCTCCAGCGGTGTCGCCGTCTTGGCCTGTTCCACCCCGCTCTCCCGGATCCGGCGCATCACCAGTTCGAGCTTGGTCGTCTTGAGGTGCGGGCGCCAGCGGGAGGCGGTTCCGCCCAGCAGCCGGAGCGTGGCGGAGAGGTTGGCGTCGACGGCGTCGAGATCGATGACGAGCGCCGGTGTCCGGATCGCTTCGAGTCCGCGTACCCGGGGCGCGGTCAGCCCCATTGCTCGATGGCCTCGACCCACTTGGACAGGAACGCGTTGGCCTGAAATCCATCGAGCGCGCGGTGATCGATGGTGAGCGTGACGTATGCCATCGGCCGTGCTTCGATGGCTCCGGCCGCGTTCACCCGGGCACGCCGCTCCAGCTTGCCGACGCCGAGAATGGCGGATTGGGGCTGATTGATCACGATGGGTGCGGCCAGCAAGGAGCCGCTCACCCCATGGTTGGAGATGGTGAAGGTGCCGCCCTGGACCTCGCGCGGCTCGAGTTTGCCGGCCCGGGCGCGGGTAGTCAGATCCTGAATGCGCCGGGCGGTCTCCGGCAGGTCCAGCTCCTGGGCGCGCTGCAGCACCGGGACGATGAGGCCCCCGCCCTCGAGCGCCACGGCCACTCCGATGTTGCAATCCTCGAAGAGCTCGAGCCCGCGCTCGTGCCAGCGGCTGTTCACTTCGGGCACCGCCTGCAGCGCACCGACGGCGGCGCGAACGAAGTAGGCGGTGTAGGTGACGCGTGCGCCCGAGTTCCCTCCCTTGTGCAGGATCACGCGGGATAGATCCGCTTCGAACACCGCGGTCACGTGCGGCGCGGTCTGAACGCTTCGCACCATATGCTCCGCGATGCTCTTCCGCATCGGAGAGTGGGGCACGATGCGGCCCTTCGCACCGCCCGCCAGGTGCGTCTCCACGTCCTGCACCGTGATGCGGCCTCCCCGGCCGCTGCCGGGGATTCTTACCGCATCGAGTCCGCGCTCCTGAATCATCCGGCGGACGGCGGGGGACAGCTCGGCGGATTCGGGCGGCTGGGGGGGGATGAACTCCGCCGTTCGGGCGCCGGCAGGAACCGCGACGCCGATCCGGCCAAGCACTTCGCTCTTCTCGATTTCCTCCCCCGGCTGCTTCAGAATCTCCGTCAGGATTCCGTCCGCGGGCGCGGCGATCTCCACCGTCACCTTGTCCGTGGTGACCTCCAGCAGCGGCTCGTCCTTGCGGACCGCGTCACCTACCTGCTTGAGCCACTGCCCGAGGTGATGGGTATTGCCTTCGGATTGATCGGGGGGAAGGATGATGTCGGTGGAAGCGGCCATACTCCATTCTAACACCGCTCGGAGCGTGGCGAGGCCGGACGCTAGAACTCGATCAACTCGCTGATTCGCTCGCTGATCTGCTCGACCTGGGGCAGGACCGCGTTCATGAGGGCGACGTTGTAGGGCGTCGGAACGTCGGGGACCGCCAGCCGCTGGATGGGGGCGTCGAGCGAGAGAAAGGCCTGCTCCGCGAGCATCGCGCTTACTTCGGCACCGAAGCCGGCGGTGAGCGTGTCTTCGTGGACGATGAGACAGCGCCGGGTCTTCCTGACCGAAGCCAGCACCGCGTCCTTGTCCCATGGGGCGATGGTGCGCAGGTCCAGGATTTCCACGCCCGGCCCGTACTCACGAGCCGCGGCCTCGCAGCGCTCCACCATCGCCCCCCAGGTGACGATGGTGAGCTGGTCGCCTGCGCTGACCAGTCGCGCCCGGCCGAAGGGAACCACGAAGGCATCGCCCGGATAGGGCCGGCGCGCCGAGGCGCCGTCGAGCAGGGCACGGTGCTCGAAGAAGATCACGGGATTGTTGCCCCGCAGGGCGGTCCGCAGGAGTCCCACCGCGTCTTCGGCGTTCGAGGGCACCGCGACCAGCCAACCCGGCGCGTGGGCCCAGAGCGCCTCGCCACAGACACTGTGCCAGGGATCGCCGCACTTCGGGGCATAACCGCCCGGCATCCGTACCACGATCGGCGCGGCCCATCTGTTATTGGTGCGCCAGCGCAGCGTGCCGCAGTTGTTGAGCTGCTCGGTAGCGGGGTCGGCGTACTTCCGAAACTGGATTTCGGGGACCGGCAGCAGGCCCGCGAGCGCCATCCCCACCGCGCGCCCGATGATGCCCTCCTCGGAAAGCGAGGTATCGAACACGCGCTGGTCGCCGAAGGTCTCGTGCAGGCCGAGCGTCGCGGCATGGACCCCGCCCTTGGGACCGACGTCCTCGCCGAAGACCAGCATCTTGGGGTTGCTGCGGAGCTCCGCTTCCAGCGTGCGGCGCACCGCGGTGAGCAGGTTGATGCGCGGGCCTTCGGGGACTGGCTGTTCATTGGCCGGCGGAAAACGGTGGCCTACGGGGGCGAGTCCGCCGCGTCGCTGCAACACCGGCCGCCCTTCGCTGTCGTGCTCCTCGAACCGGAAGCGAGTGACGCCGCGCGGATCGGGCTCGGGGCGCGCGAGGGCCTCGGCCAGGCCGGCTTCCGCGTCGCGCCGGGCATGGGCTTCGATCGTGGCGAGTTGCGCCGCGTCGACTCCCCCTTCCCGCAGAAGGGCGTAGAGGCGGCGGAGCGGGTCGGCGGCTTGCTCCCGCTGGAGCAGCTCGGCGGTCTTGTAGGACTGGGTGTCCTGGCCGGAATGTCCCGACAAGCGCGGCACGGTGAGCCGGACCAGGGCGGGACCGTGACCCGCGCGCGCGTGCGCGATGCACTCGCCGATCCGGTTGGCGGCTTCGGCGGGGCTGGTCCCGTCGCCGTTGCTCACCAGCAGGTTCCGGAACGCCGCCAGATTGGCGGCGATGTCGCCGCCGGGCGTCTGCATGGTTGCCGGCACCGAGATGCCGTAACCGTTGTCTTCGATGTAGAACACCATGGGCAGCCGGAGCGTGGTCGCCATGGTGAGGGCCGACCAGAAGCCGTTGGTCGCCACCGAGGCCTCGCCCCCTAACACGCAAGCGATCGCTCCCTGCCAGGCCGCCTCGCCCAGCACCTCCCGGTGATAGCGGATGGCCTGGGCCCAGCCGGCGGAGGGGGTGTACTGGGAGCCGACGTCGCCCGACATGGGCAGGACCACCGGCCCGGGATCGCTGGGCAGATTGCAGACCACCCCGATGTCGCGTCCATCGCTGAAGCCGCCCGACTTGCCCATCGGTCCCGCGAACGCGTCGGCGATGCTCAGGCCGAGCGAGAGCAGCAGCGGGCGGGAGCGGTAGTAGGCGCCTGCGCCGTCGTGCCGATGGGTGAGGTACTGTCCCAGGATCAGCTGGGCGACGTCGTGGCCCCGCGCGGAGAACTGGTAGAGCACCTTCTTTTCGGGCACCAGCCGCTGCTCCTCGGTGTCATCGAGAAAGCGGGAGACCAGCGTGAGGTAGAGGACGCGTTGCCAGTCGATCACGCGGGGTGCTCCTCGGAAGTACGGTATACTGTGCCCCGGAACAGCGCGACGAGCTCGTCGCGCTGATTAGTGACCCGGACCAGATAGAACGCGACCCGGTAGCTGGCGCTCTCCTCGCTGCACAACGCGCTCAGGGTGTCGCCGGGGCGCACCGCGGCCGGATAACTGATGCCGTTCTCGATGCTCATGGTGATGCGGCCATGGGTATTGCTCGCGAAGGCGAGCGCGCTGTCCGCCAGCGAGTAAGCGATCCCGCCGTGCGCCACCCCGAAGCCGTTTACCATTTCATCCCGCACGCTCATCCGGCAGAGGCAGCGGCCGGGGCCCAGCTCCACGACCTCGAGTCCCAGCCAGCGGCTGAACTCGTCGCGCGCCAGCATGCCCTGGACCACGCGCTGGGCCAGCCGGTCCGCGTCGTTCACG
>CAZYPO010000036.1:16267-19355 GCA_964649225.1 uncultured Gemmatimonas sp. | reverse complement strand
GCGACGATCCGGTCCAGCACGACGGTTCCGGTGTAGCCGTCGTTGCTCGGCGCCGGTCGCGCGGCACCCTCAGCGTAGTCGTAATGGCCTCTGCCGGTCTTCCGCCCCAGCCATCCGGCCTGCACCAGGCGCTGCTGGGTGAGTGAGGGCTGGTAACGCGGATCGTAGTTGAGTGCCTCGAACACCGAGCGGGAGACCGCCAGGTTCACGTCGTTGCCAATCAGGTCCATCAGCTCGAACGGTCCCATGCGGAAGCCGCCCAGCTCGCGCATCGCCCAGTCGACGGTGGGCTGGTCCGCGATGCCTTCCTCGTAGATGCGCAGCGCTTCTCCATAGAAGGGACGCGCGATGCGATTCACGATGAAGCCTGGGGTGTCCGAGGCCTGGACGACGGTCTTGCCCCAGCGCTCCACCAGATCTCGCGCGGCGCTGACGACGCCGGCGCTGGTGGTGAGCCCGGGAATGAGCTCGACGAGCGGGAGCAGCGGTGCGGGATTGAAGAAATGCAGGCCGATCACCCGCTCCGGGCGGCGGCACGCGCCCGCGAGCGCGGTCACCGAAAGCGAGGAGGTGTTGGTGGCCAGGATGCAGGCGTCCGCCACCTCGGCTTCCAGGCGCTGAAAGGCTTCGCGCTTGAGCTCCAAGTCTTCGACAATCGCTTCGATGACGAGGGCGCAGTGGCGGAAGATGCCGTACTCGCCCGCCGTGCCCGGGGCCCAGGTGATGCGGTCTTCGAGCGCGCGCGCGACCGTGCCGTCCAGGCGGCCCTTCTCCACCTCCCGGGCAAGCACCGTGGTCAGCCGCGCCCGCGCCTGCTCCAGCGCTTCGGCGCTCGCGTCGGTCACCAGCACCTGATGGCCCGCCGCGGCGGCTACCTGGGCAATGCCGCTGCCCATCGCGCCCGCGCCGAGCACCCCGAGCGCGGCATCCGGCCCGAGCGCGGTCACCTCACTTCCCGGTAAATGAAGGCTTCCGCTTCTCGAGGAACGCCCGAACTCCCTCGGCGTAATCCTCGGACCGGCCGGCCAGGCCCTGATACTCGGCTTCCATCTCGAGCTGCTGCTCCAGGGAATTGTGCGACGAGACGGCGAGCAACTGCTTGATCAAGGAAAGGGCATAGGTGGGCTGGGTGGCGAGCTGCGCGGCGAGTCCGAGGGCGGTCGCTTCGAGCTCCGCGGCGGGACACACCTGGTAGATCAGGCCGAGCTCCAGCGCCCGCGCCGCGGGGAGCTTCTCGCCCAGGAGCATGAGCGCCGCGGCCTGCGCGCTGCCGATCAGCCGGGGCAGGGACCAGGTCCCGCCGGTATCGGGCACCAGGCCAATCTTGATGAAGGCCTGGAGGAAGCTGGCTTCTTCTGCCGCGATCACGATGTCGCATGCGAGCGCGAGATTGGCGCCCGCACCCGCCGCCACGCCATTCACCGCGCAGACCACCGGCTTCGGCATGCGGCGCAACGCCAGCACCAGCGGATTATAGAGGTTGCGCACCAAGGAGCCGAAGTCCTTCATACCGCCGGCCTCTTGCGGGGCCGCCTCGGCCAGATCCTGGCCGGCGCAGAACGCACGACCCGCACCGGTGAGGTACACCGCCCGAAGCTCGGGGTCGCGGGCTACCTCGGCCAGGATCTGTTGCAGGCTGAGGGACATCGCGGCATTGAAGCTGTTGAGCACGTCCGGGCGGTTGAGCGTGATGCGGGCCACGCCCTGCCGGGCCTCGTACAGGATGCTCGATTGCGCCATGAAGTGCCGGTCCGGAAGAAAGCCTACTAAATTAGCACCGTGACAGAAGTTAGGCCAAAGCATTCACCGGCCGATCCCATGGCGAACGCGTTTCTCATCGACGGCATTCGCTCTCCGATTGGGAGCCTGGGCGGCGCGCTCTCCGGCGTCCGCGCGGACGATCTCGCCGCACACGTCATCGCCGCGCTTCTGGCGCGGCACGGATCGCTCGATCCCGCCGGGCTCACCGACGTCGTCTTCGGCTGTGCGAATCAGGCCGGCGAGGATAACCGCAACGTGGCGCGCATGGCGCTGCTCCTCGCGGGCCTGCCGCCAAGCGTTCCGGGAGAAACCGTGAACCGGCTGTGCGCCTCGGGCATGAGCGCGGTGGCGATCGCCGCGCGTGGTGCGCGGCTTGGCGAGGGCGAGCTCTATCTCGCGGGTGGCGTCGAGCACATGACTCGGGCGCCCTATGTGCTCTCCAAGGCCCCCCAGCCCTTTAGCCGCACGCAGGAGCTCTTCGATTCCAGCCTCGGCTGGCGCTTCGTGAATCCGAGGATGAAAGAGAAGTACGGCATCGACGCGATGGGGCAGACGGCGGAGAATGTGGCGGAGCAGTGGAAGATCTCCCGCGAAGCTCAGGACCGCTTGGCCTTTCGCTCGCAGCAAAAGGCTGCGGCCGCGAGGAGCCGGGGACGCTTCGCGAAGGAGATCGTGCCGGTGCCGCTCCCACCGGCGGGGAAAGGCCAGGCGCCGGGAGCATTCGAGCAGGATGAGTTCATCCGGCCCGACACCACGCTCGAAGTGCTGGCCAAGCTCAAGCCCGCGTTCCGGAGCGATGGCAAAGGCTCGGTTACCGCCGGGAATTCCAGCGGGCTGAATGACGGGGCGGCCGCCCTGCTGGTGGCCTCCGAGGTCGCGGTGAAACAACACGGGCTGGTGCCGAAGGCGCGGTTCGTCACCAGCGCGGCGGCGGGCGTCGAGCCTCGTACCATGGGCATCGGGCCGGTGCCCGCCACGCGGAAGGCGCTCGGGCTGGCGGGTCTCAGGCTGGACCAGATGGACGTCATCGAGCTCAACGAGGCCTTCGCCGCGCAGGTGCTGGCCTGCACCAGAGAACTCGGTCTCGCGGATGACGACCCCCGTGTCAATCCCAACGGCGGCGCGATCGCGCTGGGACATCCATTGGGCATGAGTGGCGCGCGGCTGCTCCTGACGGCCATGCGGGAGCTGGAAGAAACCGGTGGCAAGTACGCGCTCTGCACGATGTGCGTGGGCGTGGGGCAGGGGATGGCGACGATCCTCGAGCGAGCATGAGCGCGGGCCTGCTTCTCCTCCTCGTGCTGCAGGCCGCCTCGCGGCCGGCGGA
>CAZYPO010000036.1:0-16167 GCA_964649225.1 uncultured Gemmatimonas sp. | reverse complement strand
GGTGAGCCGCTGGAATTCGGGCTGACCCGCGCCCCGGCGCCGGCGGAATTCAGCTTCATCCACGCCTCCGATACCCACATCAGCGAGGCCAGCGTCGCCCGGACCCAGCGACTGCGCGCCATCACCGACTCGGTGAGCCCGGCGTTCGTGCTGATCACCGGCGACCTGGTCCGGGATGCGTTGCGCGTGCCCGAGGCCGAAGCCAGCGCTTACTATGCGTTGTTCCAGCAGGAAGCCGCGCAGTTCAAGGTCCCGCTCTGGACGGTTCCGGGCAATCACGAGATCTTCGGCATTGAGCGGCATCTCTCGCTGGTGAGCCCCAGGCATCCGCTCTATGCGCGGGCGATGTACCGACACTATCGCGGACCGGACTACTACTCGTTTACCTATGGCGGCATCCACTTCGTGGGGCTCAACAGCGTCGATATCGACGACCTCTGGTACTATGGCCACGTCGACAGCACCCAGGTCGAATGGCTGAGCCGCGACCTCGCGACGTTGCCGCCCGGCATGCCGGTCGTGACGTTCAACCACATTCCGTTCTTCACGTCGGTGGAGACGGTCAACGGCTACATGGACAGCCCGCCTGCGCCGACGGCCATCACGGTGCGGGGGAAGACCAGCTTTCGGCACTCGGTGTCCAACGCGGGCGAAATCCTCGGACGCCTGCGCGGACATCCCTATGATTTGGCGCTGGGTGGTCACATGCACGTACGCGAGCAGCTCAGATTCGAGGGGTCCCCGATCCGCTTCTATCAGGCCGCCGCGGTCGTGGGTCCGAGCGAGGGGAGCGGGCTGACGCTCACCTCGGGCGTTACGGTGTATCACGTGCGGGGCGGCCGGATCGACGACGGCCACTTCGTGCCCCTGCCCTGATGCCCAACATTTTCGAGTTCGACGGCCTGCGGCCCGTGGTGCATGAATCGGCCTTCGTGCATCCCAATGCCACCGTCACCGGCAACGTCACCATCGGCCGCGACGTGTACATCGGTCCGGGCGCGGCGATTCGGGGCGACTGGGGTGCGGTCGAAATCGCCGACGGCTGCAACGTGCAGGAGAACTGCGTGATCCACGCCTTTCCCGGTGTGACCGTGGTGCTCGAAGAGGGGGCCCACATAGGCCACGGTGCCATTATCCACGGCGCGCACATCAAGCGGGGGGCCCTGGTGGGGATGAATGCGGTGGTCATGGATAATGCCGTGGTGGGAGCGGGCTCGATCGTGGGCGCCCTGAGCTTCGTTCCGGAAGGAATGCAGATTGCCGACCGGATGATCGCGGTCGGCAACCCGGCTCGCGTGGTCAAGCCCGTGAGCGACGAGATGCTGGCGTGGAAGACGGCGGGAACCCGGCTCTACCAGCAGCTTCCCGCCCAGCTGCACGCAACGCTGAGGCCATGCGAGCCGCTCCGCGAAGCCCCGGCCGACCGCCCCGCGCGCGGCCCCACCTATCAAACCTGGCAGCAGACCCGACAGCGGAACTCGGGAGAATGAGGTGAGGACGCTCAGCAGTTACGCGCAGGGCGCCTGGGTCGAGGGAACCGGCAAGCCCGCCACCCTCCTGCATGCGGTGACCGGCGAGCCGGTCGCGGCCGCGTCGAGCGAGGGCCTCGATTTCAAGGGGATGCTCGAGTACGGCCGGCGCACGGGCGGGCCCGCGCTCCGCCGCATGACCTTTCATCAGCGGGCCCGCCTGCTCAAGGCGCTGGCCACCTTTCTCATGGAGCGGAAGGACGGCTTCTACGAGCTGTCGGCCGCGACCGGCGCGACCAAGCCGGACTCGTGGGTCGACATCGAGGGTGGAATCGGGACCCTGTTTGCGTATGCCAGTCGCGGCCGCAGGGAATTCCCCGACGAGACCTTCTTCGTCGAGGGGGAGCCGGAACCGCTGTCCAAGGGCGGCACGTTCGTCGGGCGCCACATCTGCGTTCCGCTGGAAGGCGTCGCGGTACACATCAACGCCTTCAATTTCCCCTGCTGGGGCATGCTCGAGAAGCTGGGCCCCACCCTGCTGGCCGGTATGCCGGCGATCGTCAAGCCCGCGACCGCGACGTCGTACCTCACCGAAGCCATGGTGCGGGAGATCATCGCGTCGGAGATCCTCCCGGCGGGCGCGCTGCAGCTCATCGTGGGCGGCGTCGGCGACCTGCTCGATCATCTCATTTGTCAGGACGTGGTCACCTTCACCGGCTCCGCCGCCACCGGGCGCAAGCTCAAGGCGCATCCCCGGATCATCGCGGAGTCCGTGCGCTTCAACCTGGAAGCGGATTCGCTCAACTTCTCGATGCTGGGCCCCGATGCGGCGCCCGGAACCGAGGAGTTCGATCTCTTCGTCAAAGAAGTCGTGCGCGAGATGACGGCCAAGGCGGGCCAGAAGTGCACCGCGATCCGGCGCACCCTCGCCCCGGCCATCATGGTCGAAGCTGTGATCCGCGCCATCGCCAAGCGGCTGGAGGGCACCACGCTGGGCAATCCGGCGCTGGACGGAGTGCGCTGGGGTCCGCTGGCCAGCCGGGGCCAGGTGGCGGATGTGCGCAAGAATCTCGAGCGGCTCGAGGCGGGCGCCGAGATCGTCCACGGGAACCCGGACAAGTTCGCCGTGGCCGGAGCCGATCCCGCCAAGGGGGCCTTTTTCCCCGCGGTGCTGCTGCACTGTCCCAACCCGTTCGAGCGCAGCGAGCCACACGACATCGAGGCGTTTGGCCCGGTCAACACGGTGATGCCGTACGCATCGGTCGAAGCGGCCATCGAGCTCGCCAAGCTGGGGCGTGGGTCGCTGGTCGGCTCGGTTTTCACCGCGGATGACGCCGTCGCAAAACAAGTCGTGCTGGGCACTGCGGCGTGGCACGGAAGGCTCTTGCTGCTCAACCGGCACAGCGCCAAGGAGTCCACCGGCCACGGCTCCGCGCTGCCGCATTTGGTGCACGGCGGCCCCGGCCGAGCGGGCGGGGGTGAGGAGCTGGGCGGGGCCCGCGCCGTGTTGCACTTCATGCAGCGCACGGCGTTGCAGGGGCATCCGACCACCATCTCGTATGTCACGAATGTCTGGAGCAAGGGCGCGGCGACCCCGACCGACAGCGTCCATCCCTTCCGCAAATACTTCGAAGACCTCAGGATCGGCGACACGCTCTTCACCGCGCCCCGCACCGTGACCGAGGCGGATGTGGTGAATTTTGCGGAGATTTCAGGCGACCACTTCTACGCTCACATGGACGAAGCCGCCGCGGCGCGCTCGATCTTCGGGAAACGCGTCGCCCACGGCTATTTCGTGCTGTCCGCGGCCGCGGGTCTCTTCGTCGACCCCGGCGAGGGACCGGTGCTAGCCAACTACGGCCTGGAGTCACTGCGCTTCGTCAAGCCGGTCTATCCGGGAGACACGATCAAAGTCCGGCTCACCTGCAAACAGAAGACGGCCAAGGAAACCCCGCCGGACGGCGTCCCCCAGGGCGTGGTGGCCTGGGACGTGGAGGTGAGCAACCAGGATGACGAGGCCGTGGCCGTCTATACCATTCTGACCCTGGTCCGCCGCAAGAGCGCGTAGGCCCCTTCGGCCTTAGTCGCTCCGCAGTGCGACCATCGGGTCGACCCGCGTAGCGCGGCGGGCCGGGAAGTAGCTCGCCAGCAGCGCGACCAGCAGCAGGGTCAGCGCCACGGCCCCGAGAGTGAGCGGATCCGAAGGGCTGACGCCGTACAGCATTTTCCGCACGACCCGTCCCGCCGCGAAGGTTCCCGCCAGCCCGATCACCAGGCCCAGCGTGACCAGTCGCGCGGGCGCGCCGAGCACCGAGAGCACCACCTTGCGCCGGTCGGCGCCGAGCGCCATGCGAATGCCCAGCTCGCGGGTTCGCTGCGCCACGGTGCTGGCGGTCACCCCATAGACACCCAGCGCCACCAGCAGGAGCGCGGCGCCCGCGAAGCTTCCGACCAGGATGAGCACCAGTCGCCGTTCCGCGAGCGAGCCGCGCAGGGCTTCGTGCATGGTCGCCATGCCGATGATCGGCTGCTCGGGATCCACGCCGCGAATGGTCTGTCGCGCCTCCGAGGCCAGGCTCAGCGCGTCGCGGTCCGTCTGCACCGCGATGGTGAGCGCGCGGTAGGGCAGATAGGCGTGCGGCACGTACAGCTGCCCGCGTCCCTCATCCTGCAGGCTGTACATCCGCACGTGCCCCACCACCCCCACTACCCGCAGCGAATCGCCGTCGATGGTGACGAGCTGGCCGACCGCGTTGCCCGCGGGGAAATACCGCTTCGCCACCAGGTCGTCGATCAGCGCGACCCGGGCCGTGCTGTCGCGGTCCGACGCGTGGAATTCCCGCCCGGCGATGACCGGGATGCCCAGCGCGGTGAAGTAGCCCGCGGTCGCTGGACCCACGTCGCCGAGCATGCCGTCGTGCTGCCGGTCCCCGGTGTTGGCGGGCGACGCCGGAAAGAACACACCGCTCTGGTCCGCTCCGCCGGAGAAGGGCAGGGAAGTGGAAGCCCCGACCGCCTTGACGCCCGGCAGCGCGCGGAGCGCATTCTGATAGCGGGTGAAGACGTCCGCCACGGGCTGCCCCGTGGCGTACTTGGCACGACTGGCCATCAGGTTGATGGTCAGCACCTGCTCGGCGGAGAACCCCGGGTCCACGCGCAGCAGCTTCACGAAGCTGCCCAGCAGCAGGCCGGTGCCCGCCAGCAGCACCATCGACAGCGCGAGCTGCGCGAGCACGAGACTGTGCCGCAGCCGCCCGCCGGACCGCGACGGCGTCTTCTCGCGGAGCACGCTGGAGATGTCGCTCCGAAGCGAATGGAAGACCGGCGCCACGCCCATTCCCAGGCCGACGAGGACGGCGATACCCAGCGTTACCGCGAGGACCCTGAGGTCGATGCCGATCTCGCCGCGGCGCGGGAGCCCGGCGGGCGCGAGCGCGAGCAGCGCGCGGAGCGCCAGGCTCCCCAGGATCGCCCCCGCAATCCCACTCGCGGCCGCCAGCAGTACCGTCTCCGTCAGGATCTGCCGCGTGATCCGCCCCTGGCCGGCGCCGATCGCTCGCCGCACCACGACCTCGCGCTCGCGCCGCGCCGCCCGCACCAGCGCGAGGACCGCCAGGTTCGCGCACATGATCAGGATCAGCAGGGCCACCGCGGTGAGCAGAGCGATGAGCGCCGGCCGCACCGCCCGGACCATCCGCTCCTGCAGCAGCACCGGCACGAACTTGAAGCCCCGATTCCCGTACTGCTCCGCGTCGAGCCGGCCGGAAAGGGCCCCGAGCTCCGCCAGCGCGGCCGGCACGGCCAGCTCCGGGCGGACCCGGGCCAGCAGGCCGAGCGAGTGATTATTCGGATTCATTGACGCGAGAGTGTCCACTATCGGCCGGAACACGTCGGCGTCCGACGGCGATCCAAGGCTGCTCTGCGCGGAGAACCGGAAGGCGGACGGCAAGACGCCGACCACGGTGGTGGCCCGACCGTCGAGCAGCACGGACTTGCCGATCAGCGCGCTGTCGCCGCCAAAGCGCTGGAGCCAGAGCTTGCGGCTCAGCACCGCGACGGGCGGCGCTCCAGGCCGGTCCTCGCCGGGGCTGAAGCCGCGCCCAAGGTTGGGCCCGCTGCCGAGCAGCTGAAAGAAGTTCGCGGACACCGCGGACTCCCGCACCTGCTGCGGCTCGCTGCCGTCGCTCCCGCCCAGGGTGGCGCTGCCGCTGCGCAGCACCGCCAACCCCTCGAATGAGCGGGTGTCGCGCCGCAGTCGGACCACTTCCGGACCGGTGATCCACGCCTCGGGCACCCCGATCCAGTCGAGCCCGTCCCACAGGACCATCAGTCGCGACGGATCGCGGTAGGGCAGCGGCGTGAAAAGGATGCCGTTGGCCACACTGAAGATGGAGGTGTTCGCCGCGATGCCCAGCGACAGGGTGAGGACGACCGTCACGACGTAGCCCGGGGTGCGCGCAAGCGAGCGGAGGCTGTAGCGCGCGTCGCGCAGCAGATCCTCGAGCCAGGATCCGCCGCGCGCCTCGTGGCCCTCCTCCTTGAAGCGCTGCACCCCCCCGAAGCTGGCCAGGGCGCGGCGGCGCGCTTCATCCGGCGCGACACCCATGCGCTCGAGCTCGGCCGCTTCCATGTCGACGTGAAACCGCATCTCGACGTCCATCTCGCTGTCGTGTGCCCGGCTGCGGAAGAACCTCATGGGACCCTGGGGGAGCGCTGCGCTCGGGGATCAGGTGGCTTTGAGCACGGCTTCGACCGCGCCGGCGAAAAGCCGCCAGTTGGCGCGCTCCTCGAGCAGCCGCGCGCGTCCCGCCGCGGTGAGCGTGTAGAACTTGGCCTGGCGTCCTTCCAGCGAGATGCCCCAGGCCGCCTCGATGAGCCCGCGCTCCTCCAGCCGGTAGAGGGCCGGGTAGAGCGAGCCCTGGTGAATCTGGAGCACTTCGTGGGAGAGCTGCTGCACTCGCTTCGAGATCCCCCAGCCGTGCAGTGGCCCCAGGCGGAGGGTCTTGAGGATCAGGAGATCGAGGGTGCCCTGCAGCAGATCAGCGCGTTCGGCCATGGTCCGATGCCTAGAGTGTCGACAACAGTCTGCCACGCTTGTTGTCGGATGTCAAGGTATCGGGCTCGCGGCCGCGGCCGGTGCTGGACGAGGGGTCCGCGACTGAGTAACGTGATCCAAACCCGACCCATTCCAACCGACCGAGAGACCCTATGCGGATTCCCGTCCTGCTCGCCATGCTTGCCCTCGGCGCGGCCCCGCTCGCCGCCCAGCAACCGCCCGCGCCCGCCGCGCCGGCCGATCCCCGGCTCGAGGCGCTCAAGCGCGAGCTCATCGCGGACATCGACTCACGTGCCAAGTTCACTCAGGAGATGGTGGACCAGATCTTCTCCTTCGGCGAGCTCGGCTTTCAGGAGTTTGAGACCTCGAAGTACCTGGTCGGGCTTCTCCGCAAGGAGGGCTTCACGGTCCAGGAGGGATACCTCGGCATCCCGACATCGTTTGTGGCCACCTGGGGCTCAGGCAAGCCGGTCATCGGCCTCGGCACCGACATCGACGGGATTCCACAGGCTTCCCAGAAACCCGGTGTCGCTTGCCGAGCGCCGCTGATCCCGGGCGCCCCCGGCCACGGCGAGGGCCACAACAGCGGCATGGCGGTCAACGTCACCGCGGCGCTGGCGCTCAAGAAGATCATGGAGCGCGATCATATCCCCGGCACGATCAAGCTCTGGCCCGGCGTGGCGGAAGAGCAGATCGGCACCAAGGCCTACTATGTGCGGGGCGGGTTGTTCAAGGACGTGGACATCAATCTGTTCAGCCACGTCAGCAGCAACTTCGGGGTGCAGTGGGGCTCGAGTGACGGAACCGGCCTCGTGTCGGTGCAATACACCTTCAAGGGGCAATCGGCCCACGCCGCCGGCGCGCCCTGGCGGGGGCGCAGCGCGCTCGACGCGGTCGAGCTGATGAACATCGGGTGGAACTACCGCCGAGAGCACCTCCGCCTGCAGCAGCGCTCGCACTACGTGATCACCAACGGCGGCGACCAGCCCAACGTGGTCCCCCAAAACGCCTCGGTCTGGTACTACTTCCGCGAGCTCGACTATCCCCACATCCGCGAGCTCTGGGCCATGGGCGACTCGATCGCCGCGGGCGCCGCCATGATGACGGGGACGACACTCGAGCCGGTGCGGATGCTCGGCAGTGCGTGGCCCCAGCACTTCAGCAAGCCCATCGCGGAGGCGATGGCCGCCAATATCCAGAAGGTGGGGATGCCGAAGTGGACCGAGGACGACCAGCGTTTTGCCAAGGCCCTGCAGGAGGAGCTCAAAAATCCGCGGACCGGCGGCCTCGACACCGGAATGCGCGCACTCCAAGGACCCGTGCCCGAAGAGCAGAAGCGGGGCGGCGGCTCCGATGATATCGGCGACGTGAGCTGGACGGTGCCGACGGTCACCCTGCGTTTCCCGTCGAACATTCCGGGCCTGCCGGGCCACAATTGGACCGACGCGATCGCGATGGCGACCCCGGTGGCGCACAAGGGCGCCACGGCCGGTGCCAAGGCGATGGCGATGACCATGCTCGACATCCTGCTCACCCCGAAGCTGGTTGCGGATGCCAGGGACTATTTCGACAATGTGCAGACCAAGGAGACCAAGTACACGCCGCTGATCCGGCCCGAGGACCGCCCGGCCATCGACCTGAATACCGGGATCCTCGCGCGCTACCGGGAGCAGATGCGGCCGTTCTATTACGACGCGAAGAAATACAAGAGCTACCTCGAGCAGCTGGGCATCAAGTATCCGACCGTGCGGGCGAGCGACGGGAGCTGCGGCTCGAGCGCGGTACCGTAGTCTGGGACGGAAGAGATAGTGGGAGCGAATCGGCGGCGTCAGCGACGCGTGCTGTCTGCCTTGGCGGGGGCGAGGACATAGAGCAGGTAGTTCGCCCGCTTGCGATCCTCCTTGGACGGATGCAACTGGTCGAGATCCTTCACCGGTACCGCCGTCACCACCACCATGCGAGCGTTGGGTGCGCGGCGCTGCGCGCGCTCGGCCGTGCCGAGCCGGAAGTCACTGTGGAACGACCCGTTGTAGTGGACGACAAGACGCCCGGGCCGCCACACTCGGGCCACCGACTCTGCCATGGTCTCGTCCTTGATGCACTGGGCCTGGTACATCCGCCCGACGCGTACCTTGGGAGCCTCCCCGCTCGCCGGCGCGGGACCGTGGGAAGCCATGTCGCCCATCACCGCGACGAATTTTTTGTAGTAGCCGTCTTCGGGACACGCCAGCACTTCCGCCACCTGGGAGCGCGATTCCGCGGCGAGCGTATCGAGCGCCGGAAGCCCCGCGCGTCCTACCAGCGAGGCCAGCGGGCGAGGCACGTTGCTCGCCACCACCGGCCAGCCGCGCGCGCGCGCCAGCTCGACCAGCGGCCGGTAGTCGGATGCGTAGTTTTTCCAGGGGCGGCTGGCTTTGAGCAGCTCCTCCTCGCTGGCACCCCCCCGCAGGTAGTTGTCGAGCAGCGGCTGCACATCGCGCTCGAACATCTCGAGCGCCAGGACCACGGAGTCGCGGCGGCGCGCGAGCCCCTCGAGCAGGGCCAGCTCCATCCGGTGCGTTCCCGGATCGTCGTGCTGCTCACCGACGAAGACGAGGTCGGAGCCGCTGAGCCGCGAGACCAGGGTCTCGAAATCGAGGAACTTCTTGGCCCTGGTGTCGTAGACGCGGTGGGGGACGTAACTGAGGGCTGGGGAGCTAGGGGCTGGGGAGCTAGGGGAACTGCCTTGCGCTGCTGCACCGAGAGGCAGCGCCAACAGGAAGCCAGCGATCGCAACAGGTCGCATGCAGTGTAGTCCCCTAGCCCCTAGCCCCTAGTCCCTGGCTCCCTAGATCGGAAGCTCATCCCTTACCAGCACCAGAATCGCCGCCTGCGGCACCACGAGGTAGCGTTTCTCCTCGAAGCGGATCTCCACCGCCGCTTTGCGGAAGAAAATGGCGTGGTCGCCGACTCGTGCCTGCATCGCCTTGAAGCGCGGCGTCTTTTCCTCGGCGCGCCAGGGCTCCTCGTCGAACGCCGAAGGATCGGGGATCGGGTCGCCCGGTCCCGTCGCGACGATCAGACCCTCCTGCACCTGCTGGGTGTCGATGGCCGTCGCGGGCAGGTAGAGGCCGACCTTGGTGCGCTCCTCGCCCTCTTCGGGCGCGATGAGCACGCGGTCCCCGGCGACGAGCAGCTTCTTTGGCGGGATGTCCATGGGTTCACCCCTGCTGGTGGATCGTGACCACCTCGAGCACGCGAAGCTTTCGCGTCATGGTCGGAAGCCGCAGGCTGACTTCTTCGCCGGGCTTGCGATCCTTGAGCGCGCGGCCCAGCGGCGAGGCGAGCGAGATGTGTCCCGCGTCGATGTCCATCATTTCGGCCAGCACCAGGACGTAGGTTTCCCGGTCGCCGCTGCCGACGTCCTCCACCATTACCTTCGAGCCCAGCCCGACGCGGTCGCGCGGGGCTTCCGTGTCGGCCAGCTGGGCCAGCTGCGCCAGCCGGTGGTGGAGCTGTCCCAGCCGCGCCTGCACCAGTTGCTGGCGCTCCAGGGCCGCTTTGTACTCGGAGTTTTCCCGCAGATCGCCCATGGCGACCGCGGCGGCGATGGCCTGGGGCAGGGTCACCGTGAGCTCACGGCTGAGCTCCTCGATCTCCTTGCCCAGCTTGTTGCGCATCTGCTCGATCATTGCCGCTGCCGCAAAAAAGAGTCGGCCCGGCGATGGGTCGCCGGGCACGGAGAATGTCACTCCCCAAAGATAGCTGTCGCGGCGGAGTCGGGACAGGGGAGATATCTTCGTCCCGATGCCTCGCCTCTCTCGTGCCCTTTGCTCGGTCGCGCTGCTCACCCTGCCGGCCCTGGCGAGCGCACAAGCCGGTTCCCCGGCCGGCGCCGTCCCGCTCGAACGCCTCGAAGCCCGCCGCCAGGCCCTCATCGCTAAGCTCAAGGCCGGCGTCGCGATCATCAAGGGCTCGGAGGAGCTCTCCAACGACCCGCCGGATTCCGACTATCCGCAGGCCACCTCCTTCAGGCAGGACAACGACTTCTTCTACTTCACCGGGCTCGAGACCCACGCTTCTTGGCTGATCGTCACCGCCAGCGATTCCGCGCACAGCGAGGTCCATCTCTTCGTGCCGCCCCGCAATCCGGCGCAGGAGCGCTGGACCGGGCCCCAGCTCGGGCCCGCGCCGGAAGCGGCCGCCGCCACGGGAATTCCCGCCGCCAACATCCATTCCGCCGATTCGGTGCAGTTCTTCCTCCGCCGGCTGCTGGGGCAGGCCTCGCGCGGAGGCGCTACGACCCTCTGGGTCCGCCACACCGCCCGCGACACGCGCCCGGAGTTCATTCGCGCCATCGTGCTGCAGGGACGCAACGTGGTGTCCCAGGACCTGCTGCCGGTACTGGCCGCGCTTCGGGTCGTGAAGGACGCGGATGAGATTCGGCGGCTGACGCAAGCGGTCGAGATCTCGGCAGCAGGGCACGTTGCGGCGATGCAATTCGCGAAGCCCGGCGTCTACGAGTACGAGATCGAGGCCGTGGCAGAACAGACCTTCCGCAAGCGAGGCGCCGAGCGACTCGGGTATCCCAGCATCGTGGGGTCAGGAATCAACAGCACCGTGCTGCACTACGACGAGAACCGGCGGCGGACCCAGTCCGGTGATCTCATCGTGATGGACATGGGAGCCGAGTTCGGCTATCACACCGCCGACATCACCCGCACCATTCCCGTCACCGGCAAGTTCACCGACCGGCAGCGGGCCATCTATGAGCTGGTGCTCGGCTCGCAGCAGGCGGCGCTGGATGCCATCAAGCCGGGTGTCACCCTGCGCGACCTCGACGGGGTGGCCCGGAAGTATATGGCAGACCATTCGGGCGATCTCTGCGGGACCGGCGGCTGCGTCCGGTACTTCATCCACGGGTTGTCCCACTGGATCGGGATGGACGTGCATGACGTGGGGGGCGGCGTGCCGCTGGCGCCCGGCATGGCCTTCACGGTGGAGCCGGGGATTTACCTCCCCGACGAAGCGCTGGGCGTCCGCATCGAGGATGATGTGCTGGTCACCGCCGGCGGTTATCTGCTGCTCTCGAAAGGGGCCCCGCGAGCGGTCGCCGACATCGAGCGCCTCATGGCCTCATCGAGGCCGGTGCGCCCCTAGGTCGCTCCGGGATCCCCTGGCACCACCTGAACGCCACTACTACGTTTACGCCCATTGCGCCCCCGTTTTCCCCAACTACCGGGTACCTACCACGCTGATGGAGATGAGCACGGGTTCATTGCGGCGTCTTGCGCGCATGGCGCCGGTGCTCTGCCTCCTCCTCCTGGCCGGTTGCGCGCACAATTATCCGCAGACCACGCTCGCCCCCCGCGGTGATTTCGCGAGACTCGTAGACGCTCTGTTCCGGACCACGGCCTGGTGGGCAATCGTGGTGTTTGTGCTGGTCGAGGGCGCCCTGCTCGTGGCCATCTTCAAGTTCCGTGGCCGGCCCGACGATCCGGAGCCGAAGCAAGCCCACGGCAACACGGTCCTCGAGGTGGCCTGGACCATCATTCCCGCTTTTATCCTGGTGATGATCGCTGTCCCGACCATCAAGACGATCTTCAAGACCTCGGACTACGCCACGGGCGATGTAATCCAGATCGAGGTGCTGGGCCATCAGTGGTGGTGGGAGTTTCGCTACACCGAGCTCGGCGTAGTCACCGCCAATGAGCTGCACGTTCCGGTCGGCAAGACGGTCAACCTGCGCATGACGACGGTGGATGTGCTGCACAGCTTCTGGGTGCCGCAGTTTGCCGCCAAGCGCGACGTCTTCCCCGGCCGGCACGCGCCGCTCTGGTTCAAGGCCGAGGTGACCGGGACGTTCCCCGGCCAGTGCGCCGAGTTCTGCGGAATCCAGCATGGCCGGATGGGGTTCAAGGTGATCTCGCAGACGCCCGAAGAATTCGCTGCCTGGGTGGCCCGGCAGCGGGTCGGCTCCCCGCTGGTGAATCGCGGGGTGCTGCCGCGCGATTCGACCCAGCCCGTGGATTCGCTGGAGATAGCCGGGCAGGCGCTCTTCAATTCCGCCGGCTGCATCGGTTGTCACAGCATGGTGGGGACGGCGCTCGCGGGCGTGATGACGGGAAAGGGCCCCAACCTCACTCACGTCGGCGGCCGGACCACGATTGTCGCGGGAATGCTCGAGAATACTCCGGAGAATCTCCGGAAGTGGCTCAGCAATTCCGACTCGGTCAAGCAGGGCACCCTGATGGTGCTGCCCCGCAAGCTTACCGACCCGGAGATCACCACGCTGGTGGCGTACCTCCGCTCGCACCAGTAGGAACTCGCCATGGCCACTTCGGTTCTCGATCACGCTCCGGCGGCGTCCGCCGAAAAGACCGGGATCTGGAGCTGGATCACCACGGTGGACCACAAGCGAATCGGGATCCTTTACGGCACCACCGCCTTCATCTTCTTCCTGCTGGGCGGGATCGAGGCGCTGATCATGCGCCTTCAGCTCCTGAAGCCGGACAACACCCTGGTGAGCGCCGAGACCTTCAATGCGTTGTTCACCATGCACGGTACGACCATGATCTTCCTCGGGGTCATGCCGCTGTCGGCGATGTTCTTCAATTATTTCATTCCGTTGCACATCGGGGCGCGGGACGTGGCTTTCCCCCGCCTCAACGCATTCAGCTACTGGGTGTTCCTGCTGGGCGGCCTCTTCATCAATTTCAGCTTCCTGCTCAACGCCGCCCCCAACGCCGGCTGGTTCGGCTACGCCAATCTGACCGAGAACACCTATTCCCCAGGGCTCAACACCGATTTTTGGGTCCTCGGCCTGCAGATCCTGGGCATCGCGTCGATGGCCGCGGCGATCAACTTTTTCGTGACCATCGTCAATCTGCGGGCGCCGGGCATGAAGATGCTCCGGATGCCGATGTTCGTCTGGATGAGCTTCATCACCCAGATCCTGCTCCTGCTGGCCTTCCCGGTGATCACCGTCGCGCTGGTCTTCCTGATGATGGACCGGCATTTCGGGAGCCACTTCTTCATACCCGAGGGCGGCGGCGACCCGGTGCTGTGGCAGCACCTCTTCTGGATCTTCGGCCACCCCGAGGTCTACATCCTGATCCTGCCGGCGTTCGGGATCGTGTCGGAGGTGCTGCCGGTCTTCTCGCGCAAGCCGCTCTTCGGCTACACCGCGATGGTCTTCTCCGGCGCGTTCATCGCCTTCCTCGGGTTCGGGGTGTGGAGCCACCACATGTTCGCGACCGGAATGGGTCCCTTCGCGGATGCGTTCTTCTCGCTCTCGACGATGCTCATTGCCGTGCCGACCGGGGTGAAGATTTTTAACTGGATCGGCACCCTGTGGGGCGGGTCGCTCCAGTTCAAGACGCCGCTCTATTTCGCTCTCGGCATGGTGGCGATGTTCATTGTGGGCGGCCTGTCCGGCGTGATGCACTCGGTGCCCCCGGCGGATCTGCAGCAGACCGATACCTACTTCGTGGTGGCGCACTTCCACTACGTGCTCTTCGGGGGCGCAATCTTCGGCCTCACCGCCGGCGCCTACTACTGGTTCCCCAAGATGTTCGGCCGGATGCTGAGCGAAGGGCTCGGGAAGCTGCACTTCTGGCTGATGTTCCTCGGGTTCAACGTCACCTTCTTCCCGATGCATTTCCTCGGACTCAACGGCATGCCGCGGCGGGTGTACACCTACCCCGCCGGGCTCAACTTCGAATTCTGGAACCGGATGGAAACCTGGGGCGCGCTGTTGCTGGGATTCTCCTTCGTCATCTTTCTGTGGAATCTGTGGGCGACTTTCCGCAAGCCCGCCAATGCTCCGGCGGACCCCTGGCGCGGCGCTACGCTGGAATGGCTCATCCCCTCGCCGCCCCAGGAGTTCAATTTCGCCGAGGTGCCGCCGGTCAAGAGCGCGACACCGGCCTGGGACCTTCGCCGGGCCAGCGGCGGTCAACTCCCCGAGCCCCGCCGGGTCAGCGGCGCCGGCATTCACATGCCCCGGCCCTCGATCTGGCCGGCGGTGAGCGCCCTTGGTGTGCTAGGCGTCATTGGGAGCATCTTGTTCACCCACGCCTTCCCGCATTGGTACTTCATCACGCTCACCGGGGCGGCGATCCTTTTCTACGGCGTTTACCGCTGGGCCTTCGAGCCGGCGTTCTGACCAGGAGCTGACCTCTCGTGTCTCACGACGCCGCCCACGCGCTCGAGCACCCCACCGCCACCGGCATCGACAGCCGCAAGGTGGCGATCTGGGCCCTCATCGGGTCGGAATGCCTCTTCTTCGCGTCGCTGATCTCGACCTATCTCGTGTACAAGGGGAAGAGCCTGATCGGGCCGCTGCCGCACGCCGAGTCCCAGTGCCTGCTGCACGGGAAGCTGCAGACCTGCGAGCCGATCTTCGAAATCCCGCTCGTCACCACCGGCACGGCGGTCCTCCTCTTCAGCTCGTTCTTCGTGGTGCTCGCGCTCTACGGCGCGCAAAAGGGAAACCGCCGGATGCTGGTGGGGTGGCTTGCCGCGACAGTGGCCTGCGGGCTCTTCTTCGTCGGAATGCAGGTCTACGAGTTCACCCACTTCTACCACAAGGGGATGGGTTACGGAACCAACCTCTTCTCCTCGACCTTTTACACGCTGACCGGATTCCACGGGAGTCACGTGACCGTCGGCGTAATCTGGCTCGCCACTCTCCTCGGGCTCGCCATCCGCCGGAAGGTCCCGCCCGAGAAGGCGCTCAACCTCGAGCTCGCCGCGCTTTACTGGCATTTCGTGGACGTGGTCTGGATCGTGATCTTCCCCACCGTTTACCTGCTGAGGTAGCCGCGCCATGACCTCGCACGCCCACTCGCATCCGACGCCGGGGGTCTACCTCAAGGTCGCGCTCGTCCTCTTCGTCCTGACGGCGCTGGAGGTGCTCACCTTCGAGGCGGGTCGGGGCGGACTCGGGCCGGGCCTCCGGCCGCTCTTCGAACCGATCGTGGTGCTCGTCCTCGTCGTGTTCTCGGGCGCCAAGTTCATTCTGGTGGCCGCCTTCTACATGCACCTGAAGGATGACTCCAGGCTCCTCGCCAACCTCTTCGCCTTTCCGCTGGTGATCGCCTCGGTGGTAATCGCCGCGCTCATCGTGCTGTTTCGATACTGGCGGCAGGTGGGGGGAAGCGGAGCGCTGCAGCCGTAGCCGATGGCTCAGGTCCCAGCCACGACTCCCTTCGCGCCTGAATGGTCGATTCACCCCTCCGTGGTGATCGGCGTCGTTCTGCTGGGCGCCCTCTATCTCTGGGGGATCGGCCCGTTGCGCCGGCGCCACGCGCTCGGGCCGCCCACCGAGCAGTGGCGAGTGCTCTGCTTCATCGCCGGGCTCGCGGTGCTGCTCGGCTCGCTCAACGGGCCGATCCACGATTTGAGCGACTCCTATCTCTTCTGGGTTCACATGGCCCAGCACCTCCTGCTGACGATGCTGCTGCCGCCACTGCTCATCGCTGGCGTGCCGGGATGGCTCGTGGAAGCGGCGCTCCGGCGTCCGGGTGTCCGGAAGCTGGCGCGCGTTCTGGTGCACCCGGTCGTGGCGGGGGCGTTTTTCAGCGCGGTGCTGCTGGTCTGGCACACCGTGCCCGCCTACGACCTCATGATGCGGGATCACCGCGTGCACGTGGCGACGCA
>CAZYPO010000035.1:28794-29901 GCA_964649225.1 uncultured Gemmatimonas sp. | reverse complement strand
TCTGCCTGCGGGACGACAAGGTCGACGCGCTCAACCGCTCGGTGTTCCGGATCCTGCTGACGCACATGATGGAGGACCCGCACAGCATCGGCGCCGGGCTCGAGCTTTTTCTGGTGAGCCGCAATCTCGAGCGGGTGGCCGATCTGGCCACCAATATCGGCGAGGACGTAGTTTTTCTGGTCGAGGGGAAGTCAATCAAACATCACGCCGAGGACATGATCGGCCACTCCTGATGCGACGCTCTTATCTCGCTTCTCTCGCGGCAAAGGCCCCCCAGCCGGGGGAACGCCTGGGCGCCATCGACGTCGGGTCCAATTCGATCCGGCTGCTGGTGGCGGAGTTCGACCCCCAGAGCGGGATCAGGGTGGTCGACGAGGTGAAGGACCAGCCGCGCCTGGCCTCGGGGATGGCCGAATCGAAGCGGCTGGACGAATTCGCGATGGCCCGCGCGATCCAGGCGCTGGCTCGGATGCGGGAAGTGGCGGAGCGGCGCGGGGTGCGCCGGCTCACCGCGGTGGCGACCTCCGCGGTGCGGGAAGCCGAGAACGGCAAGGCCTTCGTGGACCGGGTGCGTCGCGAGGTGGGCATTCCCCTCAAGATCATCGATTCCGAGACGGAGGCCGCGCTCTCCTGGCGCTCGATGGCCCATCACTTCCCGCTGGCCACCGGACGCGCCCTGGTGGCCGACATCGGGGGTGGCAGCCTGGAGCTGATCGGGGCGATCAACGGCCTGGTCGAGCTCAATCGCTCGCTGCCGCTGGGCGCGGTGCGGCTCACCGAGAAATACCTGTTCGAGAGCAGGTCACGCACGCGCGAGGTCGAGCGGCTGCGCGTCAGGGTGCACAAGCAGCTCAAGAAGGTGGGGCGCTGGCGCGAGTGGAGCAACGCGATGGTGATCGGCTCGGGCGGCACCTTCACCAACCTGGCCCGGATGGTACTCGCCCGGCGCGGGCACCCCACCGAGGCCGCCCACGGCGAAGTGATCAAGACCGCAGAGGTGGAGCAGCTACTGGAGTGGCTCTGCTCCCTCAGCGTGGAGCGGCGCCGCAGCGTGGAGGGACTCAACCCGCAGCGGGCCGACATCATCCTCGCGGGGCTCGCGGTAAC
>CAZYPO010000035.1:9532-28694 GCA_964649225.1 uncultured Gemmatimonas sp. | reverse complement strand
TGGAGGGACTCAACCCGCAGCGGGCCGACATCATCCTCGCGGGGCTCGCGGTAACTGCGGAGCTGCTCAAGCTGGTGGAAGCGCGCAGCCTCACAGTGAGCGCCTTCGGCTTGCGGGAAGGACTGCTGCTCGAGATGATCGGCGACAGTGCGCCGCGCACCGCCGATCCGCTGCGGGCAATGCGGGAATTCGTCGACCGCTGCCAGGTAGACCGCCGCCACGTGGAGCAGGTGCGCGTCCTGGCGCTGACTCTCTTCGACCGGCTCTGCGATACGCTCGATGCCGATCCCGAGGAGCGGCCGCTGCTCGAGGCCGCCGCGCTGCTGCACGACGTGGGTCAGGTGGTGAGCTACCGCAAGCACCACCTGCACAGCTTCCAGCTCATCCTCAACGCCGAGCGGCTCAACTTCACCTCGCGCGACCGTTACCTGGTGGCGCTGATCAGCCGGTACCACCGGCGCAAAGGCCCCAGCCGCAAACACGAAGAATTCAGCCGGCTGGCGTCCGAGGAGCAGGCCATCGTCCGGCGCTTGTCGGGCATCCTCCGCGTAGCGGATGGGCTGGACCGCGGGCACACCGCGGCGGTCGAGCGGGTGACGACGCGGGTCACCGCCGAAAAGATCAGCGTCCGCGCGATCCCCAAGAGCCGCGGCGCCGATTTGTCGCTGGAGTGCTGGGGAGCGACCCGGAAAGCCAATGTGCTGGCCGACGTGCTGGAACGCGAGGTGGTAGTGCTGCCGGCCGCGGTGGGGTAGGCGGGGACCGGTGACCAGCGGGGAAAACCGAAGGGGCCAGGCGATGCCTGGCCCCTTCTGATTGCGCCCTCGGCGGAACGGACTAGTTCTTAAGCCAGATCGCGGGCCCCAGCTTCGAGCTGGTCAGCGTCGCGTTGTATACGGCGGCATTGTTGCAGTCTGGCGACGTCGTCGTGCCGAGCTTCGTGGTGTACCAGAACTGGTAGGTGCGCTGGGCCGGAGCGTTCAGGATGCTGAGATAGAACCAGAGGTAGTTGGTCGTCCCCGCGCTCCCCAGGACCGGAGAAGTCAGCCTGATGCTCTGGACCGCCGGCGTCCCGTTGTCGCCCCGCAGAGTGACCTTGGTGCCGCCGCCGATCGCGGAGCCTACCTCGGAGCCAGCCAGTGTGCTGCCCGGACTCGTAAGGGTGCCGCGGTAGACCCGCAACTCCACCGGATAGTCTTGCACCGCGCTCGACTGGCCCGTGACCGACATATAGAAGGATACGTCTATGGTATTCTTGTCGGCCGGCTCCTTCACCTTGATCGGGCCGAGATCCACCTTGTTCCGGTTCTTATCGAAGGTCAGGAAGCTGCCGTCCTTCGTCCCGAGCTCGCACATGAAGGTTGTGTTGCCGAGCGGCGTGATCGCGCTGAAGGTCCGGGTCCCGGTCCGGAGGAGCACCTCAGCAGGCGGATCGAGAGGATCCGGGGGGCCCGGGAAGTAAGACTGGATCGCCATGAACGGGTCGAAGCGAGTGCGCGGCCCGTCGAAGTTCTCGCCGGCGATGCCCCGCCCGCTCGCGATCATGGTCTGGGTGCCGGTGACGGTGGCGGGGCCCAGCGTCCAGGAGGTCGTCGCGATCCCCGTCAGCGGGGTCGTGAGCGTCGTGCGAATCAATGGGTTGACCGAACCGTCAGCGAGGGTGGCGGGGGCGAAGTGCACGGTGGCATTGGCCACCGGGTTGTCGTTTAGGTCGGTGACAATTACCGCGGGATCGACGGGCAGCGTTGTGCTTGGCGCGGCGAATTGCCCGTTGCCGGCGTAGATGCTCATTTTGGCCGGGAGCGCGAACTGGAAGTCGCTGAACACTTTCGTGGAGCCGCCCCCACCTAGGTTGATCCGCCGGCGCCTGGCGTAGAGCGGGGTGGGCCCTACCATCGCCGCGAGCTTCCCGAAAGCGGCTCCGAGGTGCCCCCGCGCCAGCTCCTTGAGGACGCTCTTGAAGCTTGGAGTGGTCGACGCGAAGTCACGGCAGCCGGCGACGTGGGGGAGCGCGTGCACCTCCGTGCTGCCGTCGGGCAGGTCGTCCAGCCGGTGGAGAGTGATCAACCCCTCCTGCTCGTGGGAGTAGATGCCGCCGGTCGCGAGGTCTCCGGCCAGGTCGCACACCTGCAGGATGGCCGGATTGGTGAGCGACTCGCCCGGGTCGAGGGGGGGCGTCACCTCCACGTGGATGCAGCTCCCAAAGGTCGGAAGATCGATGGCTCGGGGGTTGAGGTCGAGACACGTCCGCATGGTCAGCGTATGCTCCGTTCCCGGGGGCTGGCTCGGCACATCCAGCGAACCGATGCCGCCTAGCCCGAGCGAGCCGCCGTCCTCGAAGTCGAAGGTAGACGAGTTACAGGGCCCGGTGTACGTCGGATCATAGAAGAAACAGAGGGCGCCTTTCTCGATCCGGAACTTGACCGGTATCGTAGAGCCGTCCTGCCGCCCGACGAACTCATCCTGGTTGACCCCTCTCAGGTGGGCGGGGTCGGGCACGCTGTGCACGTCCGCGAAACCGAGGGTGACGTCGGGACCCAGCTTGATCCGAATCCGGTAGAAGACGTCGGCGGACACCGGCACCGTCCAGCTCCCCGCGTACTGCTCCGCCGTCACATCCACCAGCGTAGGGAAGGTGGCGGTGTACCCCCCGACCCGGCACGGCGTGGTGAGCGTGACCAACGATTCATCGTCGGACGACACGTCCAGGACGCAGACCTCGCCCGTCGGGTTCAGGTTCGGGTTGAACTCCCCCGGATGGAAGTTGGCGCTCGGATTGCCTACCATCGGTGGCAGGAAGAAGAAGAAAGGGTTTGCGTCGGGATCCTGCGGGTGCGCACCGTCGGAAATCACGAACGACGGGGAGTTGGGGCGAGCGGTGTCGCCCCCCAGGCAGCCGGCGAGCGCTGCGACGGAGAGATAGGCCAGAACACGACGGGTCATCTTGTCATCCTTCCACGGAAAGTCGAAGCGGCCACTGACCTGGAATAGAGCAACCCCGCCGGGCGGTCTCCACCAGGCGGCGCTGGGTGTCATTCGGGACGCGAGCCAGCAAAGGCCTCAAGCACGCGCCGATAGTACGGTTCCTTCATCATGCCGTCAACTGGCGAGCTCCAGCTACAGGGCCTCGGGGACGGACGCTACAGCCTAACGAGTCATCAAGGCCTGGAACTCCGGCAGGTTGCGGAGCTCCTGCCACCACCAATGTACCTGGCCCTGCACCCGGAAGGAATGATCCGGATTCAATACCACATAGCGCTTGAGTCGGCTGATCGCCTGGGCGTAGTCCGCCATCTGGGTGAGCATGACGGCTGAATAGCCAACCAGCTCCTGACCGGGATCAACCTCCCGGGGGGCATCGACCGCGCGGTCCAGCACCCGCCGCGCGCTGTCGGCGAGGGGGCCCGTAGCGGTGCTCCCGCTCCCGCGAGCGACCTTCCCGATCACGCCACCCACCACCAACCGGGCCAGCCGCGACTGGAGCTCGCCATCGGGGGTCTTGGGGAGGAGGGAGTCGATGAGGTGGGAAAGCCGCCAAGCCTCGGGAATACTCGGCGTCGCACCCGGAGCGATCAGGAGCCAGAGCTGGCACGCGGTGAAGTCCGGGTCGTTTGGAAACCGCTGCGCCGCCACGCCGCAGTGCCGGGTGGCTTCCGGGAAGTTCTGCAGGTCGTAGTTGGTCCAGAACAGCCGCAGCAGGATCAAGTCGGCGTTGCGAAGGTAGGCATCGGCCTGATAGGCGCGGAGCGCATTGGTTGCGGCACTGGCTACGTCCTGCTGGTCGTAGTTGACGAAGCTCAGGGTGGCGAACGCCGAGGCCAGGGTGGGGTCCGCCAGCACCGCATCCTGGAGATCCTTTTCGGCGCGCGTGAGCAGCTCTTGCCGCTCAGATCCGCTGGTCAGCGCCAGGCGCCACTCCGCATAACGCAGCGTGCCCCGCAGCGCGAGCGCGTTGGCATCGTTCCGCTCCAACTGGAGCGCCTGCTCCGCGAAACCCTTCCCCGCCTCGATCCACTTGGCTTTTTCGGCCTTGTCCGATTCGAACGACGAGCGCTGCCGTGCCACCTCGCCGCGGAGCAGAATCGGGTCGATCCACTTAGGGTCGGCCTTAGCAGCCAATCCGAGCAATGAGTCGGCGGTGGCAAGCAGGGCAGCGGCTCGCGGCGGCTCCGCCCTGGCCTGTTCCGCGTCCTTGCGCGACTTCTCGGCGCGCTGATAGAGCGTCCAGGCTTCGAGGTTCCCAGCTCGGGCGCGGCTCTCGTCCAACGGGATCGTGGTGCCGAGCAGGGTGCGGAGCGCGACCGATACATTCTGCGCGACGGCACCCTCTGCCGCGAAAAGCGAGTCGCGCGGGATGACGAAGTTGCTCCGCTTCCCGAGATCATTCCCGCTCGCGTCGGTGAGCCAGGTGGTAACTTTGACCTTGGTTGCTCCCTCCGGGACCACGGATCCCTCGACGAGGGTTCCCACGCCGAGGGCACGCGCAATGCTGTCCTTCGCCACGTCCTTGCCGCGGTAGGCCGCAACGCTCTGGGCTCCGCGGACCTGGACATTGGCTTCCTTTAGCGAACGGATGAGGGCGTCCGTGAGCCCTTCTGTCACGGGATCGAGTTCGGCATCCTGATTCGGGTTCTGGAAGTAGAGCACGGCGATCTGTTGCAGCCGGGCCCGTTCCTCGACGGATAGATTCGCTCCACCGGGCCGCGCGAAGAGCTTGTATCCGGCGAAACTCCCGCCCGCGAGCACCAGCACGCCCGCAGCCATCACCCAGGGGCGCCGCCACCAGGGCGGGGCTTCGAGCTCGTAGACCCGGTGGGCCGCGGTGGGCACGCGGCGCGACGCGGTGGTGCGGATGTTGGCTCGCCGTGATGCGGTCGCCCCCAACGGCATCCCGAGCAATTCCGCGAATTGCGCGGCGTTCTGCGGCCGGTCGGCCGGCACCTTCGCCATCGCGGCGAAGATGGTGTCCTCCACCTCCTCCGGCACCGTGTTCCGAATGATCCGGATGCTCGGCACGGCTTCCATCGAGTGCCGCGCCATGAGCGCCTGGGCGTTCTTGGCCGTGAACGGCGGCTCGCCGGCCAGCATCTCATACAGCACGCAGCCCAGGCTGTAGAGATCGCTGGTCGGGCCGACCGCGTCGCCCACCGACTGCTCCGGGGCCATGTAGACGGGGGTCCCGACGGCCATCCCGGTCTGGGTGAGCTTCTGGCCACCCGCCTCGGTGGCCGCGCGTGCAATCCCGAAGTCCGCGACCAGGGCGTGACCGCCGGAAAGCAGGATATTCTCGGGCTTGATGTCCCGGTGGATGATGCCCTGGGCGTGAGCGCAGCCCAGCGCGTCGGCGGTTTCCAGGGCGATCTGGATGGCGTCTTCGATGGGAAGCTGCCCCTCCCGATCCAGCCGGTCGCGGAGCGATTCGCCCTTCACGAAGGGCATCACGTAGTAGAGCAGCCCGTCGGCTTCGCCGGAGTCGATCAGACCGAGGATATGGGGATGCTGGAGCTTGGCGGAGAGCTTGATCTCGCGCTCGAACCGGTCCGCCCCGATGGAAGCGGAGAGCTCGGGGTGGAGCACTTTGATGGCAACTTCGCGGTCGTGCCGAATGTCCCGCGCCAGGTAGACGGTGGCCATGCCGCCTTTGCCAAGCTCGCGCTCGACGGAATAGCGGTCAGCCAGCCGGTTCTGCAGTCGCTCCAGGATGGTCAAAACAGCTCCCGCGGTCGGGATGCTTCAAACCGGGAATATGTCAGCGGCTCAGGTCTTCCGCTTGGCCGAGGCCATGACCTTGTCGTCCTCCCCGCGCACGTCGAGCCCACTCGCCCGACCCGAAGCGACCTTGAACTCGAATACCATCCCCTTCTCCACTTCGTACAGCGTGCCCTTTTCATCGAGAAAACCGGGTACGAACCAGTTCGGAGCGATCCGGATCAGGACGAAGCGAGCCCACTCGGGATAGGGAACGGGATCCCAGCGCCCCATCAGGGAGCCGTTCTCATGGGTAACGGTGAACGTAACGGGTTTGGCGCTGTCACCGGGCATGCTCCACACATACTCGTAATTGCCCAGGTAGGGGGCGGATTCTCCTGCCGGGAAGCCGAGCTGATAGGAGGGCTCGACCTCGATGTCCATCGGCACATAGACCGTTCCCCACTGGAAGGCGAGCGTTGCACCGGTGCGCCGGACCTCGGGGAAGGACCAGGTGAGCACCTCGGCAAAGGGGCGCTCGGTCCGCGTTATGGGGAAGCGGATTTGCTGGGCGGTGGAGTCCGGGTGCGCCATGTGGTACAGCTCGGCGCGGGGATCCAGCACGAGCGTCCAGTCCCCCGCGGCTCGCACCACCATCCAGACGGAATACTTGCCCTTGGGAATCGGATGCCCGTCCAGCCGGACATTCTTGCCGAGCGCGATGGTGGTGGCCATGTTCGCGCCGGGCGTCCATACCTCGCCCCAGGTTACCAGCTTGCCGAACAGCGAATCGCGGCTGCGCGCGCGGGGACGCGAGTACGTCACCGTGAGCTTGGTGCCGTCCACGGTCTGAGAAATCGAAGCCGGCTCGCTGGCCCGTACCTGCGCGGACAGCGCACCGGGCAGCAGCATGAGCAGGCCGAGCCGGAGCACCAGGCGATCGGATGTCATCCACCATACCTCGCGTCAATGGCGGCCCGGATTTCGTCGAGGCTCTTGCCGTCCCGGTGCAGGCGGTGAGCCAGCCGACCCTGGCCCTGGCAGATCGGACAGCTCCGGGCCATCGCGTCACCCTCATAACAGGAAAGCAGCGAGTAGTAGCCCTCCAAATCGGCGCAGCCGCACTGGCAGCGGATCCCGTCGATGAGCTCCGGAATCTCGCGCACCTGATCGAAAACCGGGATCACCGCCGGGCTTTCGGCCAGCTGTTCGCGGGTCAGCACCTTGGCAGCCGTGATGCCGGGCCTCGGCGCGGGGTGCGGTCCGGCGACCCGGCCCCGGCAGGTATGGCGGGGACTCCAGTGCAGCACCGGAACCAGGGCCGCCAGTGCCCCGCTGATCCGGCCGATGAAAGTCCGGCGGGAGTACATCGCTTGCATGGCAAGAAACTATGGCCCCGCCCGGTTTGGGGGAAGCGGTTCACGGCGATACGTTACAGCGTCGCTTTATCAACCCTGTCGAGGCTCAGTCATGAATCGCCAGCTCGCCGTTGCCGCGGCCCTGCTGTTCGCCTTGCTCAGCGCCGGAACCACCCCCGCTGGAGCCCAAACGCCTGTTTCCGTTCGCCCGGGCCGCAGCCCGAGCCAGCCGATCGACGAGCAGTACACGAAAAAGATCCGCGAATACACCACCGAGCCGTTCTTCCTCTCCCCCTTGGTGGACTATCTGCCCGCGTCGAAGACGGTCCCGACGCCGACCGCGGTACTGGGGGACATCGCGGGCGCACCCAACAAGCTGCCCTACTCGACAGAGGTCTACGGGTACATGCGGCTGCTGGCCAAGTCGACGCCGCGGGTGAAGGTGTTCTCGATCGGCACCACCGAGGAAGGCCGCGAGATGATCGCGGTGGCGGTGGCGTCCGAGGCGCTGATGGGCAAGCTGGACGCCAATCGCGCCAAGCTCGCGAAGCTGGCGGACCCCCGCAGCATCGGCATGAACGACGCGCAGGCCGCGCTGCTCGCGGCGGACGCCGCTCCGATCTACTACATCACGGGGACGATTCACTCTCCCGAAGCCGGCGCGCCGACCGCGCTGATGGAGCTGGCCTACCGCCTGGCGGTGGATGAGAGCCCCTACATCAAGAACATCCGCGACCATCTCATCACCCTGATCACCCCGATCGTCGAGGTCGACGGCCGGGACCGGGTGGTGGACCTTTTCAAGTGGCATCTGGCCCATCCCAAGGACACCTGGCCGAGCCTGATCTACTGGGGTCATTACGTCGCGCACGATAACAACCGCGACGCAATGGGGCTCACGCTAAAGCTCTCGCAGAACGTGCTCAATACGTACGTCGACTGGAAGGCACAGCTGATTCACGATCTGCACGAGTCGGTGCCCTACCTCTATGACAATACGATCGGCGATGGGCCCTACAACGCCTGGCTCGACCCACTGGTCACCAACGAATGGCAGATGATCGGGTGGAACAACGTGCAGGAGATGACCCGGATGGGCATGCCGGGCGTCTTCGCGTTCGGCAACTTCGATACCTGGTCGCCCGGGTACCTGATGTTCATGGCGGCGACGCACAACGGGATCAGCCGGCTCTACGAGACCTTCGGCAACGGCGGCAGCGCGGAGACGCTGGAGCGCACGCTGTCGCCCGGCGAGACCTCGCGCACCTGGTACCGGCAAAACCCGCCCCTCCCGCGGGTGAAATGGTCGCTGCGGAACAACAACAACTACGAGCAGACCGGCCTGCTGGTCTCGCTGAGCTACATCGCCGAGAATCGGCGGCTCATTCTGCAGAACTTTTACGAGAAGAGCAAACGCTCGATCCTCAAGGCCAAGACCGAGGGGCCGGCGGCCTACGTGCTGAGCGCCGATACCCGCCGCCCCGGGACCCAGGCGGAGCTGCTCCGCGTGCTGCAGAAGCAGCACGTCGAGATCTCGAGAGCGACGGCCGCCTTCAGCGTAACGCTGCCCGCTCGCCCCAGGCGGGCGAGCGGTACGGCGGACTCGGCGGCGCGGAGGGGAACCGATTCCACCGCGAAGACCGAGACGCGGTCCTTCCCGGCGGGGAGCTACCTCGTGCGGATGGACCAGCCCTACTCTCGCATCGCGGACGCGCTGCTCGACTACCAGTACTGGAGCCCGACCGATCCGCAGCGCACGCCCTATGACGACACCGGCTGGACCTTCCCCGAAGGCTTCGGCGTGGAAGCGGTCCGGGTGGTCGACGCGAAGGTGCTGGACGTGCCCATGGCGACGGTGAGCGGAGAGGTCCGCGCCCCCGGCGGCATCAGCGGGAGCGGCGCTGTGGTGGCGATCAATCACAACGGTGACAACGCGCTCGCCACGCTGCGCTACAAACTGAAGGATGCGGATATCCAGGCCGCCGAGGAGCCGTTCGAGGCCGCCGGGCACAAGTTCAATCGCGGCAGCTTCCTGATTCGCGGCGTGGCCACGGCCGAGCTGGACCGCCTGAGCAAGGAGCTCGGCCTCGCGGGCTATGCTCTGGCGGCCGCGCCCACCGTGAAGACGCATCCGCTGCGGGCCGCGCGCGTCGCGATCATGCACACCTGGATCAATACCCAAACCGAAGGCTGGTGGCGGCAGGCGTTTGATTTCATGCAGATCCCCTACGACTACATCAGCGTACAGGACGCCGCCGCTACCACCGATCTCAGAGCCAAGTGGGATGTGATCCTGTTTCCGCCCGCGGGCGGCAGTGCGCAGACCATCGTCAGCGGACTTCCGATGTGGCGGAACCCGCTGCCCTGGAAGAACACGCCGGAAACCCCCAACATCGGCACCTGGGCGCAAACCGATGACATGCGTCCGGGCCTCGGCTGGGAGGGGCTACGCCATCTGCAGGACTTCATCTCGCGGGGCGGAGTGCTGGTGGGCGTCGCGAACACGGCGAGCTTCGCGGTCCAGTTCGGCTTTACCAGCGGGGTGAGCGTCAACCAGGCGGGGCAGAGCCGCGTGGTGGGGAGCCTGCTGCGCTCCCGGCTGGTGGACGACGCGAGCCCGATCACCTACGGCATTATCGACAGCCTGGCTGTGATGAGCGACGACGGCGCAAGCTTCTCGGTGAACAGCACACTCGGCGGGCGGGGCGGCAACCGGTTTGGGGAGGCGACCGGCCGGCCCACCGGAAGAGGCACCCTCAATGATCCCGACGTGCCCCAAGGCCGGGCTGCGCTCGACCCCCGCTTCGAGCTTCCCACCAGGCCCACCGTCGAGCAGTGGCAGATCCCGCCGCTCTTGGATGAGCAGCTTCGTAATCCAATCGGCGTGATTCCGCCCGATCAGCGGCCGCGGGTGGCGCTGCGCTTCGCGCCGCAACGCGATCTGCTGGTGTCGGGACTGCTGGGAGGAGGCGGCGAGATCGCCGACCGTCCGATCGTCGTCGATGCGCCCAGGGACAAGGGCCACGTGGTGCTCTTCTCGATCAACCCGATTTACCGCGGCACAACGGTGGGCAGCTACTTCCTGGTGCTCAACACGATCCTCAACTTCGACAACCTGAACGCCGGGCGAAAGCTCGACGACCGGTAGCCCGCGATGAAGCTTCTGTGCTTAGCCCTCCTCCTTGGTGCCTCAACTGCCGCCGCGCAGGAGCCTGTGGATCTGGCGACGCTGGCCCGGATCCGGGAGGAAGGCCAGACCCGCTCTCAGGTGGAAGCGAGCTTCAATCACCTTACCAACGTCATCGGGCCCCGGCTCACCGGGAGCCCGGCGTTCAAGCAGGCGGCGGACTGGGCGGAAGCGCGGCTCCGGGGCTATGGACTGGAGGCGGTGCACCAGGAGAGCTGGCCGTTCGGACGGGGATGGGCCCTCGAAAAGCTCACTCTTGAGATGGTCGAGCCGAGGTATTTCCCGCTGATCGGGTTTGCCGAAGCCTGGAGCCCGTCCACCAAGGGGGAACTGCTCGCCGCGCCGGTGTACATCGGAGAGCTGGCCGATTCGACGGCCGTCCGCGCGCGCGCCGCCCAGCTGCGGGGCGCGATCGTCCTGGCGACCAAACCGCAGGCAGAATTCATCACCAGGGATCGCCAGGAGCCGAGCTTAAGCGACCAGCCGGTACCGATCGGCGCGCCGGCCTTCCTGAACCCGCCGGGCCCGTTGTCCAACCAGGCCCGGGCGAGGGTGCTGCGTGAAGTCGGCGCCGGCCTGGTGCTTCGCCCCACCCAGGGCCAGCACGGGACCATGTTCGTGCTCGGAAATCGCGCGACGCCCGATGACGCGGCACCGTCGGTGATCCTGGCGGCGGAGCACTACAACCTGATCGTTCGTGCCCTGCTGTCGGGGGCGCCGGTCAAGCTGCGGGCGCAGGTGGATACCCGGTACTTCACCGCCGACACGAATGGCTACAACGTGATCGCGGAAATTCCCGGCGCCGATCCCGTGCTCAAGGACGAAGTCGTCCTGCTCGGCGCGCACCTCGATTCCTGGCATTCCGCGACGGGGGCAACCGACAACGCGGACGCTTCCGCGTCGCTGCTGGAGGCGATGCGAATCCTGAAGACGATCGGGGTGCGGCCGCGCCGTACGATCCGCATGGCGCTCTGGGGCGGAGAAGAGGAGGGCTTGCTCGGCTCGCGTGCCTATGCCGCCCGGCATTACGCCGGAGACGCGAACGCCGGCGCGCGGGAAAAGTTCGCGCTGTACCTCAACAGCGATCCCGGCAGCGGTCCGATCTTCGGCTGGTACATGGAGGAGAATCCGGAAGCCAAGTCCATCTTCGATGCCTGGCTCGAACCGCTGCGCGACCTCGGCGTACGGCGGAACGTGATCGCCAAGATCGGCAGCACCGACCACCTGGCCTTCACGGCGCTGGGCTTGCCGGCGTTCAACTCGCTGCAGGATTACGTCGAGTACGATACCCGGGAGCATCACACCAACATGGATTTTGCGGACCGGGTCAGGACTGAAGACTTGCAACAAAACGCCATCGTGCTGGCCGTATTCGCCTGGCAGGCCGCGATGCGCAACGAAAAGATTCCCGCCGGCCGCCGGCCTACCCCCTGAACCGACCAGGTCCCCGCTCCACTTTGGCTTTGGCACGAGCACGTTCTTCCGCCTTGCGGGCCCGGATCGCCGCGATCCGTTCCGCCAACGGCACCTCGAGCACGGTCTGGGTCCTCGCCGCGTAATCGAAATCGGGCACCACCACGCGCGGGAGGCGCTTGCCCACCGCGCGCTCGATGGCCTTGAGCTCCTGCTCCTCCTCCGGGGCCACGAACGTGAACGCGTCGCCAACGGCCTCCGCGCGCGCGGTTCGCCCGACCCGGTGGATGTAGTCGTCCGGCACCTTGGGCACGTCGAAGTTGACCACGTGGCCCAGCGCCTCGATATCGATCCCCCGCGCCGCGATATCCGTCGCCACCAGCACCCGGTACTTCCCGCTCTTGAACCCCGCGAGCGCTTCGGTGCGCTGCGGCTGCGAGCGGTTGCCGTGGATCCGCTCGGCCTTGATGCCCTGCTTGACCAGATACAACTGCAGCCGATTGGCGCGGTGCTTGGTGCGGGTGAAGACCAGCGCCTCTTTCATGTCCCCTCGCGCGAGCAGCTTGGCGAGCAGCGCGGACTTGAGCTCCTGGGCCACCGGATAGACCGCCTGGGTAATCCCGACCGCGGGCGCCGAGGGCCGGCTCACGTTGATCGCGACGGGACGATGGAGCATCTCGCCGGCCAGCGCGGCGATCGGGGGCGGCATGGTGGCGCTGAAGAAATAGGTTTTCCGGCGCGCCGGCAGATGCCTGAGCACCCGGCGGATATCGGGGAGGAATCCCATGTCGAGCATGCGGTCGGCTTCGTCGAGCACCAGATACTCGAGCCCCGCAAGCCGGGCATAGGGAAAACGGAAATGGTCGAGCAGGCGTCCCGGCGTGGCGATGAGCACGTCCACGCCACTGCGGAAGGCGTGCTCCTGTGGCCCCATGCCCACGCCGCCGAAGACCGCGGCACCCGTGATCGGGGTGTGCACCGCGATGTCGTTCAGGTCGCCGAGGATTTGGGCCGCGAGCTCACGGGTGGGCGTCAGGACGAGCGCGCGGGTGGTGCCGCGGGGCTTGGCAATCAAGTGCTGGAGGATCGGCAGCAGGAACGCCGCCGTCTTGCCGCTGCCGGTCATCGCGCACGCGAGGATATCACGGCCCTCGAGCGCCGGCGGAATGGCCTCCAATTGGATCGGGGTCGGACGCGTGAAGCCGAGCTCTTTGAGGCCGCGACAAAGGTGGGGATGTAGCTTCAAGGTGCTGAATGGCATTTGCAAAGATAACCGGCCCGGGCGAATTTCCTCCGTGCTCCCTTCCCCGGATGAGGCCAGAGCCGTGAGCCTGCAGCGCCTCCCCGTCCTGCTCGTCATCGGTACCCTCGCCGGCTGCGCCGTGCTCGCCCGGAAGGCAACGATCGTTTACACGATGGTGGCGGCAGCGGCGGCTCCCAACGGGGCCTTCGTCACCATCGACCGCGCGTTCATCGAGCGCTACAAGAACCGCGTGACCATCAGCACGCAGTTCACCGTCGACAAGGCAATGAAGTCGCCCAACCCGAATCGGCTCGACGGCGACCTGCACATCGCGGGGCGTGCGCCTGAAATCGAGTTGCGCCTCGTCGCGGAGATCATCAATGCGGCCACCGTCGATCCGGCGGTGGCATTGGTCCAGCGCGCCGAATCGACCCACCAGGCGATCAAGATGACGGGAGCATGGCGACTGTGGCCCGAGCACACCATGCTCCCCGAGGAACAGGGCAAGCCGGTGTCCGCGCTCACCAGTCCCAACTCCGACCACATCTTCGAGATCCATCCTGTCACCCGGGTCGGCGGCATCAACCTGCAGGGGACTTTTCATCCGGTCGAGGGATACCGGCCGGGCAACGCCAAGCGGACTTTCGAGATTTATGAGGGAGCCGACTGCAAACTCCGCGTGAATCCGACCAGCGTCACCTTCGAAACCTCAAACTGGCTCTACAATGATGTGCATTTCCTGATGGAGCTCACCGGAGACCGGCAGGTGCTCGTGGACGATGGCCGCTTCGTCACGGCGTCGGCGCGGGAGACCGACGGCACGCTGCTGGTCGAAGGGCTCCGCCTGGTGTTCATCAGTGGGACCCCGCCGGAGCGCATGGTCCGTTCCCTGAAGCGCGGCGCGCGGCGGCACGTCTGGGGACTGCCGCGGATGAATTTCGCGGAGATTTCCCGGCGCATCGTCGAGTCCCAGACCAACCCGGCCGTGCTCAGGGGGAAGTTTCCCTACGAAATCCTCGTGCTCGGCGTTTACGCGGACGAGAAGTAGACTTGGATACCGTCATCCACCGAAGTCGAGGAACAGCAATGGCTCGCGGACTTGCTCTGAGCGCTTTGACCCTTTTGGCGACCCTGCCCCTGCCCGCGGCGAGTCAAACGGGGCCCATGATGGCCTCGGCAGACAGCGCGCTCTTTCGCGGGCTGCGCTACCGCCTGGTGGGGCCCTCGCGCGGCGGCCGGGTCACCACGGTGACCGGGGTGCCTTCGCAGCCCCGGACCTTCTACATGGGAGTGGCGAGTGGCGGTGTGTTCCGGACCACGGATGGCGGCGAGAACTGGGTTGCGATTACCGACGGAAAGGTTCCAGTCGGCTCGAGCGGCTCGATCGCGGTGGCTGAGTCGAATCCGGACATCATCTATCTCGGCACCGGGTCGGACGGCGTGCGCAGCAACGTCTCGACCGGCCGCGGCGTGTACAAGACCAGCGACGGCGGCAAGAGCTGGGCGTTGCTCGGACTCTACAATGCGGGGCAGATCGGCGCGGTGCGGATCCATCCCGGCGATCCGAACACCGTCTGGGTGGCCGCGTACGGCGACATCTTCAAGCCCAACAGTGAGCGCGGAGTCTTCAAGACGACCGACGGCGGGAAGAGCTGGAAGAAGACCCTCTATGTATCGGACAGTACCGGGGCGATGGATGTCGAGCTGCAGCCCGGCAATCCCAGCGTTGTCTATGCCTGGCTGTCGCGCATCGAGCGGAAGCCGTGGACCATCATCAGCGGCTCGCGCGAGGGGGGCTTCTACAAGAGCAGCGATGGCGGTGAGACCTGGTCGCACTCGGCGAGCGGACTACCCAGCCAGCTGATCGGCAAGGGCAATCTCGCGGTGACCGCGGCCAACCCCAGCCGGCTCTACGCGCTCATCGAGGCCAAGCCGGGCGGCGGGCTGTATCGCTCCGACGATGCCGGCCAGACGTGGGCCCTGGTGAATTCTCAGGGCTCCCTGATTCAGCGCCCCTTCTATTACACGACGCTCGGCGCCGACCCGACCAACGCCGATGTGGTTTACGCAGGGGCCGAAGGGTTCTACAAGTCGACGGACGGCGGCAAGACCATGATGCCGTTCCGTACGCCACACGGGGACAATCACGACATCTGGATCAATCCCCGGGACGGCAACACGCTGATCCAATCGAACGACGGCGGGGCCAACGTCTCCTTCGATGGCGGGCGCACCTGGTCCAGCCAGATGAATCAGCCCACCTCGGAGATCTACGGGGTGTGGATGGACAAGGCGTTTCCGTTCAAGATTTATGGTGCGCAGCAGGACAACACCACGATCATCATCAGCAGCGTCGCCGGGCCGTACAATCGTGAGGACTGGCGCACCGGCCCGGGCTGCGAGACGGGGCCGATCATGCCGCACCCCAAGGACCCGAATGTGGTCTACGGTGCGTGCAAGGGACAGTTCGAGGTGATGAACCTCGCGATGGGCCAATCCAAGAACTATTGGGTCGGTGCGCAGTCGCTCTATGGCAACCCCGCGCGGGATCTGATCTATCGCTTCCAGCGGGTGTCGCCCATGGCGACCTCTCCCTACGACCCGAGCGTGGTGTATTACGGATCGCAGTACGTGCACCGCTCGCGCGACAAGGGGGTGACCTGGGAGAAGATCTCCCCCGACCTGACCGCGCACCCGGACTGCTGCCAGGGCGCGGGCGGCGAGCCCATCACGCGCGACGTGACGGGCGAGGAGTTCTACAGCACGCTCTACGCGATCACGGAATCCCCGTTCGAGGCCGGAGTGATCTGGACCGGGGCCAACGACGGCCCCTTCCACATAACCCGCGACAACGGGAAAACCTGGAAGAACATCACCCCGAAGGACCTCCCCACCGGCGGCCGCGTGGCCTGGATCGAGGCCTCCCCGCACCGGCGCGGCTCGGCATACTTCACCGTGTACCGGTACCTGCTGGGCGACTACCAGCCCTACCTCTACCGGACCAACGACTACGGAGCGACCTGGAAGCGCCTTACCGACGGGAAGAACGGGATCCCGGCGGACTGGCCCACCCGGGTGGTGCGGGAGGATCCCGACCGCGAAGGACTGCTCTACGCCGGCACCGAGTTCGGGATGTTCGTTTCCTTCGACGACGGCGCGCACTGGCAGCCGTTCCAGCACAACCTGCCCAACGTCCCGATCAACGACATCCGGGTGTATCGCAAGGACCTGATCATCGCCACGCAGGGCCGCGCGGTGTGGATCCTGGACGACATCTCGCCCCTGCACCAGCTCACGCCGCAGGTGAGCTCGAACGAGGTGCAGCTCTACCATCCTCGCAACGGCTATCGCACCAGGAGCGGCGCCGAGTACTTGAGTCCGACGGTGGACTACTATCTGCCGGCCATCGGGGAGGGCGCCATCAAGCTCGAGGTGCTCGACAGCGCGGGGAAGCTGGTCAACACGTACAGCAGCGACGCCCCGGTTGGCGCAGGCCGGGGCGGACGCGGTGGTGGTGCGCAGGAAGATCCGGACGCCGCGCCCGGCTTCGGCCGCTTCGGCGGCGTTACGAGCCGGGTCACCAAGAATGTCGGAATCAATCGCTTCCTCTGGGACCTGCGGCATTCCTCGGGGGTGACCGCTCCCCCGGGCAAGTACCAGGTCCGTCTCACCGTGGAGAGCACCGTCAAGACGCAGTCCTTCACCGTGCTGATCGATCCCCGCCTGGCGGAGGAGGGCACCACCGTCGCCGATCTGCGCGAGCAATTCGAGCACAATTTGCGGATGCGCGCCCTGGTGAACGACGCCAACCGCACCGTGGCCCGGGTGCAGGTCGCGCTGAACCGGCTCAAGGGCGCGAGCGGCGCGGCGGCCGATACGCTGGCCAAAGTGCAAGCGATCGCCGGCAAGCTGCTCAGCGAGCCGGTGCGCTACGGCAAGCCGGGGTTGCAGGCGCACCTCAATTATCTCAACGGGATGACGAACGGGACGGATCAGAAGATCGGGCGGGACGCGATCGCGCGGTATCAGACCCTGGAACGGGAGCTCGAGGCCATCAAGACGGAGGTGGATCGCGTTCTCGGGCCGGAACCTACACCATGAGGCCTCGATGACTCTTCGCCGGATTCTCGCGTGCGGCGCGGCCGCCTGCCTGGCGGCTGCGCCCACGCGCGCTCAGACCACGCAGCCTGATCGCTTCACCCTGCGCGACGTGTTCGAGCTCGAGTGGGGAGCGGACCCGCAGATCTCACCCGACGGCAAGCGCGTGGTCTTTGCCCGGAGCGGGTTCGACATCATGAAGGATGGCCAGCACTCGGCCCTCTGGACCGTGAATTCCGACGGCTCCGAGTTGCGGCCGCTGCTGGCCCCGGGACGCGAGGCCGGTTCCCCCCGCTGGTCGCCGGAGGGCGGTCGGCTGCTCTATGTCTCCAGTGTCGACGGGCACAGCGAGCTCTTCGTGCGGTGGATGGACACGGGCCAGGAGACCAACCTCACGCGGCTCGCGGAATCGCCGGGGGGCCTGGCCTGGTCGCCGGACGGGGCCTGGGTGGCCTTTACCATGTTCGTCCCCGAGCAGGGCAAGCCGTTCGCCGAGCTGCCCGCTCCGCCGCCCGGAGCGGATTGGGGACCCCCGATCAAGTTCATCGACGAGCTCAACTATCGCGCCGACGGCGCCGGATATTTGCGCAAAGGTCACCGGCACATTTTCCTGCTGCCCGCACAGGGCGGCACACCCCGCCAGCTCACCGACGGACCCTTCGACGACGGCGCGCCCCGCTGGGCCCCGGACGGGCGCGCGCTGGTGTTTTCGGCCAATCGCGTCGCGGGTGGCGAATACGACCCCAATGAGGCGGAGGTCTACGAACTGACGGTGCCCGGCGGAGTGGTCCGGGCCTTGACGCAGCGCAAGGGACCGGACGGGAGCCCGGTCGTTTCTCCCGACGGGAAGCTGATCGCGTACACCGGCTTCGATGATCGCGACCAGGGCTACCAGGTCACCCACCTCTATATCATGAACCGCGATGGCAGCGGGAGCCGCCTGCTCGCCGGCACGCTCGATCGCGATGTGGTGGACCCGGTGTGGAGCCGCGACGGCCTCGGGCTCTTCTTCCAATACGATGACCGCGGCGACACCCGGATCGCCTGGGTCGGTTTGAACGGCGAGCTGAAGCAGGTCGCCGCGGGCGCGGGCGGGCTGTCCATCGACCGTCCCTACGGCGGGAGCTCGTTCTCCGTGGCCGCGGACGGACGCGTGGCCTTCACCCTCGCATCGCCCGAGCACCCCGCCGATATCGCGCTCGCGCGGGCCGGACAGCCGGTACAGCGGCTGACCCGTCTCAACGACGATCTCTTCGGAGCGAAGCAGCTCGGCACCGTGGAAGAGATCTGGTATCCCTCGGGCTTCGACCAGCGCAAGATCCAGGGATGGATCGTCAAGCCGCCGGGCTTCGATCCGCGACGCAAGTATTCACTGGTCCTGGAAATTCATGGCGGGCCCTTCGCCAACTACGGCCCCCGCTTCGGGGCGGACATTCAGCTCTACGCCGCGGCGGGTTATGTGGTGCTCTATACCAACCCGCGCGGCAGCACCGGTTACGGCGAGGAGTTCGGCAACCTCATTCATCACGACTACCCCGACCACGATTACGACGACCTCATGACGGGCGTGGACAGTGTGATCGCCCGGGGCTATGCGGCGCCGGACAGCCTGTTCGTGACGGGCGGCAGCGGCGGCGGCGTGCTCACGGCGTGGATTGTCGGCCACACCCGCCGCTTTCGTGCAGCGGTCGTCGCCAAGCCGGTGATCAACTGGTCCAGCTTCGTGCTCACCGCGGACGGGCTGCCGTTCTTTTCGCGCTACTGGTTCGCCGGGGTGCCCTGGAAGAAGGAGAATTTCGACCAGTACGCCAGCCGCTCACCCCTCAGCTACGTCGAGAACGTCACCACGCCCACTATGCTGGTCACGGGCGAAGTGGACTGGCGGACCCCGAGCAGTGAAGCCGAGCAGTTTTACGGTGCGCTGCGGCTGCGCCACGTGCCGACCGCGATGATGCGAATTCCCGACGCTTCGCACGAGATCTGGGAGAAGCCGAGCAACCTGATCGCCAAGGTGGCCTACATCCTGGCTTGGTTCGACCGGTACCGCCACCCGGGAGCGCCGTGAATGGGCGAGGGCCCGCAGTCGCTTCTTCGAGGGGTACGGATGGCGGGAACGGGAATACCGTGCGATGTTCGATGAGAGCATCCGGCTCAACCGGACCATGCGTTTCGCGC
>CAZYPO010000035.1:2189-9432 GCA_964649225.1 uncultured Gemmatimonas sp. | reverse complement strand
TACCGTGCGATGTTCGATGAGAGCATCCGGCTCAACCGGACCATGCGTTTCGCGCGGTTCTGGAGCCTGATCGGGAAGCTCTACCCCAGGAAGAAGCAGGAGGAATTCAAGCGGTTCTCGGGGAGCGTCCTGCTGGAGCGCTAGCGGCCGTTGTGCGAACGGCCTCCTGTTGGATCGTCCCGGCCTCAGAATCGCGAACCTTTTGGCGTGGGCGGGAGGGCCATATGCATGGATTCAACCGCGGGTCCGTAGCGCTGGCGTTGTTCGGGGTGGCCGTCACTGTGGGCGGCTGCTTCCTGGCGGCGGCGGGCGCCGGAGCGGGGGGCGCGATCTACGTCTCGGAACGCGGCGTCGAGGCGCAGGTCGCGACCCCGGTCGCCCGCACCTTCGACGCGGCGCGGCAGGCGTTTCAGGACTTCGGTATCACGGAGACCAAGTCGAGCAACGAGCAGGATGGCGGGATCGAAAAACGCTCGCTGGAAGGCAAGACCTCGGACCGTGAGGTCGCAGTAGATCTCAAGAGTGAAGGCAGCGGGACCCACGTGAATGTCGTGGTGAAGAAGACCGCGGTGACGTGGGATAAGGACTTTGCGAAGCGGATTCTAAACAAGATCGTGGAGCGAGCGAGGTAGGCGTCTACCGCGGCTCGGCGACCAGCGCCGTCATCCGGCGCCTGACCTCCTGTACCTTGGGTTGCAGGTCCGGGTCGGCGTTTTTCCAGAGGGCGACGAACTTCCCGTAATACTCCAGCGCCTTTTCCCGATTCGTCCCGGCTTCGTAGAGCTCGCCAAGGCGGCGATACGCCAGGGGCAGGGTAAAGTCCTTGGGCCCCTCCTCCCAGTGCGGGACCCCAAGGGTCAGCAACCGTTCATACGAGGCGAGCGCCGAATCGGGCTGGCCCATCTGCTCGAAGCTGCGCGCTTCCTCGAGCAGCGTGCTGGTCGTGGTCATCCAGCGAGCCCTGGCCCGCCGGAATTGCGCCACGGCGGCCTTCCCATCTCCGTGACCGATCGCCAGCCATCCCTCACCGTAGGCAGCCCAGCCATCGCTCTCCCTCAGGGAAGCGGGCACCAGCCGCTGGTACTCCCGTTCGAGGGCATCGGCGCGATCGAGCCGCCCGGCCATTGCGTAGAGGGCGATGAGCCGCCCATACGGCCGGTTCCCTGGCAGGAGCGAGTCGAGCGGATGCCTCGCCACGGCAGCCTCGGTCCGCCGCAGCGCCGCCTCCGGCTGATCCCGGAACATGAGGTCAACTCGTGCCAGGTCGAGCTCGAAGCCCAGGGCAGTGAGCGCTTCGCCGGCGAGCTGTGCCGCGGAGATGGCCTGGACCGCGCGTCGTTCCGACTCTCGCAGCCGCCCGACCCGTCGCAGGGCTCGAGCCGCCAGGTCATTCCCAATCGCGCGCCAATGGGGATCGTCCAGCCGCGCCAGAGAGTCCGCCATTGCAACGGCGCGATCAATCTCCCCGCGCGCCCTTGCCAGGTTCGAAAACGTGCGCCATCGGGCGGGGGTGGTGGGATTGGTGCGGGCGAAGAGCGCCAGGGTGCTGTCGAGGGCCGCGGTCTTCCCCTGCGCGAGCTGGCTGCCCACCAGGTCGGTCAGCGTGATCGGGTCCACGGCCCCGAGCGCCATGGCGCGTCGTTCCAGTCTCTCCATGTCCGCGAACCGCCCCTTGCTACCATATGCCTCGGCGAGGTTGGAGAGGGCGATGTCGTCATCGGGCCAAGAGGCCAGCAGGCGCTCGTAGGACTGGATGGTGTGATCCGCGTCCGCCAAGCCATCGAAGTAATAGTACGCTTCGGCATGATCGGCCTCCCGGGGGGAGAGCCGTCCCCGCAGCTGATACGCCCGGGTCACCGCCGCGACCTCGGCTTCCCGCTCCGTGCCCAGGTGGCCATACGCGACGCCGAGCTTGCGCCAGGCCATGGCGAAATTCGAATCGAGCGTCACCGCCTGCTTGAGGAGCCGAACCGCCTCGGCATCGTGGCCGTAATCCGCGGCCCGCGCGCCCTCGGTATACGCCTTGAGCGCCGCGAGCGATGACGTCGTCACCTCGGCGAGCGGCGGCCCGCCGCGAATGGTCCGCAGCGACTCACCAATCCCCTCGCGCAGCTTGCGGGAGAGCTTCTCGATCGCCGCGATGATGCCGGTGGGGGAATCCGCGGTTTCCCGTCCGGCCAGCAGCGTGGTTCCGTCGGCGGCGTTCACCAGGCGAACCGATAAGACGTACCCTCCGGCGAGCGGTGCGATCTCCCCCACCACCACGCCCGAGGCTCCGATCCGCTGCGAGAGGTCGCGGGCAACCTGTTCGGTAAGCCGGGTCGCCGGATCGAGGCGCATGCGCTCGAGCGTCCCCGCGACCAGGTCGGATCCGATCAGCCGTACCATTCTCGATTGCGCCAGGTCGATTCGGAATGCTTCGGTGATTGACGCCGCGAGGGTTGAATCGCTGGTCCGATTGGCGAACTCCGCCACGACGAGCGGGTCACGTTCCTTAAGGACCCCTGCCGAGACCAGGGTCGCGAAGGGCCCGACGCCGAGGGCACGGAGGGTCATGAAGAGGAAGGTCCCCGCCGCGAGGCCACCAAAGGCCAAGCCGCCCCCCATCACGGCACCGCGGAGCGTCGTGAGCGGGGCGAGCGCCCCCGCGGGTGTCGTGGTGATGCGGCCGGCGGTGCGAGCCATGATGCGCCGCCGTTCGCTTCGAGCGGCGAACACTATGATCGGTAACCCGGCGAGCAGGAGCACTCCAACTGCCACCACAACCCAGTCGGGGAGCCCGAGTTTCTGCACCAGCCACCAGCTCGCGCCCAGCACCGCGACCGAGCCCAGCGCGAAGAGCAGAGCCACCCGAACCGGTTGGGCCCGCCGGAGCGCTGCCTCGCTGCCGGAGGTGAGCGGAGGCACCGCCGCGGTGGGCAGGGTTCCCATGCTCGGGGTCAGGAGCGAATCCAGGTGGGGCAGGATTTCCTCGGCACGCTGCCAGCGGTCGGCGGCGTGTTTCTCCAGGCAGCGCATGATGACGGCCTCGAGCGCCGCGGGCACGGCGGGACGGCTCTCGGTCACCCGGGTCGGCGCCTGCGTCACGTGCGCGGCGAGCACCGCTTGCGGATTCGCCGCGTTGAAGGGAGGCGCGCCGGTGAGCATCTCATAGCCCATCGCGCCGAGCGCATAGAGGTCGGCCCGGTGGTCCACGTTGGGGCTGCCCGTTGCCTGCTCGGGGGACATGTACGCCGGCGTGCCCAGGGCCATGCCGAGCGAGGTGAGGGATTGTGCGCCGGTGGCCTCGCTCACCGCCTTCGCCACGCCGAAATCCGTAACCAGCGCGTGTCCCCGTGAAAGCATGACGTTGTCGGGCTTGATGTCCCGATGCACCACGCCGATCTCGTGGGCGTAGGTCAGCGCGTCGGTCACCTCCCGGAGGATTCGGACGGTCTCCGCCACCGGAAGTTCTCCCTCCCGCGCGAGCTTGACGCGCAGGGATTCTCCCTCGATGAACGGCATCACGTAATAGAGCAGATCACCGGCGGACCCAGCGGAGAGCAGCGGCACCACGTGGGGATGTTGCAGCCGGGCGGCGAGCTGAATCTCTCGGCGGAAGCGGTCCTGATTGACCCCGGCCGCCATCTCGGGCGGCAGCACCTTGATGACCACTTGCCGGGCGAGCGCGACTTCCTCGGCGAGGAAGACGTGGCTCATGCCGCCGCCCCCCAGCTCTCGTACGAGCCGGTAGGCGGGAGTCAGCGCGGTGCTCAGGCGAGACTGGAGTTCGGTCAGGGACCCTCTCGGTCAGGAGGCGACGAGCGCGAGTGTATTGGCGCAGCCGTCGAGCGGCTCACGCTCCGTACGGCACCCAGATATTCTTGACCTGGGTGGCCTCGCGCAGGAATTCCTCGCCCTGACCTGCGTGCGGGTTGGTCCAGTCCCGCGGCTCCCACTCGACCCAGGTGCGCTTCATGTTGCCGGTCGAAAGTTTCTCGACTTCGGCGGCCTCCTCCCGCGGGCCGAAAAACCAGATGCCATCCACGTCGTCGTGCGCGGCGAGCACCGGCACCAGCTCCTTGCGGGTGCCGGTGACGATATTGACCACCCCGCCGGGGACATCCGAGGTGTCAAACACCTGGTAGAGGTCGGTGGCCATGAGCGGCCAGCGCTCCGAGGGGACCGCGACGACCGGGTTTCCCATGGCCAGCGCGGGCAGCACCAGGGAGAGAAAACCCAGCAGCGGCAGCTCGACCGGGGCCACCAGGCCTAACACGCCGATCGGCTCGTTCATGGCGAGGGTGACGTTGCGGAACGGCGTGTGATGGACCCGGCCGTCGTACTTGTCGGCCCAGGCGGCGTAGTAAAACGCCCGTTCGATCGCCGTGCGGACCTCTCCGTCGGTCGGACGGCCGGACAGCTGGAACAGCCGGGCCGTGAATTCTTCCTCCCGAACAGCCAGGTTCTCGGCGAAGTAGTAGAGGACCTGCGCGCGAGTGTGCGCGGTGGCCTTGCTCCAACTCTCCTCCGCTTTGTGAGCGGCCTCGACGGCGTTGCGGATGTCTTTCCGATTCCCGCGGGGGACCTCGGCGAGCAGCTTCCCGGAAACATCGTTGATCGGAAGCGTATAGGTGGCGTCCGGGCGGGCCTGCTTGCCGCCGATGTAGAGCTTGGGGGTGCGGTCGATCGGAGGGAGGCCTCCGAACGACCCGGCCCTGAAGGCGCCCGTGTTCTGGAGTTGGGCGATGGCGTGAGGGTCCGGCATGGCTACAGGGCTAGCGGCAGCAGACGCGTTTCGCCGGGAAGCAGGGTGCCGTACCGCCTTCACATACTCCCATAGCCCCTCCTTCCCCCCTTCCCTCCCGTACCCCGACTCCCGATACCCGCCGAACCCCGCCGCCGCGTCGAACATGTTGGTGCAGTTGACCCACACCGTACCAGCTTTGAGCTGCGGGGCGATGTCGAGCGCGGTGTTGAGATTCTCGCTCCAGACGCTGGCCGCCAAGCCATAGCGCGTGTTATTGGCGATCTCGACCGATTCGGACGGGGTCCGGAACGTCATTAGCACGACGACGGGGCCGAAGATCTCGACCTGCGCGATGGTCGCCGCCGGGGTGACGTCGGTGAACAGCGTCGGCGGATAGAACAGTCCGTCCTTGGGACAGCTCCAGCTCGGCTGCCAGCACGTGGCACCCTCTTCGACACCCTGCTTGACCAGCTCCTCGATCTTGGCGAGCTGAACCGGCGCGACGATCGCCCCGATGTCCACCGACTTGTCGAGTGGGCTCCCGACGCGCAGAGTTTCCATCCGCGCTCTCAGCTTTTCCACGAGACGATTCGCGACGCTCTCCTGCACCAGAATACGAGAGCCGGCGCAGCAGACCTGTCCCTGGTTGAACCAGATGGCGTCCACCACGCCCTCGACCACGCTGTCGAGGTCGGCATCCTCGAACACGATGAAGGGCGACTTCCCGCCGAGCTCGAGCGAGAGCTTCTTCCCGCTCCCGGCGGTGGCGGTGCGGATGATGCGGCCCACTTCGGTCGAGCCGGTGAAGGCGATCTTGTCGACGCCGGGGTGATCCACCAGCGCCGCGCCGGTCTTCCCGTCGCCCGTGATGATGTTCACGATGCCGGGCGGCAATCCGATCGCGGCGCAACAATCGGCAAAGAAGAGCGCCGTGAGCGGGGTGAATTCCGCCGGCTTGAGCACCACCGTGTTTCCCATCGCCAGGGCGGGCGCGATTTTCCAGGCCAGCATGAGCAGCGGGAAGTTCCAGGGGATGATCTGGCCGATGACACCGACGGGCCCATAACCCGCCAGCTCGGTGTCCATGAGCTGGGCCCAGCCAGCGTGGTGATAGAAGTGGCGCGCCACCAGCGGGATGTCGATGTCGCGGGACTCGCGGATCGGCTTGCCGTTGTCGAGCGATTCGATCACCGCGAAGAGCCGCGCGTTGCGCTGCACCTGCCGAGCCAGCGCATAGAGCCAGCGCGCCCGGCCGTGCCCGCCGAGCGCCCACCAGCCAGGCTGTGCCGCGCGCGCGGCAGCGACCGCCGCAGCCACGTCGGCCTTAGAGCCCTGGGCCACTGTCGCCAGCTCGTTTCCCGTGGCGGGATTGATTGTGGCAAGACGCTCACCCCCGGCCGACTTGACCCACGCGCCGTTGATGAAATGCCCGAAGGCGCGGCCGTGCTTCTCGAGCCACGCCTCCGCGTTGGCGGGCGACTCCGGGGCGAGACCCCACGCCATCGTGTCGAAGGCTTCGCGGATCGAGGTCATGTCATCGGATGCCGGTGGGCGGCGGAGTAGCGTCCCGTCGCATGGTGTTCCAGCTGGCGCTCGATGTCGGTCAGCAGGCTGCTGGCCCCGAAGCGGAAGAGATCCGGCTTGAGCCACCGGTCGCCCAATTCTTCCTTGATCATGGCGAGCCAGTCGAGCGCCTGCTTGGCGGTCCGGATGCCTCCCGCGGGCTTCAAGCCCACGAAGTGACCGGTGCGCTCGCGATACTCACGAATCTGCCGCGCCATGACGATCCCGAAGGGGAGCGTCGCGTTGACGCTTTCCTTTCCCGTGGACGTCTTGATGAAGTCGGCGCCCGCCATCATCGCCACCATGCTGGCGCGGGCCACTTCCTTGAGCGTGCCGAGCTCTCCGGTGGCCAGGATCGCCTTGAGGTGGGCTGAACCGGCTGCGGCGCGGAAGGCTTTCACCTCATCGTAAAGCGCGCCCCAGTTGCCCGTGAGGACGTGCGCGCGGGTGATGACGATGTCGATCTCTTCCGCGCCAGCGGCGAGCGACGCCTCGATTTCCGCGATCCGCTGCGGCAGCGGGGAGAGCCCCGCCGGAAACCCGGTGGACACCGCGGCGACCGGGATGCCGCTGCCCTCGAGCGCCTTCACCGCGACATCGACGAAGGCGTGATAGACGCAGACTGCCGCCACGTGCAGCTCGAGATCGCCAACGCCCAGGTCCTCGAGCAAGTCTTTGCGCACCGGATGACGCGCTTTGGCGCAGAGTCGTAACACGCGTCCCGGGGTGTCATCGCCCTGGAGCGTGGTAAGATCCATGAGCGTGATGGCGCGCAGCAGCCAGCCCGCCTGCCAGGTGGTCTTGATCGAACGGCGAGTTGGAATTGTGGCGGCGCGGCGTTCAACCGCGCTCCGGTTGATCCGGATGTCCTTGACCCAGCCCAGATCGAGGGGCAGGCCGGGGTTGCGCGGCGGCTCGCCCGCTGGCTGGGGCTGGACGGGAGACCGCGGG
>CAZYPO010000035.1:0-2089 GCA_964649225.1 uncultured Gemmatimonas sp. | reverse complement strand
TGAGCTCCTCGAACCAGTTCTCGATCAGGATAAGCGGCGCGGCCTGACCGGCTTGGGCAGTCTGACGAGCCCGGACCATCAGGAACCGTCGATCGTCGGGACTCACGTCATATGGGGTGTAGTTGCTCGATTGTACGTAGTCGGGACCAAGCTTGAAGAGGGTCCGCCGCTCGGCGACGGCAAAGCTCGGGGTTCGCGCGATCTGGGCGGCGAGGATCATCTGGGTTGCCGCGTCGACATAGAACAGTTCCCTGCCGCTGTGGGCCCACAGCGGGGCGGTGCCACCGTTGATGGAGACCTGCCACTTTCCGGCCTCTACGTTCGGAAATGGCCGTACGTAGACTTCATCGCGCCCGGTCTCGTTGGATTCATACGCCAGCCAGCGGCCGTCGGGGGAGAGGGCGATCGCTTTTTCGTCGGCCGGCGTTACGAGCAGGGGCCGCGCTACGCTATCCACGCCAAGCTGCATCACATACACATCCCGATCGCCGGTTGCGCCGGCGATGCCGCCGGCGCGCAGCACCAGCCATTTCCCGTCCCGCGACCACACTGCCTCCCAGATGCTCCAGTCCATTCTCAGTTTCAGCTCCTCGGCGCCGGTGCCGTCGCCGCGCCGGGCATAGAGACTCTGAGTGGGCGACCCGCTCCGGGCCGAGAGGTAGCTGACCGTGGTACCGTCCGGGAGCCAGCGCGGACGCAGATGCGCGGCGCTGTCGAAGGTGAGGCGGGAGAGCGGCCCATTATCGAGCTGCTTGACCCAGATGTGCTGGCCGGCTTCGGTGGTGACCTTGATGGCGAGCCGTTTCCCGTCGGGGGAGAGTGCCCAGCCCGCGTTCCCCGCGGCGTCGAACCGGAAGCTGGTATCCACGGGGGTCGTCGCGCCGTCACGCCCGACCCAGACGGCCTCGAAGAAGGAGGGGCCACCGCCCTGGCCCGAGAAGTAGGTCAAGGTCCCCCCGGAAGCGAGCGCGAGCTGGGGAACGATTCCGGAGGGGACTTGAACACCTTGGAGAACTGGAATCGCGGCGCCATTCACGGTCAGGGAGCCGAGGTCGAATGGTACCGCGAACACGCCGCCGTCCCTTCGGACATAGATGAGGTGTCCCGTGGCTGCATACCACGCCTCGGCCGCTCCGGGAATCAGTGCCCTGGCCTGGCCGGACCGGAGGTCGAGAACCCAGACTTCCTGAACCTGCCGACAGGCCTGGTCGCAAAGTAGAAAGAGAACCCCGCGTCCCTTGGGCAGGGCGGTAGGGAGGCCGGCGAACCGTCCAGCAGGAGGGGTCCAGGCGATCGTTGGGGTACCGCCGCTGCCGGGAACTCGGCGCAGCCGGAAGCGCCTATCCACATAGGTAATGAGCCCATCGTCTCCCCAGGTTGCCGTTGATGGATCCGAGGTCGCGACCGAGTCGGCCAGGGTGATGGGAGAGCCGCCGACCACCGGCACCTTTCGGAGCTGGCCGCCCTGGGGCCCGGAAATGAACGCGAGCCACTGACCGTCGGGAGATGCGGTCGGACCCCATGCATCCACCGTTCCCCCCAGCGGAGTGGCCTCGAAGCGGTCCCTCATCTTGACCCAGAGCTGTTCCTGACCCTGACCCGGCACCGCGAGGGGACCGACATACGCGAGCCATGATCCATCGGGCGCCAGGCCAAAAGTCACCCAGGAGTGGTTGAGGGGCGCCTGGTCCTTGGGGAATAGGAGGCCGTAGCGCGCCACCGGCAGGGGCTGGGTTGGAGTCGGCCGGAGCAGCGCCCAGGCCGCCACGCTCGCGAACACCGCCGCCACGGCGGGCCAGAGCCAGCGCCGCCAAACGCGCGCTTGGGCCACCCCAGCTACGGTGATCGCCTGAGTGGCCGCCGTGGTGAAGGACGGGTTGCTGAGCGCTTCCGAGAAGTCGGCGGCGGAATGGAACCGGTCGGCGGGAGTCTTCGAGAGGGCCTTCTGGATCGCCGCGGCCACGTTCGGCGGGACGGTTTCGCGGAGCGCCGTCACCGGCGTGGCCTTCTCCGTGATGACCTTGGCCACGATCGCCTGCGCCGTGCTCCCGGTGTAGGGCGGATCCCCCGCCAGCATCTCGTAGAGCAT
>CAZYPO010000034.1:24392-30009 GCA_964649225.1 uncultured Gemmatimonas sp. | reverse complement strand
GAGCTGGGCCAGGGCGGCATGGCGACGGTGTACCTCGCCCACGACCTCAAGCACGACCGCAAGGTCGCGATCAAGGTGCTGCACTCCGAACTGGCGGCCGCACTGGGGAGTGAGCGGTTTCTCTCCGAGATCAAGACGACCGCAAAGCTGCAGCACCCGCATATCCTGCCGCTGCTGGACAGCGGGGAGACGGGCTCGTTCCTTTACTATGTCATGCCTTACGTGCAAGGGGAAACGCTCCGCGCCCGGCTGGAGCGCGAGAAACAGCTGCCGATCGAGGACGCCGTGCGCATCGCGCGCGAAGTGGCCGACGCCCTCGGGAGCGCGCACGCGCTGGGCATCATCCACCGCGACATCAAGCCCGAAAACATCCTCTTGCAGGGCGGGCACGCCCTGGTCGCCGACTTTGGCATCGCGCTGGCGGTGCAGAGCGCCGCCGGGCAGCGGATGACGCAGACGGGGCTCTCGCTCGGCACGCCGCAGTACATGGCGCCGGAGCAGGCCATGGGCGAGAAGACCGTCGACGCGCGGGCTGATCTCTACGCGCTCGGTGCGGTGACGTACGAAATGCTTACCGGCGACGCGCCGTTTACCGGCAGCACGGTGCAGGCGATCGTGGCGCAGGTGCTGACCGAGGAGCCGCGCGGAATCACGATCCAGCGAAAGGCGGTGCCGGCGCACCTGGAAGAGGCTGTGCTGCAGGCGCTGGAGAAGCTGCCGGCGGACCGGCCCGCGAGCGCGGCGGTCTTCTCGCGGCTGCTCGAAGGCGGGGCCGCGGGAACCGCGCGATCCCGGCAACGCCGCCCCGCCGCCCCGCTGCCGATCCTCCTGGGCGTCCTCGCCCTCGCGGCCACCGGTATCGCCGCCTGGTCGCTCCTGCGCCCGCCGGCGGCGGGCCCCGTCTCGGGCACCTCGATCGTCCTGCCGGATTCGCTGGCCCTCGATCCGCTGTCCACCAACACCGAGGGGATGCCGACGATCGCGCTCTCTCCCGACGGTTCCCGGCTGGTCTTCGTCGCCAGGCGCGGCAAGTCGTCCCTGCTCTTCGTCCGCCGGATGTCCGACTTCACCGTGCGGGCCCTCGAGGGGACGGAGGGCGCCATGGCGCCCTTCTTCTCCCCGGATGGCGGAGCCGTCGGGTTCTTCGTCGACCCGGTTCTCAAGCGAGTGTCGCTCGCCGACGGCCAAGTGACTACCGTGGCAGCCCATCTAGCGAACCCGTGGGGTGGCGCGTGGATGCCGGACGGGCACCTGGTCGTGTCGCGCCAGCGTGCGACGCAGCTTCTGGTGCTCGGAACCGACGGTGACTCGCTGCGGGCCTTTGAATGCGGGCAGTGCAGCCTTCCTGAGCCGCTTCCCGACGGACGGCGCGCCCTTGTCACGGGGCGATCCGGGCTGCACCTCATGAATCTTGAGAGTGGGGCGGATACCCCACTGCTGCGCTGGGAGGCCAAGAACAGCAAGGATCTGCTCCGCGGGACGATGGCTCGGCTCGACGGCGACGGGCACCTGGTGTTTGTCGGGCCGGGCGGGCAGCTATTCGTCGCGGCGTTCGACGCCAGGAAGGGCGTCGTGACCGGCGCGTCGGTGAGCGTGGCAGAGGGGGTCCGGGTCGAGAGTGGACGCGGGTCGGCGCAGTTCACCCTCTCGCAGAACGGGGTCCTCGCGTGGGCGCCGGGCACCGTGATGAGCGAGGGAGTCCTCGTGCGGGCCGACCGGACCGGCAGGCTCGATACCATTCCGGCACCGCCGGCCAACTACAATGCCATCGACATCACCCCGGACGGCCGGCGCCTCGTCGTTCGGGTCGGCACCGTCACGGGCGACATGGCCCTGCAGATCATCGACGCCGAGTCGGGCAGAGTCACGCCGTGGCTCAGCGGGCCCTCCTTCGACGGAGCCAAGTGGACCCCCGACGGTCGCCGCGTCGTGTTCAGCCGCGACAGCGGGACCTTCGTCGCGGATCCGGAAACCAGCGCGCCCCCGCGCGCCCTGGCCCTCCCGCCGGGCGCGGAGGACGTCTCCCCCATGGCGGACTCCGCGAGTTACCGCGCCTGGGTGGACAATGGCATGGTGATCATCCACACCGACCGACGCCCGATGGAGCGGATCCTCGGTCAGATCCCAGTCGGTGGCGTCACCCGGGACGATCGCTGGCTCATGTCGGAGGAGGTCGGTGCCACCGAATCCGCCATCGTCGCACGCGCCCTCGACGGCAGCGGGCGCCGCCGGGTGATTGCCGGTGGCACTCGCTACTCGATGGTTGGCTGGGCCGGCGGGGGGAACGAGTTCATCATGGCGGACGCGCAGCCGTACCGGACCGGCGCGGAGCCGGGCAAGGTCGTGCAGGGGTTCTACGCCGTCCGTTACGATCCGTCGAATCCGGACCAGCCGTTCGGCGACCCGAGGCTGCTCTTCACCGCCGAAGCCGCCGATTTTCCGGGACGGAACTACGCGGTCGGCATGGGGGGGAACCGGTTCGTGTTCAAGCAGCGCATCGTCACACCGCCGCTGCGGGAGGTGCGCCTCCTCCGCAACTGGCACCAGCGCCTGCAGTCCGGAGCCCGCCCGTGATCGACCGTCTCGCCGCCGCGCTGGCCGACCGCTCCCGCATCGAGCGCGAGCTGCGGCTGGCCTTGTTGATCGCCGGCCTGGCCGCCTGCGGAAAACCGCCCGGGCCGCCGCCGGGGCCGCCGTCCGGCGACCGGCCGAACCTCGTCGTCGTGCTGGTGGACGACCTCCGCTTCGACGAGTTCGGTGCCGGAGGCCACCCGTATCTTGAAACTCCCAACATCGACCGCCTGGCGGCCGAGGGTGCCTGGTTCGTCAATGCGTTCCACGCGGTGCCGCTCTGCTCGCCGAATCGCGCGACGCTGCTCACCGGCCAGTTCCCTTCGCGGCACGGTATCATCGACAATCTGGCGCGCGACCTGGCCAGCCATCACCTCGAGACCTTCAACATTCCATTGCAGGCTGCGGGTTATCGCACGGCATTCATCGGCAAGTGGCACATGGGCAACGACCCGACGCCGCGGCCAGGCTTCGACTACTGGGTGGCGATGCCGGGCCAGGGACACGCGACCGATCCCGAGCTGTTCGAGGACGGCGCGTTGCACAAGGTGCCGGGATACACCACCGATCTGCTGACCGACCGGGCCGTCGCGTTCATCCAGCGCGAGCATGAGCACCCCTTTCTGGTGTACCTGGCCCACAAGGCGGTCCATCCGGACATCGTCCAGCGCGACGACGGGTCGCTCGATCCGGAGAGCGACCGGGGCTACATCCCCGCGCCGCGGGATGCGGGGCGCTACCAGGACCGGGTGTTCCGCCGGCGGGAGTTGCCAGAAGACCTGGTCGCCGATCTCGAGGGCAAGCCCGCCCTCCGTCACGCGCTGGCGAGGCTTCCGGCAGTAGCGGACACCGAGACGGGAGAGCATCAGCACCCGGTCACCCCGTGGACCGGCGAAGCGACCATCCGGCGCCGCGCCGAGATGATCCTGAGTGTAGATGCGAGCCTGGGGCGGATCATGGCCACGCTAGACTCGCTCCAGATCCTCGACAAGACCGTGATCGTGTTCAGCAGCGATAACGGCTTCTTTTTCGGCGAGCACGGCCTGACCACCGAGCGCCGGCTGCCCTACGAGGAGTCGATCCGCAATCCGCTGTTGATGCGCTACCCTACGAAGATTCCCGCCGGCTCTCGGCCCACCGGGTTAGCCCTCACGGTGGATCTCGCGCCGACGCTGCTGGAATTCGCCGGCCTGGTGCCTGGTCCCCACATCCAGGGACGCTCGCTGCTGCCGCTCTTCAGCGGAACGCCGGCCGATTGGAGGCGGGGTGTGCTGGTGGAGTTCTACACCAACGAGCAGCCGTTTCCACACCTGATGGACATGGATTATCGCGCGATCCGGACCCTGCAGTACAAGTACATCCATTGGGTCAAGTTCCCCGAGCAGGACGAGCTGTACGATCTGAAGACGGACTCGCTCGAGCGACGCAACGTGGTCGGCGACCCGGCCTATGCCAGCGTGAAGGCGTCGCTCAAGGCAGACCTTGGGCAGCTCGTGCTGCAGGCGCTCGGACTGGAAGGGACGCGGCCGTGAGCGGCGCGCCGCCCCGATTCTCTTCGTAACCATGGTCACCAGCAGCTACCAGTGACCTTCTAACCGGATCGGTTACGAGGGACGCGCTACCGTTTCCCCCAGCTCCACCTTCTTCTCATCCCCGTGCAACCGCGCCATCACCAGGTCGGGATCGTGCTCGAAGCAGAGCCACCAGCCTCCGGCCAGCGCCTCGCGGATCAGCTGCCGCTTGCTCTCCAGCGTCCGCAACGGCTCGACGTCGTACCCCATGATCCAGGGCAGCGGCAGGTGGTGGCGGGTGGGGATGAGGTCGGCCAGGTAGAACAAGGTGTCCGGTCCGCTCTGGAGCAGCACACCTTGGAGAAATGGAACGTGCCCTGGGACCAGCCGGACCGAGATGCCGGGCAGCACCTCGCCCTCGCCCTCGAGCAGCTTGAACTTGCCCGCCTGCGCCACCGGCTCGTAGTTGTGGGCCAGATAAGAAGCTCGGGTCCGCTCGTTGGCATGGCGGGCAAACTCGAGATCGCCGCGCTGGACCAAGTAGGTCGCGTTGGGGAAAGAGAGCTCGATCGACGCTTCGCTCCCGACACCGTCGGCCTGACCGCCCGACCGCCCGACCGCCCGGGTATTCCCGCCCGCGTGGTCAAAATGCAGGTGGGTATTGAGCACGTAGCGCACATCCCCAGCCTTATACCCCGCCTCCGCCAGCGCGTCCTCCAGCTGCGTCGGCCCCGTGCGCCCCTGGTTCTCGACCCCGTAGATGTCCATGAACCTGGGGTCTTCCTTGTTGCCTAACCCGGTGTCGATCAGCACCAGCCCGTCAGGGTGCTCCACCAGCAGGCAGCGCATCGCCAGCGGGATCCGGTTCCTCGCGTCGGGCGCGACGCGTTTTTCCCACAGCGGCTTGGGCACCACCCCGAACATGGCGCCGCCATCCAGCCTCTGGATGCCGGCCTCCAGGGCATGACAACGCAATGCGCCGAGCTGAAAGGTGTGAACCAGTGGCATAGGGGAAAACTCGCCCTTCCCGAGACCGAAAGGTAGGTTACCCCGGCACCCTAATCCGACCTGGGAGGTGTTATGCACAACAAGCTAGCTAGCCTTGGGTACACTCTCACGGGGCTCCTGATGGCAGCGGCCCCCGCCCCGGCGACCGCGAAGCCGGATCCCCTCATCGGAACCTGGATTCTCAACGTGGCCAAGTCGAAATACACTCCTGGTCCCGCGCCCAAGAGCTCGACGGTGGTCTACACGGCGGCCGGCGCGGGCATCCACGTGGTGGCGACGACCATCAATGCGGAGGGCAAGACCCTCCGGCTCGAGTACACCGCCAACTTCGATGGCAAGGATTACCCGGTGACTGGCAGCGCGGACTACAACTCGACCAGCCTGAAGCGCGTCTCGGCGCGCAAGTTCGAGTTCACCCGCAAGCAGGGCGACAAAGTGGTGCAGACCGGCAAAATCACCGTCGCGAAAGACGGCAAGTCCCGCACGGCGATCACCGACGGCACCAACGCCGCCGGCCAGACGATCCA
>CAZYPO010000034.1:0-24292 GCA_964649225.1 uncultured Gemmatimonas sp. | reverse complement strand
ACGATGGCGGGTCGCTCCTCCGCGGGATGCCAGACCTCGACCAGCTGCGCCGCGTCATCCACCACCCAATAGGTAGCGACCTCGTGCCGCTGGTAGGTCAGCCGTTTGTCGACGGACATCCGCCGGGTTTATAAGGTGTGAACGAGCCTCACGTCAGTTCCAGTAGGGAAGCGACCGGCGGGCTTTCTTGCGGGTCTTCTTGCGGTTGGGGCCCTGCAGCAATTCGAGATCGGCCAGCGTGCGCGCCCCGCTCTCCCGCGCCAGCCGCAACAGCCTGCGGAGCAGCAGCGCGGTGACCAACGCATCACCGCCGGCCCGGTGGCGCGCGGGATTCTCGAAGGCAAAGAGCTGACTCAGCGCATCCAGCGAGCAGCTCTGCACCGCGTCCACCAGCTTACGGGCCAGCCGCACGGTGCAAAGCCGGGAGCCGTCCAGGGTCATCCCGCGGGACCGCTTGAGCTCCGCCGCGACGAAACGCCAGTCGAACCGCGCGTTGTGGGCCACGAACACCCTGCCGGCCAGCACATCGGTCACCCGCTCGGCGATCTCCTCGAAGCGCGGCGCCGCCCGCACCATGGCGTTGGTGATGCCGGTCATCGCCGTGATCATCCCCGAGATCGGGCGGCCGGGATTGACCAGCAGGTCGAGCACCAGCTCGCAGCGCTCCCCCTGCACCAACACCACCGCGATCTCGGTGATTCTATCGTCCCGGGTGGCGCGGACCCCCGTGGTCTCCACGTCCACCACCGCGAAGGTGCAGTCCTCGATGAGCGGCGCGCCGCACGCCGCGCTCACCAGGCCCCAGCGGCCGTCCGCCAGCCGATGCACCCGCGGGTCCGCCCCCAGCAACGCCGCCGCCAGCCGCTCGGCGATGATCTCGGGCGCGCGGACGAGGCCGAGCACGTTGCTGGCGAGCCAGGCGGCAGGGCGAGCGGATTCTCCCAGCGCGAAGAGCGCGCGGTCGACCAGGGTGGAGTCGGGACGGATGGCGAGGGTCATGGATCGCCCCGCAGAATAGGCAGGGTCATACACCGCGCGCCACCGCCGCCGCGCACCAGCTCGCCACCTTCCAGGGTGATCGCGGTGCGAGCGGCCGGCGTGCCGCCGCTCGCCAGAAACTCCGCGCTCGGCACGATCCGGAAGCCGGCCTGTTCCAACTGTCGCAAAGTCTCTTCGTTACGTGCATAAGTGACAATTACTCCGGGGGCCAGCGTGAGGGCGTTACACCCCGACGCCCACTGCTCCCGCTCCTGGCTCAGCCGGCGCGACCCGCCGGCGTGCACCGGCTCGAGCGGCAGGCCGACCTGCGCCAGCGCGGTGAAGAGGTCGGGCTGCTCGTGCACTCCGGTTTCTCCCTTGTGGCGGTGCAGGATGGTCATCCTTTCGGGCCCCAGGAAACTGGGCGGATAGACCAGGCAGAGCTCGCGGTCGATCTGGGTGAACAGCATGTCGAGGTGGATCGCGGTCGGATTGCCCGGCATGATCACTACGATGACGTCCTTGACCCCCGCCCGCTCGAACGCCACGTCGGACAGGAGGTCCAGCGCCCCGGGAGAGGAGCGCTCGCTGAAGGCCACCAGGAGCAGGTCCTCGCGCAGCACGTGGACGTCGCCGCCTTCCAGGGTGTAGTTGCTGCGGCGCTCCTCGGCGCCGTCATAGAGGATGCCGCTGTTGGCCAGCGCGGGGTGAAAGGCGAACAGCGTCTTGATGAGCAGCTCTTCGGTCCAGCGGATGCGGTAGCGCATCGAGCCCACAACGGCATGGCTGCCGATCACCATCCCGATATCGCGGGGAAAGAAGAGGTTGGGGAGCGGCGGCAGCACGAAGCCAGTTTCGTTCAGTGCGGAGGCGATCGGGCCCGGAACTTCCTCGGTCCCCTCGATCAACATCCGGACGATCTCGCCCGGCGGCAGCTCGGCCAGGCGCTGGGCCAGCGGCTCGGAGGGCACCACGTCGAGGGTGCGCCCGATCAGATACTCGCGCGCGGGCTGCTGCTCCAGCACCTCGGCCAGCAGCGCGCTGATCTCGTGCACCGTGGCGAAGCGTTGCAGCACCGCCTTGAGCCTGGCGTGTTCGCGCGCCGAGACCTCGAGGCCGATCAGGTCGTCGTAGAGATAGTCTTCGCGGGTCGCGGGAGTGACGGCTTCGAGCTCGAGCCCGGGGGTGTGAACGAGTACCGCCTGGAGAGCTCCGATTTCAGACGTGACGCGGATCGACGGCATGGTGGAAGTTAAGGGAGGAGGGAGGAGGGAGGAGGGTACTACCCTGCGGCTGATTCCCTGCTCCCTCCTCCCTGCTGCCTCCTCCCTCCTCCCTCCTCCAGCTGCCGCGATTTTCCTACCCGCTACGCGCGGATTGGATACTCGTCCCGTCCCCCTACTCCCTAGAATGAACCATGCCCACAACACCGCGACCCCGGGTGCGCAGCTTCAAGGACTTGAAGGTGTGGCAAATTGCGCCGAGCTGCGATTTCGATCCCGGCGAATATCGCAGAGGGTCGCGGTAGATTCACCGCCGGGGAATTCATTCGTTTTCTGCGGATCGCGACGGGGTCACTGCGGGAATTGGAGACGTATTGCGAATTGAGCTTGCAGTTGGAGTATGCGACCGCCGAGCAGATTCAATTGATTGCGCGACTCACAGATGCCACCGGTTGAATGTTGGTTGGCCTCGGGGTATCCCTTCAGAGGAGCTCAAAGGCTGCTCGCTGACCCCCTCCTCCCTCCTACCTATTCGCCAACACATACGACAAAGCCTCGAGTTCCAACACGAGATTCACCGTTTTAACGGCAACGCGTTCCGGCACCTGCAATTGCACCGGGGCAAAATTGAGAATCGCCGCGATGCCACAGGCCACCAGCCGGTCCGCCACGACCTGTGCCGCATCCGCCGGCGTCACCACCGCGGCGATGTCGGCGTGCTCGTGCTTCAGATCCTTCTCGAGCTGGGCCACGTCGCGGACGATGAGCCCGTTCCAGTGCCGCCCGATCTTCTTGGGATCGTTGTCGTAAATCGACACCAGATCGAAGCCGCGGGAGCGGAACCCGTCGTACTGCACCAGCGCGCTGCCGATCTTCCCCGCCCCGACCACCACCACGCGATAGCGGCGGGTTAGGCCTAGGATCTCGCGGAGCTGGGTCTTGAGCGTGGGCACCTCGTACCCCAGGCCACGCTTCCCGAAGGAGCCGAAGAACGAGAGGTCCTTGCGGACTTGCGCCGAGGTGGTTCCTCCCCGGCCGGCCAGCGCCGCCGAGCTCACGGTACTCGCTCCCTGCTCTTCGAATTCCTCGAGGAAGCGCAGGTAAAGCGAGAGACGGCGGACGGTCGATTCGGCGATCTTGCGCACGGGTATGTGAAAGTTTTCACAAAGCTAGCCATGCGCCCATCCCCCGTCAATGAGCAGGTCCAGCAGACGGACGAATGCTTCGGGCGCCAGGGTCTCCGGGCGGGCCACCGCTTCGAGCCCGCCGCGCTCCAGGATCTCCGCCACGCGTTCTGGCGCCCAGCCGGTGAGCTCGCGGAGGCCGCGGCCGAGCTGCTTGCGGCGGAACCCGAAGAGCCCGACCGTCAGCCGGCGCAGCGCGAGCGTATCCCGCTCCGGGATGAGCGGCTGCGCGAGCGGGGTCAGCCGAACCACCGCCGAATCCACCTTGGGGCGGGGATGAAACGCGCCAGCCGGAACTTTCATGAGCTTCTCGACCCGCACCACCGCCTGGACACCCACGGTCAGGGCGCCGTAGGCGTTGCTCCCCGGCGCGGCGGCCAGCCGGTCGGCTACCTCTTCCTGTACCAGGAACACGATCCGTTGCGGGAGCGGAGGCCGGAGCGCCCGCGCCAGCAGCGGGCTGGTGATGTTGTAGGGGATGTTCCCGGTAACCAGGAGCGGTGCCTCCGGGCCGGCGCCCGCCACCTGGCGCCAGTCGAGCTCCAGGGCATCGCCCACGACCACGCGGACGTTGGGCAGCCGCTGCTGGACCAAGGGAGCCAGGTCGCGGTCTTTCTCGATCGCCACGACGCGGGCCCCGCTACGGCTAAGTATCTCGGTGAAGGCGCCCTGCCCCGGCCCAATCTCGAGAATCAGGTCGCAGGGAGCCGGGGCGAGGGCATCCGCGATGCGTTCCAGGATCGCCTTGTGATGCAGGAAATGCTGGCCGAAGCGCTTCCTCGCGCGCACTAGGCGAGCCGCAACACGAGCAGGGTGCGATCGTCTCCCTGCTGCGGCGCGAAGCGCTCCACCTCGGCCATCACTTCGTCCACGATGCGCTCCGGCTCCTCGGTCCGGCGGCACTCCAGCGCCGCGAGCAGCCGCGCCTCGCCGAAGCGCTCGCCGCTCTCGCTCTGGGCGTCCACCAGTCCGTCGGTCCAGAGGCAAAGCAGGTCGCCGCTCTTGTCCCACTCCACCGAGCAGGACACGATCTCCCCCGCCCCGCCGAGTCCGAGCGGGGGCGCGGTCGCGTCGAGGCGGCGGGGCAGACCGAAAGCGGGAATGCGAAAGGCGTAGGGGTGACCGGCGCTGGCCCAGGTGAGTCGCGCGCGGCCGGGGTCGAGGATGCCGTAGAACACCGTGAGATAGGTGTCCGACGAGGCCAGGCGCTCGGCCAGACTGTCTCGCAACGCCTGGAGGGTGACGTCGGGCGTCGCGCCACTGGACGCGTGAATGCCCGCGGCCGCCATGACCGCGGCCATCACCAGCGCGGCCGAAAAACCGTGGGAGGCCACGTCGCCCAGCATCACGGCCACCACGCCGAGGCCCAGGCGGTTGAAGGTGTAGAAGTCGCCGCCGACCTCGTCCGCCGGAACGCAGCGTGCCGCGACCCGCGCATCGCCGCGCAAGACGTTGGGCGCCGGCAGCAGCAGGTGCTGGAGGTCGCGGGCCAGCTCGAGCTCGTCGTGCAGGCGTTGCTGCTCCCGTTCCTTGACCACCAGGCGCGCGAGATGGATCGCCGAGCCGATCTGATTTGCCGCGGCCGCGACGAGCTTCTGATCGGCGGCGGTAAAGCGGCTGCCGTTGAGCCGGTCGGTGAGGTTGATCACGCCCACGCAGCGGGAGCTTTCGCCCGGGGGAGTAAAACAGATCGGCACGCTCAGGTACGCCTGGCCGTGGTAGCCGCGCGCGGCGGCCGCGGCGCCGTCGTCAGCCATGCCGACCAGCGGGCGCGATTCGCGCACCACGCGCGCGGCAATGGAGACCGGATCGTCGAGCGGAATGTCGGGCGCACGACTGGCCTCGAAGCCGCGCGCCGCGACGGTGCGAAGCAGGCGGGCCTCCGCGTCGAACACCGCAATGGACGCGCGGCCCGCGCCCACCACTTCGGCCACGGCCCGGACGATCGTCGCAGCGGCTTCCTCGAGCCGGATGGTGTTGCCGAGCACCTCGCTGATGGTGTAGAGCAGGTCGATCTCTTCGTAGCGGGTCGCCAGCTCGGACGACAGGTAGGTCGCTTCCCGGTCGGCGCGCAGGATGAGGGAGAGCAAGCTGTGCAGCGCGCTGCCTTCGGCCCCCGGTACCGCTTCCAGCCACACCTCCGAGCCGCCGATCGGCGCGAGCCAGCGCGGCCCGCACGGGGTGTCCAGCACGCCCGTCCCTTCGGGCAGCGGCAGCGCCCAGCCCGGATCCGTCCCGTGCGCGAAGCGGAGCTCACGCCCCGCGACGCGCCACAGGCGCGGACGCAGCCCGGCTGCGCCCTCGAGCGCTTCGAGGACCGGGTGGAGCCGCTTCAGGAGCGCGGCAGCGTCATCCAGATCGTGTTCCCTTGGTCGTTGAATTCCACCCGGTCCGCCAGGCTCCGAATCAGGAACAGCCCGCGGCCGATGGAGCGCGCGAGGCCGTCGGGGAGGGTCGGATTGGGGACGTCGCCCGGATCGAAGCCGGGCCCGTCATCGGTGACCTGCAGGCGAATGGTTTCCTCGGTAAGCTCGGCGGCGACCCGGACCCGGCGCGCCGGATCGCCTCCCGCGCCGAAGAGGATGCTGTTACTGATGGCCTCGGCAAGCAGCACCCGCAGCCTGAAGCTGGTGCGGCTGCAGGGCGTCGCACCGGAAAAACAGTGGCGCGCCATGAGCTCGACCGCTTCTTCGACGCAACGGACATCAGCCGGCAGCTGCAGCGCAATGGACGCCGCGGCACCAGGCTGCGGCGGAGAGCGGCGCACGCAAATGCGGAGCGGGGCGGCGGCCGGGTCTTCCACTTCAGAATTCCGCGAGAGCCTCTTCCGCCGTCGGCGAGATCTGGAACAGCGTGTCGAGCTTGGTGAGCTCGAAGAGCGAGCGCAAATCTTCGTTGAGTCCGGAAATGCGCAGCTCGCCGCCCAGCTCGCGGACCTTTTTCGAGAGCGACACCAGGGCGCCAAGCCCGGAGGAGTCGATGTAGCCGGTCTGGCCGCAATCGATCAGGAATTTCCGCTCACCCCGATCCAGTCCCTCCTGGATCAGCGATTTGAGCTCCTGGCGATTGCCCACGATGAGCTGGCCCTCGATGCGCACGACGGTGACGCCTGCGCCGTTGCTGGCCTTGCTGAACCCCATGCCGTCCCTCCCCTCAAGTCCCTGCCCGACCGGCGGCGAGCACGGTTGCCGCCGCCGTCCCAACCAGCTCATCCTCGTCGGCGTCCGCCGCGGCACCGAGCACGACTCCGGAGGAGCCGAGCAGCAGCGGCCCCAGGAGCCGGGCTCCGGCAAGCCGTTTCGCGATCCGGAGCGCGAGGGATCCCGCGGCGCCATCCGGAAATATGAGAACGTTCTCGTCCCCGCGAAACCCGGGCAGCAGCGCCACCAGTGGCGGCTGGTTCGCCAGCCTGGTGTGTAGCCCGGCGACGGTATCGCCCAGGCGCTGCTGCCCCGCGGGATCGAGCGGCTGCCCCCGAGCGCAGTCCGCGAAGGCGACGAGTCTGCCGTCCCCGAGCAGGAGCCACGCGGCGAAGCGAAACGGGCCGCCATCCGGAGAAGGCCCGAGCATCCAGCTGGTGGCTTCGACCAGCTCCGTGGTCCCGATCCCGCGGCCCGTCACCACGGCGTCCGCCTCTCCCAGCGCGCAGAGGCCGAGCGCAAAGCGGAGCGGATCGGCCGCGAGATCGAGCGCGTCGATGGCATCGCGGACCCGCCCCGGCGCGCGGGAGCGCAGCAGCATCGCGACCGACTCCAGTCGGGGATGCGCTTCGGGGCTGACGCCGCCCTCCCCCACCACCTGAACCCTCCGCAGCCCGGCAGCGTCGAGCCGAGCCGCGGCCCGCCGCAGCAGCCCAACCTCGCCTCCGGCCAGCAGCAGTCGCGCGGGACTCGCGGCGGCCCGCTCGAGCAGCCCGGCGAGGCTCACGGACGGAAATGACGCCGCAATGCTTCCGCGACCGCCGGGTGCACCAGCGCGCTGACCTCTCCGCCATAGCGGGCGACTTCGCGCACCAGGCTGGAGCTGATGTAGGACAGCCCCTGCGCCGGCACCAGGAACACCGACTCGAGTCCGGGATTGAGCTGCCGATTCATCAGCGCCATCTGGAACTCGTACTCGAAGTCGCCCACGGCGCGCAGTCCGCGCACCAGGATCGAGGCGCCGATCCGCCGCGCATAATCCGCGACCAGCCCCTCGAACGCATCGAAGCGGATGCGCGGCTCCTCACCGAGGGTATGGCGCAGCATCTCGAGCCGCTCCGGCACCCCGAACAACGGCTGCTTGGTGGCGTTGACCGCGACCGCCACCACCACCTGATCGGCAAGCTGCAGGCTGCGCCGAATCAGATCCTCGTGGCCGCGCGTGGGGGGATCGAAGGAGCCGGGATAGAGCGCGATGCGAGTCATAGGGCGTGACAGAAGCTAAGGGCGATGTCGCCGTAACGCCGGGTCTCGTCGCCACCCGGGCTCACCGAGGCGGGGTGTTCCACCACTAGCAGGCGCGCGAAGGGTCGGGCTCGAAATGCGGCGACCAGCCGCTCGGCGAACGGCACGCTGTAGGGTGGATCCGCCATGGCAAGCTCGAACGCCGCGGGCTCGAGACGCTGAACGAAGCGCATCGCGTCGCCGCGGCGCACCGTCACGCGCTCCGCGACGCCGAGCGCCTCGGTGTTGGCGTGGATGGCGGCGATCGCGGCGCTGCTCAGCTCCACGAAGGTCGCGCTCGCCGCCCCGCGCGAGAGCGCCTCGAGACCCAGGGCACCCGAGCCCGCGAAGAGATCGAGGACGCGCGCGCCGGGAAGTTGCTCGGCCAGAATGCTCATCCACGCCTCGCGCACCCGGTCCGCGGTCGGGCGCACCCTCGCGTCCGCGGGCAGCACCAGACGCCGGCCGCCGAATTCTCCGGCGATGATGCGGGTCACGCCGGCTGGTTGGGCGTGAGGGAAAGCAGGCGCGCCTGCAGCGTGGTGAGGCCGCGAAACTCGTTCTGCTCCAGCCGGAAGGCCGCATCGACCGGAGCATCGGTGAGCCACGGCACCCGGTCAGCCAGCTGGAACCCGATGGCGCCAAGCCCGCCTTCGGCGTGCCGGAGCCAGCCGCGCAGATGATTACCGCCGACCACTTGGCGGCGGGTAAAGTCTACACCACGCACCCCGAACACCGGGGCGGGATTGCCCATGCCGCATGGCTCCAGGTGTCGGCAGAGTCGTTCCAGCTCGTCGGTGGCATAGGTGAGCGCGATCTCCAGGTCGACGCGCTGCTCGGGGCCCAGCTCGGCGGCGGGCAGCTGCTCGGCGGCGTATTGCTCGAAGCGCTCCCGGAACCGCGCGAAATTCTCGCGGCGCAGCGTCAGGCCGGCCGCCATGCGGTGCCCGCCAAAGCGCTCCAGCAGGTCGCCGCACCGGCTCAGCGCCTCGTGCAGGTTGAAGCGGGAAATGCTGCGCCCCGAACCCTTGCCGATCTCGCCGTCGAAACAGACCAGAAAAGCCGGGCGGCCATAGCGCTCCACCAACCGCGAGGCGACGATCCCGACGACCCCGGGATGCCAGCCGTCGGCACCCAGGACAATGCCGGCGCGCCGCTCCAGTCCGCCGGCTGCCTCGACCAGCGCGATCGCGTCATCGAGGATCTTCTGATCCAGGGTTTGCCGCTCCGCGTTGAGCCGCGCCAACCGCTCCGCGAGGCTCTGCGCCTCGTCGGGGTTGTCGGTGAGCAGCAGACGGAGCCCGTCGGCGGCCTCGCCGATTCGGCCGGCCGCGTTGAGCCGCGGGGCGATGATAAACCCGACCTGGCCCGCCCGGAGCTCGCTCCCGGCCAAGCCGCTGGTCTCGAGCAACGCGCGAAGGCCGGGCCAGCGGGTTTCACGCAGCAGGCGGAGCCCGTGCCGCACCAGGATGCGGTTTTCGCCCACCAGAGGAACCACGTCGGCGACGGTGGCTAGCGCGACGTAATCGAGCAGGTGATTCGGCAACGAGGCCGGCAGCCCGAGCGCGGGGACCAGCGCCTGGACCAGCTTGAAGGCAATCCCCGCTCCGCAGAGAATCCCGAGACCGGAGGTATCGTCCGGGCGCTGGGGGTTGATGATCGCGGTGGCGGGGGGAAGCGCCGGCGGGCAGAGATGGTGATCGGTGACAATCACCCGGATGCCGGCGTCCTCGCTGGCCTGCACCGTCTCATTGGCGGTGATGCCGCAATCACAGGTCACGATGAGCCGGGCCCCGATGGCCTGGGCGTAGGCCAGGCCCGCGGGGCCGAAGTCGTAGCCGTCGCGCAAGCGATGGGGAACGAACGCCTCGGCCTTGGCGCCGCCGATCCGGAGCGCGCGGGTGAGCAGGGCCGCCGCCGCTTGTCCGTCCACGTCGTAATCGCCATGTACCAGGATGGTGTCGCCCCGCCGCACCGCAGCGACGATCGTCGCGACGGCGAGGGACATCCCCGCCAGGGTGTTCGGATCGCTGAGCTGCTCGAGCGCCGGCCGCAGAAAGGCGCGCGCCGCCTCCGGCTCCGCGAGTCCGCGCTGCACCAGCAGCGCGGCCAGCGTCTCCGGCACGCTGAGCGTGAGCGCCAGCGCGCGGGCCCGCGCGGGATCGGGCGGCGGCTGGAGCACCCAGCGCGGCAACGGCAGGGTCATGCCTCGGCCGTGGTCGGGTAGAGGATGACGCCGCAGGCCTCACAGGTGTCGATGTGGGTGCCTGCCCGGATCTGACTGCGGCGATTGCGCGGGATCGAGGTGAAACAGGCCCCACAGGCGTCGCCGCGGAGCGCGACCACCACCACGGCATAGCGCGATGACCACAGGCGGTCGTACCGGGTGCGTAGGGTGCGCTCGACGGCCGCGGCGGCGGTTTCGCGCGCGCTGAGCGCGACGTCGCGCTCCGCCTCCAGCGCCGCCTGCGCCCCGGCCAGCCGGGCGCGCTCGCCGGTCTGATCTTCCTGCAGCGCCACCATGCGCTCTTCCGCCTCCTTGACGGCGCTCTCCTGCTGTTGGGTGATATCCGCGGCCTTGACCCATTCGCTCTCGCTCCGGGCGACGACCGAGCGCGCCAAGTCCATCTCAGTCATCAGCGCCTGCACCTCCCGCGCGGTGCGCACCTGCTCGATGCGCGACCGGCGCTTTTCCTGCTGCCCGCGCTGGCCCTCGATCACCTTCTCGAGCTCCTCGCGCTTCTTGACCCCGTCCTCCAGCCGGTGCCTGGCGGCTTCGGCGTCCTCCCGCGCGCGCTCCAGCGCGGCGTCGAGCGCGGCGATCTCCTCCGCGAGCGTCTTGAGCCGGAGGTCGGTTTCGAGCAGGGCGAGATCCTTCGCCTGGAGTTCGAGCAGTTTTTCAAGATCGGGATGCATGACGCCTCAAGGATGCGGTGAATGATCGGGGGGACGGCGCGGCGACTTCGCCGCCTTCCTGAAGTCCCGTTTCTTCTGTTCCTGCGGGCTCATCTGGCTCACCTGCTGTCGGCGCGCCTCGACCTCCTCAACGGGAGGAAGCGAGCGCTCAACGTCGCGGGCATGCAGTCCGTCCAGCGCACCCGAGTACTCTTCGTCGAGGCTGAAGTCATCGGCGCGCGGGAGTGCCACCAGTTCGAGCAACCGCTGGAGCACTTCGCGTGCACGTTCAGGGAGCGACACCGCGAGGTTGCCAACTGGGGTGTCCTCAGGAGCGTCCCGCAGGGCCTCAAACAGCTCACGATACGCTGGAACCTGGAATTGCTCGGCGGTAAGGTCTCCTCGGGCCCGGGTCCGCCAAACCTGCGAGGCAAGCATCGCAACCAGGAGTTTCTCTTCAAGGGGGGCGCCAGTAACGCCATGCCGGCGCGGCGGGGTTCCCCGTGGGGCTGGACCGCTCCGTCCCGTTGGCTCGGGACGAGGCTGTGACGGCGCGACATATTCCGGCCGAGACGCCAGCTCCTGCTCCAGCACCGGGCGGGACACCCCGGTCACCTCCGCGATGCGCGCGAGATAGAGATCGCGCGCGATGGGGTCGGCCGACGCGCGCGCAGTGGGCAGCAGGCGATCCAGCGCTTCCCGCCGATGCTCGAGCCCGGCAAACCAGCCTTTGCGCTCGAGCAGCTGGATCTTGCGGTCCAGCACGTCGATCGCGTCGCGCAGGACGGGTGTGAGCGCAGCGGCGCCCCCCTTCCGCACCAGGCTGTCGGGATCCTCACCGTCCGGCAGGGTGGCCACTTTGACCCGCAGCTTGTGGCGCAGACACTCGTCGGCCGCGCGAAAGGTGGCTCGCAGCCCGGCGGCGTCGTTGTCATACAGCAGGATCGCCAGCGGGGCAAAGCGACGCAGCAGCGCGGCTTGATCGGGCGTGAGCGCCGTCCCCAGCGGAGCGACCACGTGGTCAATGCCGGCCAGCACCAGCCGGAGCACGTCGAATTGGCCCTCGACCAGGAGGACGAACTCCTCCTTCCGGATGGCCTGCTTGGCGTGGTGCAGGTGATACAGCATCGAGCCTTTGTGAAAGATCGGGCTCTCCGGCGAGTTGAGATACTTCGGCTCGCCCGCTCCCAGCACTCTTCCCGAGAACCCGACGACGCGACCGCGCAGGTCGTGGATGGGAAAGAGCAGCCGGCCGCGGAAGCGCGCGCCGACACTGCCGTCCTCGCGGCGGTGCAGCAGGCCCGCTTCGACGAGAACCCGCTCTTCGAGGCCCAGCTTGCGCATGGCCTCGCGGAACGCGTCGGAGCGCGGCGCGTAGCCCAGGCCGTGCTCGCCCGCGGCCTCGAGCGGGACCTCGCGGCTGGTCAGGTAGCTGCGCGCCGGGTCGGCCTCGGCGTCGTCGCGGAGGCGCGCGGCAAACCACTCCTGCGCGACCGCGACCGCGGTAAAGAGCGGCTCGCGCGGATCGGGGCCCTCGCGGCGGCCGCCTTCCGGGACCACGATCCCGGCCCGGCGCGCCACTTCCCGCACCGCGGTCGGATAATCGAGCCCCCCCCGCTTCATCAGGTAGGTGAATACGTCGCCCGCTTCGTGGCAGACGTAGCAGTAGTACATCCCCTTCTTCGGGATCACGGCGAAGTTGCGGTGGGTTCCTCCGTGGAAGGGACAGGGTCCGCGCCAGTCCGAGCCGGCGCGCTTGAGTGGGACCGCCTCGCCGATCAGCTCGACCAGGTCGGCGGCATCGCGGATCTGCTCGATCAGCTCATCGGGGATCATGCTCACCGGCCGAACTCCGCGATGGTGACCCCGGTGCCGCCCTGATTGCGGGGTGCAAAGTCGACCTTGACCACCCGGCGGTCGGCCGCGAGCACCCGGCGCACCGTTTCGCGCACGGCGCCGGTGCCCATGCCATGGATGATCCGGAGGAAGGGATGCTCGGCGAGCACCGCGGCGTCGAGCGCGGCGATGGTGGCGGACTCGGCCTCGTCGACCCGGAATCCGCGCAGATCGATTTCGGAGGGGGTGTCGGGACGTCGGGACGTCGGGAGGTCGGGAGGAGGCCGATTCTCTACTCCCGGCTCCCGACTCCCGGGCGCCTCGCTCAGGGTGGCTGCGGGCGCCACGACTTTGACCGCGCCCACCAACACCACGGCCGTCCCGTCCGTCCGCAGTTCCAGCAGCCTGCCGGTGCCGCCGGCAGGAAGCCTAACCCGCTGCCCCGCCCTGAGCGTCGCGGCCCCGGCGACCCCTTGCACGGCCGGCTCGGGCTCGTCCAGCTCCCGCAGCGCCTCGCCTTCGAGCTGGATGGCCGCTTCGAGTTGGCGGCGCGCCTCGGTGGCTTCGCGCTCGTCACTCGCGGCGGCCGCCGCGCGCAGCGCCGCTTCGACTCGTTCGCGCGCTTCGAGCAAGAATCGGCGCGCCTCCTGGCGGCCCCGGCGCTCGGCGTCCTTCTCGCGCGCCCGCAACTCGGCCTCGCGCGCGCGCTGCAGCTCGCCCTCGCGCGCCAGCCGCGCATTCGCCCGCTCCGCCTCCGCCAGCCGGTCGGTGAGCGCCACCTGGTCGGCGGCCAGCCGTTGTTCCCGCAGCTCCGCCGCCTCCAGCAGCGCATCGAGCGAACGCTCTTCCGCGGAGAGCCGGCCCTCGGCGTCGGCCAGCACGTCCGGCGCGACCCCCAGCCGCCGCGCGATGGCGAGCCCGTAGGAGCGGCCCGGCATCCCCTTGCGGAACCGGAAGGTCGGCTCCAGCCGCTCGGCGTCGAATTGCAGCGATCCGTTCACCACCCCGGTGGTCTGCGTCGCCAGGGCCTTGAGCGCGCCCAGGTGCGTGGTGGCGATGGTGCGAGCGCCGAGCGCGGTGAGCGCCCGGAGCGCCGCGCCCGCCAGTGCCGCGCCTTCGGCCGGATCGGTGCCGCTGCCGATTTCATCGATCAGCACCAGCGTCGCCGGGCCGGCGGTATCGAGTGTCCCGCACAGCACCGCGACGTGCGCGCTGAAGGTGGAGAGGTCCGCCGCGATGGACTGGTGATCGCCGATGTCGGCCACCATCCGCTGGAAGAGGGGCAGCGCGCTCCCCGCCCCCAGCGGCGGCACAATGCCGGACTGCACCAGCGCGGCGGCGAGGCCCACCGTCTTGAGCAGGACGGTCTTGCCGCCCGCGTTGGGCCCGCTGATGACCAGCGTGCGCTCCCCCTGGTCCAGCTCCAGATCGAACGGGACGACGTCGATCCCGCGCCCCAGCAACAGGGGATGCCGGGCGTGCTGGAGAACCAGTCCCGCGCCCGAAGGGAGCAGCGTGGGCAGCGCGGCGCGCGCCGCGCGAGCATAGCGCGCCCTCGCCACCAGGTCGTCGAGGGCAACGCACATCGCGTGCGCCTGTTCCAGTTCCCCAGCGTGGGGACGCAGCCGCTGGGTCAGCTCACGCAGGACCCGGAGCGCTTCGCGCTCGGCTGCCGCAATGGCCGCCCGCAGCGCATTGCCCAGCTCGATCGCGGCGGTGGGCTCGACGAACAACGTGCCGGCGCTGGCCGATTCATCATGTACGATGCCTTCGGGCCGCGCCCGCGAATCCCGCCGGACCGGGATGACATAGCGACCATTGCGCACGGTGACGCCAGCGCCGGCGTCGACCGCCTTGGCGTCCACCGCGCGCAGCACGCTCTCCAGCTGCTTGACGAGACGCTCGCGCGAGGACTGGACCTCCCGCCGTGCCCGCAGGAGGGCGGGGCTCGCCGAGTCGAGCACCTCGCCGCTCTCGTTCACCACCTGGCCAATGCGTTTCTCGAGGCCCGCCTCGGGCACCGGCGCGAGCAACAGGGCGGTATAGGGAGCGGCCGGCGCAATCCGCCGGAGTTCGGCGGCCGCACTGCGCGCGGCGCTCAAGGTGCGCTGGATCGCGACCAGCTCGAGGCCCTCGAGCACGCTGCCCTCCAGGTGGAGCCGCGAGAGCACCGCGCCCAGCGCCGGCACGGGCGCCACGTCCACGTCCCCTCCCTCGGCGAAGAACCCGAGCAGCTCCCCGACCGGGGCGAGCTCCCCGCGGATCCACTCCAGGCTGCCCGAGGGGCGCCGGGAGCGTACCCGCTCCGCGCCGAGCGGACCCACCGCGTAGCCGGCAACCAGATGGAGCACCGGCTGGAATTCGAGGACCTCGAGGGCCGTGCCGACAGCCTCCTGCCCCAAAGGGGACGGGGTGCCGGCGCTCCAGTGCGCCGACACCCCGTCCTGTACCGCCGTGGAAACCCTGGCCGTCATCCGGCCTGGAGTCCCATTAGAAGAAAGTTATTCACCAGCCTGCTCTCCCCTGCCTTTTTTGCGTCGCATTCATCGCGTAAGTGGTTGAAGCAATGCAACATAGCTGGGGTGGTTCCGAGAAGCAAGAGAGCCCATGGCCGGCTACCCTGGCGGCCAGGTCATGCGCCGCCCGCCCAGCACATGCACGTGCAGATGGTCCACGGATTGGCCGCCATTCTGACCGGTGTTGAGCACCAGACGATAGCCGCTCTCCGCCAGGCCGAGCTGGCCGGCGACCTGCACCGCGAAGCGGAGGGTGCGTCCTAACACGCGCTCGCCTGCTTCGCTGTCGGCGGCCGCGGCGTTGACCAGGTGCGTCAGCGGCACCACCAGCACGTGGGTCGGCGCTTGCGGATTGAGATCATGGAAGGCGACAGCCTCCTCGTTCCGCGCCACCTCGTTGGCCGGGATCTTTCCCGCCACGATCCGGCAGAAGATGCAATCAGTCATGAGTCCTCCGGGGACGCTGGCTCGCGACCACCGCCGCGGCCGCCAGCGCCGCGGTCTCGAAGCGGAGCAGATCCGGGGCGAGTCGCACCGGGGTGAACTCCGCGGCCAGAAAAATCTGGCGCTCGGCCTCGAGCAGGCCACCCTCCGGTCCCACCACGACCGTCAGCGCCTCCTCGGGCGGGACCGCGGGGGGCGGTTCGGCCCGCGCGTCGGCCAGCCAGCGACGCGAACCGGCACCCCGCGCCGCGGCGTCTCGGGGTCCCTCGGGTGGATGGACCCGCGGTGCCCATGCCGCGCGCGACTGCTTGATGGCCTGGCGCGCCCGGCGCTGCAGCGCCTGCACATGAGCTTCGCGAATTCCCGCGGCCACGCTGCGGGTGCGCTCGGTCTTGAGCGGGACCAGATCCGTCACCCCGAGCTCCGCCGCCTTCTCCGCCAGCCAGCCGAACCGCTCCTTGTCGCCCGCGCCGACGACCAAGGTGAACCCGGGCGGCTCGCGCACCTCGCGCACCTGGCCTACGGCGACCTCGAAGCCGTCCCGGCCCTGAACCAGGCGGCCTTCCGCGACGCGTCCGGCGCCATCGAGCACCCAGACCGGCTCACCGGCCAGCGCGCGCCGCACCTTGAGGTGGTGCCGCTCCTCCGCTTCCAGCGCGATGGTGGCGTCGGCCACCAGCGTCCCCGGAGCGGCGAGCACCGAGTGCATTTCAGGCCACCCGTGCCACGACGCCCCACCACGCTTCGTCGGTCGCCTCGTCGAACGCGCGCCAGCCCGTCCGCACGAGCGCCGCAAGGAATTGTTCCCGCTCAACCTGCTCCATGCCCGCGAAGATCGCGCTGCCCCCGGGGACGAGCGCGGCGCGGATGGCCGGAAGCAGCGTCTCATTGAGGGAGCGGAGGAGGTTCGCGAGGAGCAGCTCGACCGGTCCCAGCAGCGGGGCCAGCGTCGCGGCGTCTCCGGTCAGGAAGCGGACCCGATCCGCCACGCCGTTGCGCTCCGCGTTGGCGCGGGCGATGGGCTCCGCCTCGGGATCGAGATCGATCCCGGTGGCTCGCGCCGCTCCGAGCTTGGCGGCCGCGATCGCGAGGATACCGCTGCCGCTGCCCAGGTCGAGCACCCGGTGCCCCGGGCGTACTTCCCGGTCGAGCAGCAGCAGCGCGCTCCGAGTCGAGCCATGCTCGCCGGTGCCGAACGCGGTTTCGGGGTCGATGACGACGGTGCGGTTGCCCGCGGCGGCGCTCCCGGTCCAGCTCGGGGTAATGGTGAGCCGTCCCACTCGGCGCGGACCTAACCCGTCGCGCCAGCGGAGCCGCCAGTCCAGGTCGGGCAAGGCGCGCGACGCAGCCGCCACCCGCGTTCCGAACGCCGCTTGGAGCTCCCGCAAGAGCGCGCCCGCTGCGAGCTCGTTCTCGGCGACCCCGACCAGCGTTCCATCGTCTCGCTCTTCTACGGCCTGTCGGGTCCGTCCTACCAGCCAGGCCGCTACCGCATCGCGCTCGCCGGCCGGGCTTTTCACGTCCACTGCGCACCAGCTCATGCGCCGAGCGCTTCCTTGAGCCGGGACCAGAACCCCGTGCTTTGCTTGGGCGGGGGACCTTCGATCTTCGCGAACTCCTCGAGCAGGCGCCGCTGGTCGTTATTGAGAGTCTCGGGTGTCCACACGTGGATCCGGACGTTGAGGTCTCCCGCGCCGTTCTGGCCCAGCCGGGGCAGGCCTTTGCCTTTGACCCGCAGGACGGTGCCGGACTGAATACCGGCAGGAACCGCGAGCCGCTCATCTCCATAGGGAGTCGGCACGGTGACGCTGGTGCCCAGGGCCGCCTGGCTGAAAGAAAGCGGGAGATCGAGGCTCAGATCGTCGCCCACCCGCTCGAAGCGCTCGTCGTCCTTTACCTCGATGATGACCAGCAGGTCGCCGTTGGGCCCCTTGCGGGGCCCGCTCGCGCCCTGACCCCGCAGCGTGATGTAATTGTTGCTGGAGACACCCGCGGGAATGTCCACCGGGACCGAGCGCTCGCCCCGGATGCGGCCTTCGCCGCGGCAGGCTTCGCAGGGGTTGGTGATGATTGCCCCTTCGCCACCGCAGGCTGGGCATGCGGCCACCGAGACGAACTGGCCGAACACGCTGCGCGCCGCGCGGCGCACCTCGCCGGTTCCGCCGCAGGTCGCGCAGCTGGTGGGCCGGGTTCCCTGCGCGCCGCCGCTCCCGCCGCAGGTTTCGCAGCGCAGCAGCGTCTTCAGCTTGACGACCCGCTTGGCGCCGGTGGCCACTTCCTGCAGCGAGAGCTTGACGGTGACCCGGATGTCCTGGCCCCGCCGCGATTCCGCCGGGCTGCCGCCGCCGCCGAACAGCGATTCAAGCCCGCCCAGCCCACCCAGCCCGCCGAAGTCGCGCATGAAGATGCGGAGCGCTTCGGCCAGGTCCATGTGATGGAAGCCGCCGGCGCCGCCCCCCAGTCCCGCCTCGCCGTAGCGGTCGTAGCGCGCGCGCTGCTCCGGGTCGACCAGCACCTCATAGGCTTCGGCGATCGCGCGGAATCTCCCGGCGGCCTCGGGTGCGGAGTTGCGGTCGGGGTGGTACTCCATCGCCAGCCGGCGATAGGCGCGTTTGATCTCGTCCTCGTCCGCGTCGCGCGCAACGCCGAGCCGCACGTAGAAATCGCTCACTCCATCAGTCCTTCCAGCATGCGGCTGGTGTGCTCCACCAGGCCGATGATCTTGTCATACGGCATCCGCGTCGGCCCCATTACCCCGATCACCCCGCTCAAGCCGCCGCTGCGATACGCCGAGGTCACCAGCGTGAACTCCGCCAGCCGCGGGTCGTTGTTCTCGCTGCCGATGGTGATGGTGAGCCCCCGGCGGTGCCGGTCCTCGAAGGCTCGGCGCAGCACGTCCCGCCGCTCGGTGAGATCGAGCAGGTGCCGCATCCGCTCGTTGGAGGCAAACTCGGGCTGATCGGCCAGCGGCTGCGCGCTGCCCAGCACCACGCTGCCGGCGCCCGCGAGATCGAAAAGCTCCTCGCCCTCCGCGATGAAGATGTTGAGCAACCCCCCGCCGTTCCCCACCCGGCCCGCGTCGCGCAGCCGCTCGGAAAGGCTGCCGCGAATTTCCCCCAACGGAAGCCCGGCCAGTCGCTCGTTGAGGATGCGCGACACGTGCTCGACCGCTTCCGGGGCCACCGCCGCCGGCACTTCGACGAAGATGGTCCGCATCAAGCCGCTCTGCAGCGTGAGCACCACCAGCAGGCGCTCGCTGCTCACCCGCACCAGCTCGAGGCGCTCGAGCACCAGCGCGTCCAGAGTCGGCGCGATCGCGATGCCCAGCTCCTGGGTCAGCACGCCCAGCACCTGGGCCGCGCGGCGCAGGATCTCCTCGATCGGGTTGCGGGCGGCGGGAGCGATTTCGCTTTCGAGCTTGGCTCGAACGCTCTTGGGAACCGGCGCCGGCCGCATCAGCCGATTGACATACAGCCGATACCCGCGCTCGGTCGGAATCCGGCCGCCGGACGTGTGGACATGGAACAGGTAGCCGCGCGCCTCCAGCTCGCTCATCGTGCTGCGGACCGACGCCGGTGAGATGCCCAGCCGGGAACGCCGTGCGACGGCCTCACTTCCGGCCGGCTGGGCGGTTTCGACGTAGATCTGGATGACCCCTTCGAGCACCCGGAACTCGCGGTCGCTCAAGGCTTCGGAGCTCTGCATAACAGAAAAACTAGCAATGAGTTAGGCTGGCCACCAGCGCGTCGAGCCGGAGCCAGCCTTCGGGGGTGAGCCGGAGCCTCTCCCCCTGCTCCGTCGCCCAGCCTGCCCGTCGCCATCGCTCGGCGTGCTCCGAGGGGACCCGCGAGGCCTCCACTCCTTCAGAAGTCCGCAAGCCGAGGTAGAGCTCCTCGAGCGCGACTTGCTCCGGAACCAGCGTCTCTGACGCAGAGCACACCGATTCCCCCGCCTCACTGCGCCGCCGGTATTCCTCCCACTCGCGCAGATTCCAGGCGCGCAGCGCACCGAAGCCGCTGTGCGCCGCTGGACCCAGGCCGATGAAGGGCCTGCGCCGCCAATAGGCGGAATTGTGACGCGCCCGGAAGCCGGGCCGCGCCGCATTGGAAACCTCATAGTGCTCGAATCCCGCCTGCGACAGTCGCTGGTGGGCCGCCAGGAACTCGTCCGCTGCGCGATCGTCCGGGGCGGGAGTGGCCTCGCCGCGAGCGGTCCAATGTCCGAGCGGCGTACCGCTCTCCACGGTGAGCGCGTAGAGCGAAAGGTGGGTCGGCTCGAGCGCCAGGGCGCGGTCGAGGTCGTTGTTCCAGTCGCGCTCGATGCCGGCGGGGAGCGCGTAAATGAAATCGAGTGAGAGATTGCGCAGCCCCGCCGAGCGCAGGGTATGGACCGCGTTCCCGATCTGGGCCTCGTTGTGGGTGCGGTGCATCCAGTCGAGGGCCTGGCGCGAGAACGACTGGGCGCCCAGTGAAACGCGGTTGACGCCCGCCTCGCTCCACGCCGCCGCGTTGGCGGGGGTCACGTCATCGGGATTGGCCTCGAGGGTGATCTCGGCTTCGGCGACGACCGCACGATCCCGCCGGAACCGGCGCAGCAACGCGGCAAGCTGATCGGCGGCGAGTCGCGAAGGCGTCCCTCCGCCGAAATAGATGGTCTCCACGGCCGGCGACTCGAGCCACACCGCATGCTCCTGCCAACCGGCCCACTCGCGAAGAATCGCAGCGGCATAGGCCTGCGACGGTACCTGCCGCCGCACCGCGATGGCAAAATCGCAATAGCTGCAGCGACGGGCGCAGAAGGGAACGTGGATGTAGAGGTGCACCGGGGGAATATGGCCGCGTCTCAGCGAAACAAGCGGTCCTGCACCAGGCGATACCGGCCACCGTCCTCTTGCGTCACCATCCCACGCAGCTCCAGTGCGGAGAGGGCATCGAGCGTTTCCGCCACCGGCGCGCCTGCCAGCTCGACCAGGCGTTCGGCCTGCAGCGGCTCACGGTAAAGCGCGTTGATAAGCTTCCGCTCGAGCGGTGGGGCGATACCGTCGGACTCGGCACGGCGGCCGTCCGCGCTGCGTGGGACCTCGGGGAAATGCCGAAGCAGATCCCTCAGCTCGAGCAACGGCTCCGCCCCGTCACGGATCAGGCCGTTGGTGCCGGTGGAGACCGGACTGGTGATTGGCCCCGGAACCGCAAGCACATCCCGGCCCTGCTCCTGCGCGCACGCCACGGTCTGCAGGGTGCCGGAGGTGACCGCCGCCTCCACCACGACCGTTACCCGCGCCAAGCCGCTGATCAGCCGATTCCGGCGCGGAAAGCTGCCCGCATGGGGGCGCTCGCCGGGTGGGAATTCAGTGAGCAAGAGTCCTTGCTGTCCGACCTGTTCGTACAACTGGCGATTGGCCGCGGGGTAGATGACGCCGATTCCATTGCCCAGCACGCCGATGGTGGCGCCGCCAGCCTCCAGCGCTCCGGTGTGCGCAACCGCATCGAGGCCTCGTGCCATCCCGCTCACCACCACCAATCCGGCCTCCGCCGCGGCCCGCGCGAGGCCACGGCACACTTCCGCGCCATACTGGGAATGATCCCGGCTCCCCACGATCGCCACAGCGGGCCGCGCGAGCAACTCGAGATTCCCCCGCACAAATAGACAGGTCGGCGGCTCGGGGATGTCTCGAAGCGCGGAGGGAAACCTCGAGTCCTCCGGCAGCAGAAGACAGCCGCCGGCCTGCTCGAGTTCGGCGAGGGCGTGCCCGCCGGCCGCGCGATCCGCCTGGGTGATGGCGGTGGCCGCCGCGAGCGACATCCCGGGCACGGTGCCCAAAAGCGCGAGCGGCGCCGCAAGGACGCCGCTCGGGGTTTCGAATCGCTGCAGCAGGGCACCGAATCGCGCGAAGCCGATGCCCGGAACCAGCGCGAGCGTAATGTACGCCTCGCGCTGGCCAGGATCCCACTCAGGCATCGGCCTCCTCCGTGACGTCCTGACGTCTTGCCTCCTCGACCAGCGACCAAACCCTGGCGGTGAACTGCTCGAGGCCGCTGCGGGCCACGCTCGAGAGCGGAAGCACTGCCCGCGCCTCCCGCGCCTCGAGTGAAGGCAGAGCGGCGTCTGCCGGGATGAGGTCCCGTTTGGAGAGCACGATCAGATGGGGCTTCTCATGCAGGGCCGGACTGTAGGCACGCAGCTCATCCCGCAGCCGCTGGTAGACCGCTTGCGGATCGGCGCTGTCCACCGGAATCAGGTAGGCCAGGACCCGGGTCCGCTCGATGTGCTGCAGGAACTTGAGGCCGAGGCCTTTGCCGAGGTGAGCACCCTCGAGGATGCCCGGAATGTCCGCGATCACGACGGAGCGCGAGTCGCTCAGGCCCATCACGCCAAGATTGGGCTCCAGCGTCGTGAATGGGTAGTCGGCGATCTTGGGGCGGGCGGCGGAGACGGCCGCGAGCAGGCTGCTCTTGCCCGCGTTCGGCTCGCCGACCAGGCCCACATCGGCGATGAGCTTGAGCACCAGCTCCAGCTGACGCTGCTGCCCCTCCTCGCCGGGCTCCCATTCTCGCGGCGCCTGGTGCGTGGCCGTGGCAAAGCGGGCGTTGCCCCGGCCACCGCGTCCGCCCTTCGCGACGAGGAGCTCATCGCCCTCATGCATCACTTCGCCAAGGAACGCTCCGGTAGCGGCATCGCGCACTTCGGTGCCGGGCGGGACCGGCAGGTAGAGATCCTGGCCCGAGGCGCCGGTTTGGGTCTTTCCCTTTCCGTGCTGGCCGCGCTCCGCTTTCCAGCTGGTGCGATAGCGATAGTCGAGCAGGGTGGAGAGATTCGCATTACCGCGCACATGGATGCTGCCGCCGTGACCGCCGTCACCACCGTCCGGTCCGCCCTTGGGAACGTACTTGTAGCGCGCGAAGGACGAAGCGCCCGAGCCACCGGTGCCGGCCACCACACGGACGACCGCGCGATCGATGAAGCTCACGCGCGGATCCGGTTCCACAGCGACACAACGAGCTCCGCCTCTCGCGGGCCGAGCCGCGGCCGGGCCAGCTCCAGCGCTTCCGTCACCGCGGCGACCGATGCACCGGCATTGAGTGCCCCCTTGAGATGTGAGTGCAGTTGCCGCTCCGCGCCCTGGATGGCGACCTGGACCGCCACGCAGAGCTCCCGCCGCGCCAGGTCGAGACCCGGGCGGCCGAGCGTCTTCCCGTATCCCTCGGTGATCATCCAGGCATCGAGCGCCGGATGCAACGCCCGAACGTTCTCGCGCAACCGCGCATAATTCTCTCCATAGACCTCACGGCACACGGCCTCTCCCCGCGTTTGCCACTCGCTGGCGCGGCGGTAGTCGGTAGCATCCTCTCCCTCAGCCAGGCCCGGGCCGCCGAGGCGCCGCCACAGCGCGAATGCAGTGAGCGCGCGCGGCCAGCCGACCATCAGGACCGACTGCAGCAGCAGCTCGTCCATCCACTCCGCGGGAACGCCGGCGCTGAGGCAGGCTCGGCCGCACTCCTCCAGCGCGGACTGCTGGCCGGTCGCGACGGCGGCGGCAAACGCGATCAGCGCGCGGGTCTCCGGGTCGAGGCGCTCCAAGCTCATGAACGACGGCCCATCCGCGGCAACCATTCCGCTATCTCAGGCGGCGAAGAAGCGCAGCCGGCCGGCAGCCCGCAGCTCCCCGGTGACCGTGCTGCGCGTGTTTTGGATCGGCTGGCGGCCATGTCGCGCCAGCTCGGGTGAGGAGAAGTCCGCCAGCTCGGGCGCGACGCGCGCCAGGAGTTGAGCCAGCACTTCGAGCAAGGCCAGGCTCGCGGCGCGCGTATCACCGTCCTCCACCTTGAGCGCAAGGCCCAGCCCGAGCGTGGGCAGCGCCGCGGAGTAGATGCCTTCCGCGCCGACCTTGGCCACGACCTGGCCGGGCCAGGCCTGCATGAGATCGGTACAGAGCCGTCCGGTGCCCGCCACGAGGAAGGGATGCGCGGTCATCGCCGCGACCAGCCGGCTGGGCGCCGCGGCGCTGGACGCTCCCCACCGCGCGTAGGCGAGCGCCATCGCGCGCAGCGGGAGCCCAAAACACACCGCCGTACAACCGTCGATCGAGAGCAAGACGTCGGGAGCAGGGACGCCGGTCCAGCGAGCGACCGCTTCGAGGATTCGCAGTTGCACGGGATGACCGGCGGCGTGGTACCCCTCGAGCGGCCAGCCATGGTGCTTGGCCAGCGCCAGCATCCCGGTGTGCTTGCCGGAGCAATTGCTCCAGCGAGCGGTGGGCACCAGCGTCCCGCGGCTCACCGCCTGCGCCACGACGGGGGAGAGCGGCGTGTGCACTCCGCAGGAGAGCTGCTGATCGGTGATCCCGATCTTCGCCATGAACGCGGACACGACGTCAAGGTGCCGCGGCTCGCTCGAATGCGAGGCGCAGGTCAGGGCGAGCTCCTCGTCGCTGAGCTGGAAGCCGTCCGCGGCACCATCGTCTATCAAGGGAAGGGCCTGAAACGGCTTGGCCGCGGAGCGCCACCAGGTCACCAGGTCGGGATTACCCGAGGCCGCGAGCAGATTACCGGTCGCATCGACGACGGCCACCGCGACGCGATGCGCCGACTCGACCAGATTGCCCCGAGTCGTCTCGATCCTGAGCTGGCGGGATGGCATGACGGCCCAAAGATAGTCGGCGGCCGCTGGTCACCGTTGACCGCTCACGCGGTTCGAGTTAACCTCCGCCTCCCAATTCCGGGCGATTAGCTCAGCTGGTTAGAGCGCGCGCCTCACATGCGCGAGGTCGGGGGTTCAAGTCCCTCATCGCCCAT